>CAYMWP010000011.1:24552-57018 GCA_964393895.1 uncultured Anaerolineales bacterium | reverse complement strand
GGGCATTTTATCCCCACCGACGAACAAACCAACACCTTTTTTCAGGAAAGTCATCAGATGCCATTTTCATAAAAGTCGGTACACAAGTGCCGGGAACCTCTGAGCAGTTAAGGATGAAAAACATACGGGTCGGGGACGCTAATACGCCCCTTTTCCAAAAAGCACCGTGGGAATAGTGCGCAGCAGAATCTTGAAATCTAGCCACAGCGACCAGTTCTCAATGTAGTAGATGTCGAGCAACACTGTCTCGTCAAAGCTGAGGTGGCTGCGCCCACTGACTTGCCACAGGCCCGTCATCCCCGGGCGCCCATCCAATCGTTTCTTGTGCCACTCCATGTAGTGGCTGACCTCGGCCGGGATAGGAGGGCGCGGTCCCACCAGGCTCATCTCGCCGCGCAACACGTTCCACAGTTGGGGAAGTTCATCGAGACTGGTGCGGCGCAAGAACCGTCCCACGCGAGTCAAGCGGGGATCGTCGTGAATTTTGAAGAATGGGCCATCGGCCTCGTTGAGATCGTACAGTTTCTCCAATTCTGCCTCGGCCCCCTCGCGCATCGAGCGGAACTTGTATATCTCGAACCGCTTCCCCTTGACTCCAACGCGGGTCTGGCTAAAGACGACTGGCCCGGGCGAATCGAGCCGGATAGCCAGCGCGATCAGTCCCAGGAAAGGAGCTCCCAGGGTCAGCCCCAGCGTCGCTCCCACGAAATCCATCACCCGTTTGACCACCAGCGCCCCTCGCTCAAACCCAACCTCCCGCACGCCGATCAGTGGCACCCCGCCCAGGTCATCCACATCCACCTGGCTGAGGCTCATCTGGAACAGGTCCGGCACAATGCGGGCGCTCACCTTCCGCCGTTCACACTCGCGCACGACGGACATTATCTTGCGGTGGTACATCCACGGCAGTGTGATGATGACCTCGTCCACTGCCTCCTCCTCGATCAGTTGTGGCATATTGCGCAACGGGCCCAGGGCTTTGAAGCGACCAATGTCGGTGCGCCCCTTATCGGGGTTGTCGTCCACGAAACCGACGATCTGGTAGCCAAACTCGGGCTGTGCTACGACGGTGCGCATTACGGTACGCCCCACCTCACCAGCTCCGACGATGATGACACGCGATACCCCAATGCCGCGAGTGCGCAGCTGGCCCTCGAGCCAATTCTGCGCCCACCGCGCCATAGCGAGCAAGACGACGGCGATGATGCCGGCCTCAATGAGCAACAAGCGCGAGTACTGTAGTGGCCGGAGCACAAAGGTGATGGCCATAATCACCATCACAGATTTAGCCGTTCCGTTGATGATGCGATAGATCTGATCCAGCCACCGTCGCCCGCGCCAGTTCTGGTAAACCCGGTCCATCTGAAAAAACAACAGCATCAGAACAGTGAACAAAAGTCCAAAAGGAACGTACGCAGAGAAGGGATGCCAATAGCTGATGTCGCGGAACCATTGCAGTCCGTAGCGCACCCAATAGGCCAGGTACATACTGATGTTGATCAGCAAGAGGTCGGAAATAATGACCCACCAGGGAGCCCAGCGACTCGCTTTCACGCGACTGGGATGTTTTTTATTCACCACCTTCTCCTTCGGTCAGGGCGCGGCGGTAGACACGGGCCGTCTCCTGCGCGGCTCGTGGCCAAGAGAACGACCGCGCGTGAACCAGCCCTCGTTCCCGCAGATCGTGTCGCAGCGCCTCGTCCGCCAATAAACGATTCAGCCCGTCCGCCAGCGCCTCCACTTTATAAGGGTCCACCGCCAAGGCAGCATCGCCCGCCGCCTCTGGCAGCGAGGATACGTTAGAGGTCAGCACCGGCGTGCCGCAGGCCTGCGCCTCCAACACCGGCAGCCCGAACCCTTCGTACACGGATGGATATGCCAGGACGGTAGCGGCATTGTACCACCAGGGTAGTTCTTCTCTCATCACGTAGCCCGGGAAAATGACCTCGTCGCTCAAACCCAGGGCTTTTACTCTGGCGAACAGCTCTTCGTAGAGCCAGCCTCTGCCACCCGCCAGCGCCAGCCCAACCCGGCCATCGCGGACGCGGGCAAACGCCTCCACCAACCGCACCAGGTTCTTGCGCGGCTCCAACGTCCCTACGAATAACACCAATCGTTCCGGCAGCCCCCGGCGCTCGCGGAAGGCTGCGACCTCGTCGTCCGGCAGCGGTCGGAAATCCGGGTCCACCCCGTGATAGACCACAGTGATCCGCTCTGGCGGGACGCCTAACAGCCGTGTGCTCTCAGCGGCAGCGTGCTCCGAGACAGCGATGGTCCTCCGGGCGCGCCGGGCCGAGAGCCGGGTCAGAGCTGTCAGGTACAACCGGTTGGCGGGCCGGAATAAATGGGGGAAACGGATGAAACTCAGGTCGTGGATGGTGACGACCGTCGGGCAGGGGGCAAGTATAGGGCCAACAAAGACCGGCCCGTGCGCCAAATCCGCCCCAATTCGGCGCAGCGCCCACGGCTGCGCCAACTGCTCCCACGCCACCCGTACTACCGCTCGGTTTGTGGGCCACAGGGATCGCAGTGCGGCAAGATTGACGTCCGGGGGAAGCGCGCCGTTACCCAGCATAACTGTGTAGTGCAAACCACCGCTGGCCTCTCCCAGGTAGCGTAGCAAATGATAGATGTACTGATGCACGCCTGCGCTGCGGTACCCGGCCCGTCCCGAGAGGAGGTGCGCGTTGATGGCGACGTGGAAGCTTTCCCCTGTGGTAACCTCCATTACGAGGGGATTATACAATGACCGCTGAGCAATGGCAAATGACGAATGAGGGTGTTTCCCCAGCAGCAATTCCCGTTTTGGCAATTCTAGCTTAGGTGCTAGGAAAAAACTAGCCAGCACCGTCTGTTTTACGGCGGTGTGGCTTCAAAACGGGAATTGCTGCAAGAAGGCCAAAAGACATTCGGTCTGTAACGTATATGACAGGTTTCTTCAAACCGCAGGTCCTTTGCGATCCTCACTTTGTGTTCTTGGTGTACTTTAGAGAATGACGGTCGCCTGACCAGTTATCCTGGCAAATTAGGGGAGCGGTGTAGTGGGCCCGACTTTCTAGCTTGTCCAAGCAGCGGACTGGAAGCTCGGTGAGCCGCCTGCTCCACTTTCGCCCCAGGAGGTTGAGGGGGTACGGACGAGAGCTATTTCCTGGAGCGCCAGATGGAAAAGGCTAGCCACAAGGCCAACAGGCTGGCGGCAATGAAACCCAAAACCAACATTATAGCCACCAGCTCCCGTTGCCCGGTCAGATTGAAGGCCGAAATAAGCCAGGCCAGTCCGACGATAAACGCGGCCAGCAGCACGCTCAACGAAAGGCGATTAGCCAGCCGGTCTATCCGTACCAGAGCCTGGCTCAACTCTTTGTGGGTGAGCGTGATCTCTAGCTCTCCGCGTTCGACGCGGGCAAGCAACTGCGAGCCAACGCGTGGGAGCAGGCTCAGCAGTTCCCCCCAATCGCCAGCGCTTTTGAGCAACGACGGCCCCCAAGCGTGGGGAGAGGCCATGTGCCACATAAAGCGACGGACATGAGGCTCAGAAATGGCAAAGACGTCGAGGTCAGGGTCCAGTCCCAGTCCCACTCCCTCCATCATCGCCAGTGTCTTGCCCAGTAGCCACAACTCTGAGGGCAGGTGCAGGTGATGACGAAAAGCAATGGGTATGGCCTCTTCAATCACCTCGCGCGCTCGTATCGTCTTTAGCGGCATCCCGTGATACTTGCGCAGCAAGCGCATCACATCCCGTTGCAAGCCCACCCGATCCAGAGCGCCGTCCACCACTCCCATCGTGACTAACTGGTCCACGATGCCTTCCTCGTCCATCTGTATGGCGACGATGTACAGGCGGATCAGGTCGGTCCGCGTCCGCTGGCTCAAGTGGCCGACCATTCCAAAATCCATCGCGCCGATGACCTCGCCCGGCATGACGACGAAATTGCCCGGATGAGGGTCGGCGTGAAAGAAACCATCGTCCAGTACCTCTTTTACGATCATGCGAGCTGCGTGGAGGGCGATGCGGCGACGGTCGTAGCCCTTCGTGTCCAGCGTCTCAAGATCATCAATCTTGACGCCACTGATGCGCTCCAGCACCAGCACGCGACGTGTGACAAAGTCCCAGTATACTTTTGGGATATGGAGGTAGGATTCATCGGCAAAATTGGCGCGGAAGCGGTCGGCGTTGTGCCCCTCGCGGAAAAAGTCGAGTTCGGCCCGCAGCGTGGCGGCGAACTCTTCGACTATCTCGGGCAGATTGTAGATCTCCCTTAGCGGAGTACGCGCCTGGAAGATTTGGGCCAGGTCAAACAGAATCTCTAGATCTGTCTCGATCGTTTTCTGGATGCCTGGGCGCTGCACCTTGACCACGACGTGGTCGCCGGTGGGGAGAGTGGCGGCGTGCACCTGAGATAGCGAAGCGGCGGCGATGGGGGTCGGCTCGAAAGCGGCGAACGACTCCTCCAAAGAGGATCCTAGTTCGGACTCTATGTGCGCCTTGACCGTTTCCCACTCAGCCGGCGGCACAGTGTCTTGAAGTTTGACCAGTTCGGCTATGTAAGCCGGGGGCACGAGATCGGGGCGCGTACTTAGAACCTGGCCCAGTTTGACAAAAGTCGGGCCAAGTTCCTCCAGCGCCAGGCGCAGGCGTCGGGGCGCGCCCAGTGGGGAAACGTCCTTGCGCCAACGACGTAGCAACCGTCGGGGCAACGAGAGGTACGGCTGTAACTCGAGCAGGTCAATTAACTCGGCAAAGCCGTGACGGGCAAAGACCTGGACGATCTCGTGGTAGCGCTGGATGTGCCGGACACTGCGTACAGGCAAGCGAGCCATAGGGTGGGCCGTAATTGCGTAAAACGTAACTAGCCAGTCTCTTCTCAAAAAGTTGGGGGAAAAGTAGGGCGGAATGCCATTCCGCCTACATTACCCCGGTTTATTGAGATGATACACTAGCCAGGCCCTATTCTACCACGATTGGAGTGCTAGGGATACCGCAGCGACCAGCAGGTCAGTCGCCATTCTTGCTCGCCAACTCTTCGACCCTGGCGGCCAAATCGTCTATCTTTTGGCTCAGTTCCTCAATGTCCTCGCGGGAGGCCAGGGGCGCGCGGACGTGCATTTTGTCCAGTTCCTGACGTACCAGCTTGCGTAACTCTTCCCGCTCCTTCTCGCCCCTGGCTACCAGCTTGTCAACAATATTGGGAGCTTCGTCCGCCCTAACCTCTCCTTCCTCGACCAAGCTGTTCACGACCTGAACCACTTTGTCACGGGTCAGCGTCAACACGCCCAGTCCCAGCAACACGCTCTTTTCGATCAATCCAGACATCATACACCTCCTCAGAATCACGTTTCACGTTTCACGTTTGACGTTTCACTACTCACAATCCCAGCGCCCGCAACACCTCGTAGACAAAATCGGAAAGGCGCGCCTTTTCCCCTTGAGTCAGATTGTCCAGGTGCTCTCGGAACTGCTGGGCGTAGGAAAGCAGCGACGATGTGGCGCTCCGGTTCGCCTTTTCGACCAGCGAGAGGGCCAGGCTGAACCCTGCCAGAGAGTAGAGCACCGCCCACCCCGGAGGGCCAAACAGCCGCAGGTTGGAGAAAATCTTTTTCGCCGCCGCCTTATCTCGCAGCTCGTAGAAAACCAGAACGATGGCAGTGACCATGTCGGCGGCAAAGAGTAGCGGCGACCTGCGCTCCGGTAGGCGCAGTAATAGTGTATTCAGCAGACCCTCGTAATCGCTGTCCTCTTCTAGCGCCTGCAGGATGCTGGCTTTGGCCTCCTCCCAGTCCTGCACGCTCGTGACGTCACCCGTCAACTCGGCCAGGAGATTGACCGCCTTTTCCATCGGTGCAAAGACGACGATGGAGCGTCCCTTGTGGTCCTGGGGCCGCACTGTCTCAGAACGCACCAGCCCTTTATCTTCCAGGAGACGCAGCATCTCGTAGGCTGTGACCGGGTTCACCTCCAGCGCCCGCGCCACGTCCGTGTAATGTACGGGCCCCTCGGCCTCACGATAGAGATCAAGCAGCCGGATCAGAAACTCTCGTTGTCTGGGAGATAGTTTCATCGTCAAAACTTCCTAAATTCCCAAAAGTTCCTAAAGATTATATCATAAAGAGAATAATCTGTCAATAAAGTGTCCGGTAGTGAAACCTGCCTGCGCGACGACGCGCATTATAGCCGGCCTCGTAACTTGTCATAGATCGCCGAGGCTCTTCCATCTCACTTGGTAGACTGACTGGGCTGTGTTATAATCCTCTTCCGATGGGGTGAGTGAATGTTGATTGATTATCGTGTTCGACAGCGAGAATACCTCCTGGAAATTAGCCGTGCTCTCACAGCGCAACTCCACCTGGATGAGCTATTACATATGGTGCTGGAAGCGGCAACAGAGATACTGGCTGGGCAGGCCGGCCTGATCGCTCTGCGCAACCCCGACGCAAGTTTCACCATCCGCGCCAGTTATGGCCTACCGCAGGCACTAGCGCCATACTTTGAACCACTGCTGGCGGATATCCCCGACGACACCGATCGTAGCCGGTTTCACATCCCCGGCATAGCGGACAAGTTGGGCCAGATCGTGTCAGGGCTTGGCTTGCGCTTGCAGCAGGTAGTGGCGCTCCCTATGGCGATCAGGAAGGAACTGATTGGCGTGCTGTACGTCTTTCGCGCTTATGGCACCCGCTTCACTGCCAACGATCGCCAGGTGCTCGCCAGCTTTGCCGATCAGGCCGCTATCGCCGTACATAACGCGCAACTCTATGAACGCATCTCTTACGAGAAAAGGAGACTCGACGCCATTCTCGAGTATAGCGCCGATGGAGTGTTGATCCTCGATTCGGCGCACCGCGTCACCCTCTTCAATCGCGCACTGGCACAGTTGAGCGGTTGGTCGGCGGCCAACGCTATAGGTCGCCATCACGACGAGGTGATCCATTGGGCGCGCGTGGAGACGGACATTGATTTTGCGAAAGCGACCGCTGGCGGCTGGCCGCTTTCGTCGGCCCGCCCGATCTACGTCGAGGGTGACTTGCGCCGGCGCCATGGTGGGAGCATTAGTGTTGGCATCACTTATGCGCCGCTCTTTGACCGCGAAGGACGCTTGGTCAACATCATTGCCGATGTGCGCGACATCACGCGCTTCCGCGAAGCGGATAAAGTCAAGTCTACTTTCATCTCTGTGATATCCCACGAACTCAAGACCCCGGTCGCCCTGATCAAGGGCTACGCCGACACTTTGCTGCGTGAGGATGCCCGGTGGGACCCGGAGACGACGCAGGAAAGCCTGACGGTCATTATGGAAGAGGCCGACCGGCTAAATCAACTGGTTGACGACCTACTCGACGCCTCACGACTTCAGGCGGGTGGTTTGTCGCTAGAGATAGAGCCGGTGTCGCTAGACGCGCTGGTCGAGCACGTGGCCGGTCGCTTCCGCACACAGACCCAGGAGCACGAGATTCACACTCGCTTTCCCGATAGTCTACCGGCCGTCTACGGGGATGCGGCTCGATTGGAACAGGTGTTGGACAATCTAGTAGCCAATGCCATCAAATACTCCGCCCGGGGAGGGCGCATCGAAATCAGTGGCCGCGCATTATCAGACGAAGTAATCATCACTGTGTCAGATGAGGGAGTGGGCATCCCGTTCGAGGAACAGCCTCGAGTGTTTGAGCGTTTCTTCCGTGGAGCACGGGAACGCAACCAGCGCACACCCGGAGCGGGCCTGGGTCTATATTTAGCCAAATCTATCGTCCAAGCTCACGGAGGGCGCATTTGGGTCGAGAGCAATCCCGCGGAGGGAGCTTCTTTCTCGTTCGCCATTCCGATAGCACTGCCGCATCAAATCTCTAACTGAAAGGAATTCAACTATGCCTCAAGCAATGCTTGCACGTGTAACTTGTCCCAATTGTAACAACCAGTTCCAGACACCGGTGGAACAAATCCTGGACGTCGGAACTGACCCCGATGCCAAGATGCGGGTGCTCAACGGCCTGGTCAATTTAGCCATCTGTCCCCAGTGCAGGGCGGGTGGGGGGCTCGGCCTGCCATTCCTATATCACGACCCCAACAAGGAACTGGCATTGATTTATATGCCGATGGAGGCCGGACGCACCGACATCGAGCGCCAACAAGCCATCGGCAAATTGACTAGCGCGGTGATGGACAATTTGCCGCCCGAGGAACGCAAGGCTTACCTGTTGCAACCCCAGGTTTTCCTCACGCTGGAGAACCTGACAAACAAGATTCTCGAGGCGGACGGTGTCACCCCGGAGATGATCGAAGAGCAAAAAACCAAAGCGGAACTCTTGCAGCGCATGCTCGACGCTGTCTCCGGCGAGGCGTTGGAAGCAATGATCGTGGAGAACGACGCCATTATTGACCCCGAGTTCTTTGCAATCCTGACCATGAACGTGGAAATGGCGCAAGCCAGCGGGCAGGCGGTCGCCGTGCAAAAAATCTTGGCGCTGCGCGCCAAGCTCCTAGAGTTGAGCAGCGAGGGGCGGATAGCAAAGGCCCGGAGTGACATGCTGGAAGAACTGCGCGCCGAGCCAACCCGCGAGAAGCTGCTGGAATTACTCGTCCAGACCTCCGACGAACGCACCCGCGAGTTGTTGATCACGTTCGGCCGGCCGTTGTTGGATTATCCTTTCTTCCAGGCTCTCACATCTCGGATCGAGTCGGCCCCTGAGGCCAGCGAGAAGGAACGACTGACCGCGCTACGCGCGCAAGTACTGGACACTCGGGACCGGCTCGACGAAATGACACGCGCACTGTACGAGGAACGTTCCACGCTCCTGCGCGACTTGTTATTGAGCGACGATCCCGAAGCCTTGGCGCGCCGTCGCTTTGCAGAACTGGACCAGGTTTTCTTCAACGTGCTGGCTACCAATCTGGAAAATGCGCGAACTGATGGTGAGCAGGATGCCGTCGCGGCACTACAGGCAATCTGGAGCCTGGTTTTGCGCCTGATAGAGGAGACGTTCCCGCCAGAAGTTCAACTCTTCAACCAATTGATGTCTGCTGAGGATGAAGCGCGAATCGGGGAACTATTGGAGGAAAATCGCGCCCTGGTGACGGAGGGGTTGGTGCGCTTCATAAAGGAGGCAGCCGTCGAGTTGAAGGGTAAAGATGCAGAGACAATCTCCGAACGTCTCGCGCTGGTTCTGGAGAAAGTGGAAGAGCTGGTAACGGAAGCAGAGGCCACCTGAACGCTCGAGCTTGGCGTCCCAATTGACAAGAAAAGCTAGTAGGAGTATACTGAGTTTCACATCAAAATACAGGAGGATAAAATCTATGGCGACTGAACTAGAGCAAGTTTTTGCCAACATGGCCAAGTTGGACCCATCGAAGGTCCAGGGGTTGGACGCCGTCATCGTCTTTGAATTGAGCGGAGAAGGAGGCGGCGAGTGGACGTTGACGGTAAAGGACGGCCAGGTCAAAGTGGGAGAGGGAGCGGCCGATTCACCCAGCATGACGCTCTCTATGGGCAAGGAAGACTTTATCGCCATGACCCAGGGTGAACTGAACGCGACCAGCGCGTTCATGCAAGGCAAGATCAAGATCAGCGGCGATATGAGCCTGGCTATGCGGCTCCAGAGCATCCTGACGTAGGGGTAGCGCACATCGCCGGTTGCTCTGTCAAGTTCTCTCCCGCTTCGCAGACCAAGTTAGGATAACGCGCAGGCCACGAGAGCGTTTCGCTTCTCGTGTTCCTGCGCGTTTGGTATGATCGCCCAGGCCGAGCAGAGCGTGACACGAGCGTAGGGCGGGTTTCTTACCAGCCATCCTGAACAAAATTCTGAGGCCCCGGTGAGTCCAAGAACGACATCCAAACTGCGGCAGTGGCTGCCGTTGCTCCTGATCTTGGGCGTGGCCGCCTGGCTACGCCTGTATCGCCTCTCGGATCTCCCCCCCGGGCCATACTACGACGAGGCGGCCAACGGTATCTTGTCCGGCGAAATCGCCGCCGGGCGCTCATTTCCGCTCTTTATCCGCTCTTATACCGGCAAAGAGGTGCTCTACTTTTACCTCGCTGCGGGATGGATGAAGCTGCTGGGTGTCAGCACCTGGAGCTTGCGCTTTACGTCGGCGGTGATAGGTCTGCTCACCGTCGCTTTGACATCTTGGCTGGCCTGGGAGTTGTTCGCCGACCAGGACGAGACGATGCGCTACGGCGTGGCCCTCTTCTCGGCGGCGCTGATCGCCGCCAGTTTTTGGCACGTCGTCGTCAGCCGCTACGGATTCAGGGCGATCAGCCAGCCGCTCACCCAGGCCTTGACGTTGATATTCTGGTGGAAGGGAGCGCGCGGCGGCAAATGGCGCCATCTGGCGCTGGGAGGCGTGTTCTGTGGCCTGACGGCCTACACCTATCTCGCCAGTCGCATCGTGCCGTTGGCCCTCGTCCCGTGGGTTGTGGGCCTATGGTTGGCCCGCGAGGGAGAGCGGCGCCAAATCGCGGCGCGCATCCTGATTTTTGGCCTCGCTGCGGCGGTCGTGGCTGCACCGCTGTTCATCTTCTTCATACGTCAACCGGAGGCCTTTGGCACGCGCATAAGCCAGGTCTCGCTGCTCAACCCCGAACTGAACCAGGGTACCGTGTGGCAGACGCTCTGGTACTCGATCAAATCCGCTTTCGGCATGTTTACCGTGCGTGGCGATCCACTGGCCCGCTTTGGCATAGTCGGCCGCCCCGTATTCGACCCTGTGCTCGGATTCTTTTTCTACCTGGGTGTGCTGGCGGCGCTGTACCAGGTCATCCGTGGCCCGCGCCCGACGAATCGCGTCGTCGGCGCCTCCATGTTGCTTTGGGTGCCCCTGCTGCTGATCCCCAGCATCTTGGGGGTCAAAGAGGTGCCGCACAGCTTGCGCTCCATCGGGGTGCTGCCCATTCTCTTCTACTTTCCCGCCCTGGGCATCGGCGCGACGCTCCAACTGCTCGCCCGACGCTTCGCTCGCCTGCGATGGCTGTACTCCCCCGCCGCTGTATCTATCGTCGCCGTGCTGCTCCTCGGCGGCCAGGGGGCGGCGACCGGATGGGACTATTTCGCGGTTTGGGGAACGCAGCCGCAGCCGTACTATGAAAACGACAACGACCTGGTCGACGCCGCCCGCGCGCTCAACCAGCGCGATGCACGAGGGCGGGACATTTTCGTCTCCTCGATCCACTATCGCCACCCGACTATGGCCTTCCTGGCGCGCGACTATGCTCGCGTGCGCTGGCTGGTCGGCACGCGGATCTTGGCCTTTCCGCCGCCAGAGGGCGCGGGCGCGCTTTACGTCTTTCCGCGTTCCGCCCTGCCGGAGACGGCGCTGTTGGAGCAATTGGAGCTGATCGCCACACGAGAACGCTACCTCGGCCCGGACGGCGACACCGCCTACCTGCTCTACGACCTGCCGGCTCACACCGCGCCAGCCATCGCGCCGCAACATTCGGCCAATGCCAATTTTGGCAGTCAGATCGAGCTCGTGGGGTACGACCTTTCCCCCGTCGCTGCTGGAGAATCGCTCAAGGTAACGCTCTACTGGCGCGTGCTCGCCCCGGCTCAAGCGCCGGATTTTCTCCCCTTCGCTCACCTGCGCGACGCCTGGGGGTTGCAGTGGGGCGGTGCAGATCCGTTCGACTATCCCTCGGCCGAGTGGGAACCCGGACAGACGATCATCCAGCGGCTAGAGATCGCCGTGCCGGACCTGGCTCCCCCTGGCGCTTTTGAACTGGAAGTTGGCCTGGCCTCGCGCGGACAGGACGCCCGCCTGCCCCTGCTCGACGGGCAAGGCAGGGTGGCCGGGACGACCGTTATCCTCGGCCCGGTCGCCGTGGGGCCGGTGGCCGCGCCGCCCACCGAACTGCCGACCATCCCTCAGTCCGTGGACGTGGACTTGGCCGGGCTCGAACTGCTGGGCTTTCAGCACGGCCAAACATCCCTGCGGCCGGGCGACACGCTCTACGTCGGGCTTTACTGGCGGGCCGCACGCGCGCTGCCCGACCTGGACCTGGCGTTGGATCTGCGCCCTGTCGAGGAAGGAGACGCGATCTCGCTGTGGCAGGGCCGTCCGGTGCACGATACCTATCCCACCCCTCAGTGGCCGGCCGGCTCGCTGCTGCTCGACCGGTACGGACTGCGCATTCCCAACGACGCGCCCGCCGGCGAGTACACGCTCACGCTGACCGTTCGGGAGCGGGATAGCGGCGCCCCGGTCAAAGCTCCGCTTTCCCTGATCGCGATTCACGTCGAGCAGGTGGACCGGCGCACCATCGCGCCGCCCATTCAGCACCCCCTACGGGCCAATCTGAGTGACCAGGTTGAGTTGCTGGGTTACGATCTGGATCGTACGCGGGCCGCGCCAGGCGATACCCTGCGCCTGACCCTCTACTGGCGCGCGCTGGCAGAGATGGAGACCAGCTATACCGTCTTTACGCACCTGCTGGATGGCGACGATCAAATCAGAGGACAGCAGGACAATCCACCCGTCCGGGGCACTTATCCCACTCCGCTGTGGATGGCCGGCGAGGTAGTCGTGGACGAGTACGACATCGTAGTCAACCCCGATGCTCCGCCGGGCCCTCACGTCATCGAGGTCGGCATGTACGACCCCAATGACTTGCATCGGCTGCCGATCGTGGATGCCGGTGGCGTCATCGGCGACCGGGTCGTGCTTGAGGAAGTGCAAATCACAGAATAGTCGCCCCGGGTTCGTAGCCAGGAGAGGTACGCTCTATTGACGCGCGGCCTTGAGCAATCGCCCCACTAATTGGCTGCCCAGGATCGCCAGCCCGTCGGTGCACATATAGTGAGAAGCGGTGTCCTCGAACAGCACCCGCGCTTGAGAGGGAAATTCTTCGTCCCCCTCCCAGTATACCAGCGCCATACTCACCCGTGGCAGAACGGTAAAAGTATACCCGGCGTCACCGATCTCTAGCGGCTCGCCGCCTAATTTCTCGGCGGCGCGGCGAAAGGCCTCGATCCCTCCCCCCAACTCGCGCACCAGGCGGCCGCCGGTATAGCTCTGGAACGCCTGGACGTAGAACATCCCATCCGGCAGCTCACGGAAGCCGATCCAACGACTCGAAGGAGTCGTACCGTCGGCAGTGACCAGGTAGGTGAGGATCAGGCTCTGGAAAAAGGAGGGGGCCTCGTCGCCGCTTCCGGCCCAGCGAACAGTAAAGTCGTCGCCGGAGATGGCATATTCCTGCCACAAAAAAGTCAGGCGAAAGTTGCCCTCCGCGTCCCGCTCGCAGCCACTGCGCAACGCCAGTTTGCCCGGCTTGACCTGGCGCAAGGTCTCTCGTGCTTCTCGCACCACCGGGGCCAGTTTGTCGTACCACTCCTCGAGTTGAGGTGTGGGCTTGCCCTGTTGTAGCATCTAGTCCTCCGCCTCGCTCACCAACTCTAGGAACTCGTCCCACTCCTCGCGGAAAAAGTGTACGGTGACACTGCCCAGTTCCAGGTGAAAGGTCGTCTCGCCGTCCGGTTCCTCGGCCTGCCACAGGCTAAAGTTTTCGGTTTCGGACAGGATGACGATATCGGGTTCTCGCATTTTGTTTACCTCCGTTTGGATGGCTAGGTGCGGCGCACTTTAGAAGTGCGTCGCACCTCGTCAGGTCAGCAGCCGCAGCAGTGTGGTCGGGCGCAGCGCCAGGCGGGGCGATTTGTGGCCGATGACGATGTAGCCGACGAGCAGCGCCAACTCCCGCTCTTGCCGCAGTTTGTGAAAGACACGGTCGAGCAGGCGGGGCAGGTTCAACGCCAGGCGCAGCACGCGCGCCGCTCGTTGATCGGCTGCGTAGCGGGCTTCCAACGCCCGGCTGTAGGAGGCCAGCGCCCGCGCAGAAAAATCGCCCCTCTCCAGCGCCGTCAGCGCGTGGGCCGCCGCCAACTCGCCGCTTTCCAACGCCGGCGCGATGCCCTCCCCGGAAAGGGGGCTCACCAGGCCGGCTGCGTCGCCGATGACCAGCAGCCGCTCGGCGTGGGTGCGCGTGTCGCCTAACCGCGCGCGCAGCGGATGCCCCCGTAGCGGGCCGAGAGGCTCGGCCTGCGCCAGTCGGCCAGCGGTGATGACCGGGTCGGCCAGGAAGCGGGCCAACGTATCCCGCAGCGACATTTCTCCCCGTCGCACCCGCCGGACGAAAGTGCCCGTTCCCACGTTGACGCGCCCATCGCCCATCGGGAACAGCCAGGTATAACCGGGGATGATGTCTCTTTGGAAATGTATTTCCAGCCGTTGGGAAGGGCCAGTATCGCCCGCGAGATACTGCCGCACCGCGACCAGCTCCGGCTCTTCCTGCACCAGTCCCAGCCGACGGGTTATGGCCGCGTTGCTGCCATCGGCCAGGATGACCAGTTGGGCGTTCACTTTCAGCCCAGCGGCGACGACGGTAGGCCCGCCTCTGTCGGGCCACTCCACGCCTCGCACCCGCGTCCCTTCCACCAGGCGCGCCCCGGTTTCCACCGCCGCCTGGGCCAGCCGGGCGTCGAGCAAGCGCCGGGGGATCGTCCGTCCGTAGCAGTGACCGTCTCCCGTCTCCGGACGCACGTCCAGGGGTCGTCCATCGGGAGAGGTCAGGCGCAACACCTCCGGTGCGGGGAATTGACGAGCCCACTCGCCCAGGCCGGTGCGGGCCAGGGCGGCCAGTCCGGCGGCGCTCACTCCGTCACCGCAGGCTTTGTCGCGGGGGAAGGCGGCCTGCTCCAGCAGCACGACCTCGACGCCAGCGGCGGCCAATCTCTGCGCCGCCACCGATCCGGCCGGGCCGGCGCCCACTATCGCTACGTCTGTGACGATATTTGCTTGCACTATGTTGCTCCTCTCTAACTCGCCCTCTGCGCCGAAGGCGCGTCTCGTGTGTCGAACTCGTCCACCCGCCGGCGCATCTCTTTGAAATGGGCCCGCATCGCCCGAAAGTGGGTGCCGGGCCAGTAAACCTTGCCACAGCCGGAGCAACGGTGGAACTCGGTCTGGGTCCTCAGCACGTAAGGGGGCACGCGACCGGCTATTTCATCGGGAGTGACGGCCTCCAGCACGCCGTTGCACACGGAGCAACGGGAGAGGGCGGGATCGGGCGGCAGGCCGAGGGCATCTTGCACCTCTCGTACCTGCTCCTCCGGCACCTCCGATTGGATGAGCAGCGTGCGCAGACCGCGGCGCTTTGCCAATTCGTGGTCGCGGGTGAGCAGCACTCGACCCTCGGCGCGGGCGCGGCGGGCCAGGTGAGGGTCGGCGGCCTCATTTTCGTAGGCGGTGTCGTAACCGAGCAATCGCAGCCATTTAGCCAGCCGGCCCAACATGCAATCGGCCAGGAGTTTGGGCGGGGCAGGCGGCGCGGGTACGTTGGATTGGGTCATCGGGCGGTCACGGTAGGTTCAAGAGTTCGTTGGCGTAGCGAGCGATCAGGGCTTCCGGTCTTTGCTCCTCCCCTTCTGGGATCATCGGAGGGGGCGCGTCCGCGCTGTAGACGGTGTTGGGGTCCAGATCGTTCAGCCGGGTCCAGGGAGCCTTGCCGTGACCGCCGTACACCTGGGCGGTGGCGTTGGCGATCATCAACAGCGCGTGTTCGTTGTCCGGTTGGGCGTGGTCTCGCTCCGACTGCAATCTTTGATATGGCAGCGTCAGTTGAAGGGCAAAAGCAGCGGCCTCACGCTCGCGCCAAAACTCCTCGTCGTCACACGGATGGCCCTGCAGGTGCCCGGTCTTGGCGTCGTCGCAGCCGCCGGTGTCGTTCCGGTTGGCCGGCCCTTCCCAGTCAATGAAGAAATGGACGGGCAGGTCGGGGTGACGGGCCAGTGCGCCGGCGGCCATAGTGACGCCGTAGGAGTAAGAGACCAGGCCGATCTGTGCCTCGTTCACTCCCGGCAGCCCGGCGACGTAGCGAATGATCTCGGCCAGCCCGTCCTGGTGGATGTAGCCGTTGTCGTTCTCGTCGCCCTCGCTGCGACCGCGCCCGTCGGGGTCAAAGACCACGATGGCAAAACCGGCGTCGGTCAGTGCTTTGGTTTTCCCGGGCAAATCGAGCAAGTCGCCGCTATCCCCCGACCCGCCGGGCACCAGTACCAGTGTGGGCAGCAGCTCTCCACTCCAATCCTGGGGATGAATGACTTTTACGAACAGTCGCGCGCCGCCAGTGGGGTTGGTCACCCAGTGCACGCCTTCCTCACCGGCGAGGCAGTCCTCGGGGCAATTGGTCGCGTTCTCCGGCCCGTCGCAGGCTCCGTCGCCGCACCGTTTTTCCGAGCCGCCGTAGGGAGTGGGAGGCGGTTGGACCGGAACGGGAGATGGGGCAGCGGTGGGCGCGACGGTGGTGACGATCTGCCCCAGGTTACAGGCGAGGGTCAACAGAACTATCGAGGGAATGACCAATCGTTTTATCATGAACTTTATATGCCCGTCCGCTCTTCTATCTCTGGCCAAGGGAGGCCCTCCCAGCCGAAGCGGTCCCAGTCCACGCTTCCACGTTCATCGAACTCGACCCCCTCGGCCTCCAGCAGCGCCCGTTGGAGACCCTCGCCGTGCTCCTCGCAACTGGTAGAGATGCGGCCCTGGACGTTGACGACGCGCTGCCAGGGCACGTCGGAGCCTGTCGGCAGGCTGTGCAGCGCCCAACCGACGGTGCGGGCGGCGTGAGGGTGGCCCAACATACGGGCAATCGCCCCGTAGGACGTGACCTTGCCGGGCGGCACCCGCCGCACCAGCCGGTAGACTTGATCGAAAAAGCCGGACACTCTAACTTTCCTCCGAACATTGCCGCACGCGCAGCCGCAGCCCCTCCACGCCGACGATCTCGACCTGCTCCCCCGCAGCGATGGGGCCATCGTCGGCGCTGGCCGTCCAGACTTCCCCCGCCACCCACACCGTTCCATCGGGGTCGAGCGGGGCGCGAACGACGGCCTGACGCCCGATCAGCGATTCGGCGCCGGTCGCCGGCTGCAGCTTTTGGGCGCGCAATCCCTGGGCCACGACGATGAGGAAGAAAGCGCCGAGCACCACTCCCGTCCCTACCACCAGCGGCAGCGACACTTTGCCATAGGGGGAGGCGACAGGGGTGTTGAACAGAACCAGCGCCCCGGCAATGAGCGTCCCGATGCCGGCAAAGGTCAGCGCCTCTACACCCGGCGTCTTGAGGTCGAGGAAAAAGAGAGCGAAAGAGACGCCGATGAGCAGTAGCCCCAGCCAGTTGAGCGGCAAGATGCGCATGGCGTAAGCGGCCAGCGCCAGGCAGAGCGCGCCCAGGAACCCGGCCACCCATCCGCCGGGGGCCGAAAGCTCGATAAAGATGAGCTGGATACCCGCCACCAGGAGGATGAAAGCGACGTTGGGGTTGACGAGCACGCTCAGTATCTGTTCGACCGGTGACATTGGTGACTCTTGCAGCGCAGCCCCGGCCACGTGCAGCGTCACCTCGCCTCCACCTAGCGGCACCGTGCGCCCGTCGAACTGTTCCAGCAAATCGTCCAGGTCGTTGGCCACCAGGTCAATGACTCCCAGTTCCAGCGCCTCCTGCTCGCTGGCGGTCTCGCTCTCGCGGATGGCCCGCTCGGCCCAATCCACCGCCGCCTGTCCCCGCCGGGCGGCAAAGGCACCCGCGTGTTCTACCATCGCGTTGGTGAGTTTTTCTATCGCGGCGGGGTCTACCTCCGCGTCTCCCCCGGCCACTGGATGGGCCGCGCCGATGGTCGTGTGAGGCGCCATCGCCGCTCCCGAAGCCGCCAGCGCGATCAGCGTCCCGGCCGAGGCGGCCATTCCTCCGCGCGGCCAGACGTAGACGATGACGGGCACCTCTGCGTTCTCCAGCGTCTCCATTATCTTGAGCATGGCGGTGACGTCGCCGCCTGGGGTGTTGAGCAGGATGACGACGGCCTCCGCCATCTCTTGCTCGGCCAGTTCGATGCCCCGTGCGAGATAGTCGGCCGTTGCGCTCGAGATCGCCCCGTCCACCGTCAACAGGTGGACCTCTGGACCCGCTGGGGCCGTTGCGCTAACTTGCAGCACGGCCAGCAAGCACAACGTAGCTGCCAGGATGTACGTTCTCTTTTTCATCTGTCCACCTCTGCTCGTAGCCTGTCTACGCATCAGGGCGAAAGCCTCACGTGGAGCAGACTTTCCGGTCTTTTGGCGGGCTTGAGAGCCTGCCCCGTGGTCATCTACATTATACCTCAAAAACCCTCTCCCCGCATCCGCTGAGAGTAGCGGGAAACTGGCAAATTCTCCCTTCCGTTGTACAATATGCTACGTGATGCCCACTCCGGTGATGCACCTGGCCCTGGCGGAAGAAATATTGTGCGGCGATGCTCTCTCTCTCGCCACTCGCCGCTGGCTGATACAACAGCGCGGCCCCTTCTTGCTGGGCCACACCGTGCCCGACGTTCAGACCATCAGCCGGCAGGGCCGCGAGGAGACGCACTTTTACACCATCCCGCGCACCACCGACCGCCCGGCCTACGAAGCGCTGTTCGCCGCCCATCCGCAACTGGCCTGCGCGGATATGCTGCTCCCGGCGCAAGCGGCCTTTGTCGCCGGGTACATCGCCCACCTGTTGCTGGACGAGATCTGGCTCGAAGACGTCTTTCTGCGCTATTTTATGGCACAGGAATGGGCAACCCTGCACGAGCGACTGTTCCTGCACAATGTCCTGCGTACCTGGGTGGACGCCCGCGATCAACGGCGGCTCGACGGCGACGTGGCTACAGTGTTACGAGAGGTCGAGCCGTGGGGGTGGCTGCCTTTCGTCGGCGACGAGCACCTGCGGGCGTGGCGTGATTGGCTGGTGGAGCAACTCGGCCCGGCCCGCAACGTCGAGACGGCGCAGGTTTTTGCCCGGCGGATGGGGATGTCGGCGCTAGTGGTGGAGGAGATACTGGCGTCTCCGCGACAGATGGAGGAGCGCATCTTCCGTCACGTCCCCCGGGCCGCGCTAAAGTCCTTTCACGACGTTGGCTACGAGCGCAGTGTGAGGCTGATCGAGCGATACTTGGCGTTTGACATTTGACGTTTCGCGTTCAAAATCATCAACGAGGAGGTGTACTCGTGAATATCTTGGTCACCGGCGGTGCCGGCTATATCGGCAGCATCGTCACGGAGGAACTTGTTCGGCAAGGCGACGCGGTCGTCGTCTTTGACAATCTATACTACGGCCACCGGACGGCCGTCCATCCCCAGGCTGTCTTTGTCGAGGGGGACCTGACCGACCGGACGGCCGTCAAGGGCGTGTTCGACGCTCATGACGTCGAGGCGGTGATGCACTTTGCCTCCTACACTCTGGTGGGCGAGTCTGTGGAGCAGCCGTTTATGTACGTCGGCGACAACGTCACTAACGGCCTGAATTTAATGCGGGAAGCGGCTGCTCACGGCGTGCGCCGTTTTATCCTCTCCTCCACCGCCAATCTCTTCGATGACCCTGAGCGCATGCCGATTGACGAGCAGGAACGCATCGTGCCTGGCAGCCCGTATGGAGAATCCAAGCACATCTTGGAGCGCATCCTTCATTGGTTGGACCGTGTCTATGGTTTTCGCTACGCGGCGTTGCGCTACTTTAACGCCGCCGGGGCCTCGCCAACCGGTGAGCGGGGCGAGGATCACGACCCCGAGACGCACCTCATCCCCCTCACTCTGCAAGTGGCGCTGGGCCAGCGGGAAAAGCTCACCATCTTTGGGGACGACTATCCCACCCGCGACGGCACCTGCGTGCGCGACTATATCCACGTCACCGATCTGGCCCAGGCCCACATCCTGGCGCTGCGCGCGCTCGACGAGGGCAGCCGCACCTACAACCTGGGCAACGGGCAGGGATTCACGGTCAAGGAGGTCGTCGAGACCTGCCGGGAGGTGACCGGGCGCCCGATCTCGGCCGAGGTCGGGCCCCGCCGGCCCGGCGACCCGGCCACTCTGATAGCCAGCAGCGAGAAAATTCGCCGGGAGCTGGGCTGGGAGCCACAGTACCCCGACCTGCGCACCATCGTCGAGCACGCCTGGGAGTGGCACCGCACGCACCCGCACGGGTACGGGGATTAGGGAGGCATTTCTTGCCTCTTGCGTTTGTTCGAGTATAATACCCATACGACCGGGTGAAGTTGTCAGGGGGGCGGAGTTTTGGAGGTGAGTGATGGGGCTTAGTACTTTGGCGGTGGTTCAATCCAGCGCCCGCCAGTTGTTTCCCAGCTTGGAGCTCGATCAGGTGTTGGCGGAACTACTATTGGAGCGGGCGCAGAAAAACCTGATCAAGTATCGCACAATGGCTCATCAATTCGAGGCCAAATATAACCAGGATTTCGAGACCTTCCGTCAGGTGATACTGCGCTCTGAACCGGCCTTCGAGGCGGAGCAAGACTATTTTGACTGGGAGATGGCTGTGACCGGCATCGCCGATATGGAGGAAGAAATCGGACGATTGAAAGATGTGATTCAACTGTCATGAACGTGGCCCAATTGCTCTCTGCTTTACGTCAAGAGACCAAAAGACGGGCTTACATCAGGCGGCTGGATGTACTCGATCTCAGCCAAAATCTGATCAAGATCCGTCTTTACCTATCCCCCAGCCTTTTTGTACAAGTTTACCGCAATGCTCACTTCGATACAACGAATCTAGTCCTGATTCACAACGAGCAGCGGATTTACGCGCGGGATCAAGTGAATGGTATCTGGCACCGCCATACTGCAACCAACCCTCACAAACACGACACCAGTGCTGAAGGCCGCCGGCCGGTGAATCTCTCCGAGTTCCTGGATGAAGTCGAAGCCGTCCTGGCCGCGATGGGATTGCCATAATCTCTCCAACCAGAGACATACCGGCTCCCGTCAGTCCTCCCCCTCACTCAACATAACGCGCACGTCCACCGCACAGGCCCCCTGCCCGATCCGGCCCACGATCAGCGGGTTCAGGTCTATCTCTGCGACCCGGGGTAGATCGGTCATCAATTGCCCCACCCGGCGCAGGGCGTCCATGACTGCTGCCACGTCCCTCGGCGGCTGGCCGCGCACTCCCTTAAGCAGTCTCCCCGCCGCCGTCTCTGCCACCATCGCCCGCGCTTGGGCCGCGCTCAACGGGGCCAAGCGAAAGGCCACGTCTCGCAACACTTCCACATAGATCCCGCCCAGCCCGACCATCACCAGCGGGCCAAACTGATCGTCTCGCTGGGCGCCCACGATGACCTCCAGCCCTGGGAGGGCCATCCGTTGCACCAGTCCCCGCTCTCCCCAACCGACGATGCGCTCAAATGCTTCCTTCACCGCGTCACCGTCTTCCAGGTTCAGCGCCACGCCGCCCGCGTCGGTCTTGTGGAGCGCGCCGGGAGCGACCCGCTTGAGGGCCGCCGGGTAGCCCACGCGTTCCGCCAGCGCCGCCGCTTCGTCGGGCGTCGCCGCCAGGCCGGAGGGGGACGTCGAAAGGCCGTAGGCTGCTGCCAGCTCCGCCCCCGCCTGTGGGTCCAAAACGTGCTGTCCGGCTGACCGGGCCGCCTCTATCAGCGCACGTGCCCGCTTGTGGTCCACTCCCGCCACCGGCTCAGTCTCCGATGGAGGCCGCGCCTGGATGTATTTGTAGCGCCACAGCGTCCCCAGGCCGTGGGCGGCGCGGGCAGGGGTCAGATAGTGGGGGATGGAATGGGCGTGCAGGCCACGGGCAGCGGCGCGGATGCCACCCCCGCCCGAGATACAACAGACCACCGGCTTTTCGGTTCCCTCTCCTACGTGGCCCACCGCCGCCGCTACGTCGTGGGGGGACGTGATCGCCTGGGGTACATAGACCACCATCACGCCGTCCACCTCGGCCGACTGGGAGAGTATCTCCAACGCCTGGGTGTACTGCTCCGGCTGCGGGCCGCCCAGCATGTCCACCGGGTTGCCCGTCATCGTTCCCGGCGGGCAAACCTCCCGCAACCGGGTCTGCGTCTCCCTGCTCAGGTTTGCCAGGTGCAGCCCGTTCCGGTCGAGCGCGTCCGCGCCCACCGCCGCCGGCCCGCCGGCGTTGGTCAGGATCGCTATGCGTGCTCCCTGCGGAGATTGCCGGTAGGCCAGCGAGATGGCCCCGTCCACCAGCTCTTCCAGATTCTCCGCCGGGATCGCGCCAGCGCGGCGACAGGCGGCCAGAAAGGCCTGATCCGCCCCGGCCAGCGCGCCGGTGTGGGAAGCTACCGCCCGCGTCCCACTGGGCGTGCGTCCGGCCTTGAGCACTATCAGTGGTTTGTGCGGCGTCAGGCGAGCGGCCGCCTCCACGAATCGCCGGCCATCGGGCAGCCCCTCGATGTAGGCGGCCACGACTCGTGTGTGCGGGTCGACCGCCAGCGAATCCAGCGCGTCCGCCACCTCCACGTCCACCTGGTTGCCCAGGCTGATGACCCGGGAGAAGCCGACGCCGACCGCACTGGCCCAGTCCATCGTTCCGCCACAGACCGCGCCGGAGTGGGAAACGAAACCGATGACGCCCTGGCTCGGCATGGTGCGGATGAAAGAGGTATCTATGGGGGCATAAGTATCTATCACGCCGACGCAGTTGGGGCCAACGAAGCGCATCTTGTGCCGGCGGGCGATCTCTAGCAGTTGGCTCTCTCGCTCCCGCCCACCGCTGCCCAACTCGCCAAAGCCGGAGGCGATGAGGACGGCGTTCCTGATGCCCCGCTTGCCACAGGCCTCCAACGCCTCCACCGTCTGACCGGCGGAGAGGACAATGACGGCCAGATCCACCGGATCGGGCACATCGGCGACGGTGGTGTAGACTCGCAGCCCCAGCATCGCCCCCCCTTTGGGATTGACGGGGTAAACGGGAGCGCGAAAGCCGTGGGTGACCAGGTTGCGCAGCACTCCGTGACTCAGCTTGAGGGGGTTGGCGCTGGCGCCGAGGACGGCTACACCGCGCGGGTAGAAGAACGTGTGCAGTGGGTCTGTCATGTTTCTCTCCTCGAATGTGTGGTATACTGGGCTCTAATCACGGGGACATGATACCCCAAAACAGTCGTTTTTGTCCAGTCGAAGGAGTTGACGAGGATGAGACCCAAGATGCTCGTGACCGGCGGCAGCGGCTACCTGGGAGGGTGGGTCGCGCGGCTGGCTCGCGTCGGCTGGGAAGTGACCGCCACGCACCTGACGCATCCGGTGGATGGGCCGGATGCGACGTCCCGCCGCTTGGACGTGCGGGACGAGGCCGCGGTCAGGGCACTGGTGGAGGAGGTACGACCATCCGTCGTGGTGCACACGGCGGCGGCCAACGTCGGCAGCGACGCCGAATTTGAAGCGGTGAACAGGGCCGGCGCGCGCCACGTGGCCTGCGCGGCTGCAGCCTGCGGCGCGCGCCTGGTCCACATCTCAACCGACGCGCTCTTTGACGGTCGCAGGGGCAATTACAGCGAGGATGATCCGCCCTCGCCCATCACTCCCTACGGGCGGAGCAAGGCGCTGGCCGAGGAGGAGGTGTGTGCAGCCGGCGGTGCAGCGGTGATCGTGCGCACATCGCTCATCTATGGCTGGCGTCCGCGCCTGGATCGCCACACGCGCTGGATGGTGGATGGCCTGATGGCCGGAAGGCAGGTGCGGCTCTTTACCGACGAGGTGCGCTCGCCCATCTGGGTGGAGAGCCTGGCGGCGGCGGTCGTCGAACTGGCAGGGTTGCGCTACACGGGCGTGCTGCACGTGGCCGGCGCGCAGAACCTCTCCCGTCACGAGTTCGGCCTGGGATTGTTGCGCTTTCACGGGGTGGACCCTGGCCCCGTCGTACCCGCCCGCGCGGCCGAAAGTGGCTCGGTGCGCCCCCTCAACTGCACGCTCGATTGTTCCAGAGCCCGCGCGCTCCTGCGCACGCCGCTGCCGGGAGTGGACGGTGTGCTAACGGCACCTTTGAACACCAGAGATGAATTGCACAACGGCTCCCTGAGACTTGCTGCCTGAGTGAATGAGGAGGTAAAAATGATAAGGAGAAATCGGTTCCTGTTCCTGTCCCTCTGCTTGTTGCTCGCTATTGCTTGCCTTCCCACTGCCATCACCCCCACACCACCCTCGTCCCCCACCTCCACACCTCCACATCCCCACACCTCCACTCCCCAGCACCCCCACACTCCTATCCCCATGCTCCCACTTTCCCCCATCCCCCCTCTCGAACAGGCGCGGGCT
Organism: uncultured Anaerolineales bacterium; assembly: GCA_964393895.1. GTDB lineage: Bacteria > Chloroflexota > Anaerolineae > B4-G1 > B4-G1 > B4-G1. The sequence continues at coordinate 32,939 of CAYMWP010000011.1, read as the reverse complement.
CTACGTCCTGGCTTTGCCGCCGACCTGGACCTGTTCCCCGACGCCACGCGCTACGAGCTTGAGCTGACCGTCTCCCTCGACGCACTTACCGTCACCGGGCGCGAGCGCATAAGCTACACCAACGCTGAGGCCGTTCCTCTGGATGCTATTTACCTGCGCCTCTTTCCCAACACGCCCGGCTATGGAGGAGAGATGAAAGTGACGGACGTTTTGCTCGATGGTCGGCCGGCCGAGCCTACCGCCGAGCTGGGTGGCTCTGTGCTGCGCTTCTCGCTCGACCCGCCGCTGGGGACTGGGGCGCAGCTCGAGTTGACACTCAGTTTTACCGTTGCCATCCCCACTCGCGCCGGCGACGGCTACCGGCAGTTCGGCTACTATGACGACGTCCTGGCCCTGACCAACGTCTATCCCCTGGTCCCGGTCTACGACGACGAGGGCTGGAACGTCGAACTGGCTCCCACTTACGGCGACGCCGTCTATTCCGAAACCTCGTTCTACAGCGTGCGCATCACCGCCCCGGCCGAGATGTCGCTCTTTGCCTCCGGCGTCTGCTCTCCACCTACCTTCAATTCCGACGGTAGCGCTACCTGGACCTGCGTCACTGGCCCGATGCGGGATTTCAACGCCATTCTAGGACCAGATTACCGGGTGGAGAGCAACGTCGTGGAGGGAGTCACGGTCAACAGCATCTTTTACTCCGACCATCGGGAGGGAGGCGAATTGGCGTTGGGTCAGGCGACCGAGGCAGTGCGAGTGTTCGCCCATCTCTTTGGCCCGTACCCCTTTACCGAACTGGACGTGGTGGAAACCCCCACCTACGCCGGCGGGATCGAGTACCCTGGACTGGTGGTCATCAACAGCGTCTATTATGAGACTATGAGCGAGGATATGGAATGGGTCGTGGTGCACGAGACAGGGCACCAGTGGTGGTACAGCCTGGTGGGTAACGATCAGGTGGACGAGCCGTGGCTGGACGAGGCATTGGTGCAATACAGCACGCTGCTCTACTACGAGGAGCGTTACGGAACGGGGCTGGCCGCCGAGCTGGTGGACGATGTTTTCCGGCAGTCATACGAGATGCTGGTAGAGTCCGGGCGCGATTTGCCGGCGGGGATGCCGGTCGCCGCCTACAGCAGTGAGAGTTATGGCCCGGTGGTCTACCGGAAGGGACCGCTCTATTTTCACGAGCTGCGCCGGGAGGTGGGGGACGACGATTTTGAGGCCATTGTGCGGGCCTACTTTGACCGCAACCGATACGCCGTCGCCACGGTGGAGGATTGGCTGGCCGCGGTAGAGTCAGTTGCCGGCGACGAGCACCGTGCTCTATACGAGCAGTGGATCGCGGGCCCAGGGGAACAATAAACAGAGCAGCGGCCTTGGTGTTAGGCCGCTGCTCCCAATCGCCCTTTGCCTTTACCCGGTACGATTGCCCCTTTTTGACGGTTGCTCCGTCTAGCCTTCGCTCTCGATGGTCTCGAGCTGCGCTCTGGTGAGGCAGTGCCGGGAGGCTCCGGGACGGTTGCTCCAGCTTTTCGCTTTCATTTTACGCTGAAATCCTCCCGTTGTCAATAGGCTCAACCTTAAACATTGTCTTCGGCAAGAGCCAGGAGCGCGGGCAAAAAGAACTGCCTTGTGTGGATCGGCGGGGCGGAGTAGAATTTTCCACATGGAGGTTAGACCGTTGCGTAACACACCATCTGAGGTACACGTAGGCGACAGGGTGCGCATGCGCAAGCCTCATCCCTGCGGGGGATACGAGTGGGAAGTGACCCGCATCGGCGCCGACATACGATTGCGTTGCCTGACCTGTGGCCGGCGCGTGATGCTCCCGCGCAGCAGGTTCGAGAAACGGGTTACTCAAATTATCGTACCTACTCTCCCTCCTGCTCCTTGATCCTACTCCGCCCGCTTGGGCAATAACCTACATTTACCGCGGTGGTGGAAAAACCGTCGCCTCGAGTAGACGTCTGCATACCTGGGTAATCATCAGCTTGAGATTTCTTGTGTGGCTAAAGGGTCTTTTTTGTGCGAGTGTTTGCTTTTCTGTGATGTTGTGCTACACTTTTAATTGCTAACTTTTTCTCCATTCTCGAGGAGGTACGCAGGTGAAACTCAAAACCCGTTTCGCGCCATTACTCGTCGTCATGATTGTCCTTACGCTGGCCTGTCAGTGCCCGCTATCGTCCCTGCTCCCCGGGCCAACGCCCACTCCCACCCCGCCGCCCGAACCGCTGCCGCCACAAGTGATCCAGGCAATGCCGGCGCGGGGCGAGGAGCAGCAACTCGCGGCCCCCATCCAACTGGTATTCGACCAGCCGATGGACCCAGAGACGGTGGAGGCCGCCTTCACTATCGAGCCGGCCATCGCCGGCAGCTTTGAGTGGCCCAGCGAGCGGGTGCTGTTGTTCGAGCCGTCGGGCGGCGGCTTTAAGCGGGCCACCGAGTACACCGTCACCATCGGAGCAAGCGCCCTCAGCGCGGAAAAGCTGCCGCTGGATGAGCCGGTCAAATTGCGCTTTACCACCGTCGGCTTCCTGGAGGTGACCGCCGTCCAGCCGGCCGAGGATACAGCCGAGGTTGCCACCGACGGGACCGTCACCGTGCTCTTCAACCGACCCGTCGTGCCTTTGACGGCCATCGAAAGCATGGACGATCTGCCCCAGCCGCTCACCTTTGAGCCGGCGGTGAGCGGGACAGGGGAGTGGCTCAACACCTCCATTTACCTGTTCACGCCCGAAGAGGGCTTTGCACCGGCCACCACCTACACGGGGCGGGTCGCGGCGGGTCTTGCCGATACCACCGGCGGCGTCCTGGACGAGGATTACACCTGGGAATTCACCACCGTCATGCCGGCCGTCGTCGGCGCCCACCCCGACGCGGACACCGTCTACGTCAGCCCGGAGCCGATCATCTATGTCGCTTTCAATCAGCCGATGGATCACGCTTCGACCGAGGCCGCCTTCGAGTTGAAGAACCTGCGCACCCGCGAGGTCGTCGCCGGCGACTTTGAGTGGCACGCCGAGGGATTGGTGCTGCCGAGCCGGAGTACTTATGAGCCTTACCAGTGGTCGTGGGATTCGGGCGCGGGACCGGAGCGCGTCGGCGTGGAGACGATGAGTTTTACCCCCAGCGAGCCGCTCGATTTCGATACGACCTACCAGGCCACGGTCGCCACCGGCGCCCGGGGAGCTATCGGCGAGGCCGGCACCGAATCTCCATACCGCTGGACCTTTGCCACCATCGCCTATCCCCGTATCCTCGTCACCGACCCTGCCGACGGCGAGCAGAGCGCCGATCCGTGGGGTGGATTAGAGATCGAGTTCTCCAGCCCAATGGACCCCGACTCTATCAACGGCAACTTTACCATCAGCCCTCCGGTCTCGGAGACGCAGGTCTACACCTACTGGTGGGATAGCGACACGCAACTCGAAATCTCTTTCCCCATCCAGGCCAGCAGCGATTACGAGGTGACCATCAGCGGCGACGTGCGCGGGCGCTACGGGCACGAGTTGGGCGAGAGTACCACCGTTCGCTGGCACACCCGCGCCTACGATCCCCTGGTCTATCTGCACAACGTCGGCAAGGTAGTCACCTACGATGCCTACACAGAGACGCTGGCCTTTGTCACCGTCCGCAACGTGGGACAGGTCGAGTTTGCCCTCTACCGTATGCCGCTGGCGGATTTCTTGCGGGCCAACGGGGATAACTCGTGGGAGTACTGGAACGACTATTACGGTATTCCTGAGAACCTCATCCGGCGCTGGACGTTGGACGCCAGCCCGCCGCTGAACCAGCGCGCCATCTATGGCACTCGGCTTTCCGAAGCCGCGCTCTCCGAAAGCGAGGACGGCCTCCTGGAGCCGGGCCTGTACTACTTGGAGGTGCAGCCCGTTTGGGACTCGATCTACCCCGAAGCGCGGCACGACGTGCCCAGCCTCAGCAAGGAGATGCTGGTCGTCTCCCGCCGCAACCTGAGCCTTAAAACGACCGGAACAGAAGCGCTGGTTTGGGCTACCGATCTGCACTCCGGCGCGGCGCTGCCTGGCCTGCCCGTCGTGGTGATGGGGGGTGAGTATCATGGCAGCACGCTGGCGGAGGGGACGACGGACGGGGACGGCGTCTTTGCCAGCGAGCACCGGCCTATAGACCGCTGGGCATCTGTTTTTGCCTTTGCCGGCGACCCCGAAAATCCCGGCCCGGATTTTGCCGCCGCCATCAGTGGGTGGGACGATGGCATCTCGGCTTGGGAGTTCGACCTGCCGGTGGAGTATTACGACTCTCCCTTCGCCGGCTACCTCTTCACAGATAGGCCCATCTACCGCCCCGCCCAGACCGTCTACTTCAAAGGCGTCCTGCGCGGCGACGACGACGCCCATTATTCCCTGCCATCGCAGGATTCCGAGGTTCACGTCGAGATCTCGGACCCCGAGGGCAAGATGCTCTTTGAGGATGATCTTTCCATCAGCGACATGGGCACGCTGGACGGCGAGTTTGAGTTGGACGAGGAGGCGGCGCTGGGCGTCTACTCCATCCGGGTCAATTACCTGGAGCACAAGGAGGCATATTTTTACACCAGCTTCCAGGTGGCCGAGTACCGCAGGCCCGAGTTCCAGGTCGAGGTGGAGAGCGACCGGCCGGAGTACGTCCAGGGAGATACCATCAACGTCACCGCCCAGGCGACCTACTTTTTCGGCGGGCCGGTGGCGAACGCACAGGTGCGCTACGTCGTCCTCTCCGCCGATCATTTTTTCGATTACCAGGGCGCGGGCTGGTGGGATTTCACCGACTATAGCTACGACCGTTGGTGGTGGTGGGGAGGGAGCGACTCTTACGGCGAGCGCATCGCCGGGGGCGAGGGCGTCACCGACGAGGAGGGGCGCTTCACTTTCAGCCTGGATACAGACGGCGCTTCGCTTATGGCCGAAAAGATCTCCAGCCAGCGCTTTACGCTGGAGGTGACTGTCACCGACGTCAACAACCAGGAGGTCAGCAATCGCACCGAGGCCATAGTTCACAAGGGGCTGTATTACGTCGGCCTGCAGCCGGAGCGGTACGTGGGCACGGCGGGACAGGAAAACCGCGTCAACATCATCACCGTGGACTGGGAAAGCGAGCCAGCGCCGCATCAGGAGATAACCGTCGTCTTTGCCGAGCACAAATGGTACAGCGTGCAAAAGATGGGGGAGGACGGCAGCTATTACTGGGAGAGTGTCGTCGAGGATACGCCGGTCTTTACCGCTACGGTGACGACGGACGGCGACGGCGAGGCGACCGCCAGCTTTACGCCGGCAAGCGGCGGCATCTACAAAGTGATCGCCTCCGGCCTGGACGTGAAGGAAAACGAGGTGCGCAGCTCCACCTACATGTGGGTCAGCGGGCGGGGGTACGTCAACTGGCGGCGGGAGAACAACGACCGCATAGACCTGGTCACGGATAAGCGACAGTACCAGGTCGGCGACACGGCCACTATCCTGATTCCGCACCCCTACCAGGGTCCGGTCGAGGCGCTCATCACCGTCGAGCGAGGGCACATCTACGATTACTGGGTGCAGACTTTGGAGACCAACTCGGCGCAGATCGAGATTCCCATCACCGAGGATCTCATCCCCAACGTGTTCGTCTCGGTCGTCGTCGTCGAGGGCGTGGACGAGAACAACCCGCTGCCCAGTTTCAAGATCGGCTACGCGCAGCTTCCCATCGAGACGACGGAGAAGGAGCTGAGCATCGAGATGACGCCCGACAGGCCCGCCGACGAGCATTACCAGCCCGGCGAGACGGTGACCTACGACGTGAACGTCAGCGACAGTGAGGGCAACCCGGTCGAGGCCGAACTGGCGCTCAACCTGGTTGATCTTTCTGTGTTGACGCTGGCCGACCGGCTCGGCCCCGACATCGTGGGCTACTTTTGGCGCGAGCGCGGCCTGGGGGTGAGCACGGCCAGCGGGTTGACGCTTTCGGGGGACCGCATCAGCGAGGAACTGGGCGAGGAGGCCAAGGGCTTGGGCGGCGGCGGCGGCGGCGAGGAGTTTGGCCCCGTGCGCAAGCTCTTCCCCGACCTGGCCTATTGGAATCCCAGCCTGCGCACCGACGAGAACGGCCACGCCGAGGTCAGCGTGGAGCTGCCCGACAACCTCACCACCTGGCGCATGGGGGCGCACGGCGTCACGGCCGAGACGTTGGTGGGCGAGGTGGACGTGGACATCATCAGTACCAAAGACCTGCTGCTGCGCCCGGTGGCCCCGCGCTTTTTCGTCGTCGGCGACAAAGCGGAGCTGGCTGTCATAGTCCACAACAACACCGCCGAGTCGCTGGAGGTAGAGACGCTGTTCGATGCGGCGGGGTTGCAGATTGGCGAGCTTGCCCTGAGCACAGCCGAAGGGTCAGCGAGTCAGCGAGTCAGCGTGGGCGCTGGCGACAAAGCGAAGGTGACATGGTCGGTCGCGGTGGAGGATGTCGAGCAAGTCACGCTGCTGTTCGGCGCCAGAGGGGGGGAGCACTCTGATGCTGTCGAGATCACGCTGCCCGTCTACCGCTACAGCACGCCGGAGGTGGTCGCTACCGCCGGCCAATTCGAGGCCGATGGGCAGATACTGGAGGCGGTGGTTCTGCCGCCCAGCTACGACCCCACTCAGGGAGAGTTGGCGGTGCACGTGGACCCGTCGCTGGCGGCCGGTATGGTGGACGGTCTCGACTACCTGGAGCACTATCCCTACGAGTGCACCGAGCAGGTGGTCAGCCGCTTTTTGCCCAACGTCGTCACCTATCGCGCCTTCAAGGAACTGGGGCTGCGGCGGCCTGACTTGGAGGAGGAACTGCCGGGCCTGGTCAGCGAGGGGTTGCAGCGGCTCTACAACCGGCAGCATTACGACGGCGGCTGGAGTTGGTGGACGCTTGGCCCCTCCAACCCCTATCTGAGCGCCTACGTTCTGCTGGGGCTGGTAGAGGCGGAGCGGGCCGGCTTCACGGTGGACGAAGGGGTGATGGAGCGGGCGGTTGATTACCTCCAGGACAATCTGAGCAGCTACCGTGACCTGGAGCTCCACTGGCAGGTCAACCGGCAGGCCTTTATCCTCTACGTGCTGGCCGAGGCAGGCGCGGGCAACATGGGCCGTATGGAGACGCTTTTCCAGAAGCGGGACGCGCTGGATACCTTTGGCAAAGCATACCTGGCGATGGGATTCGGTCTGATGGAAAAGCAGGAGCGGGTAGATTCACTGCTCTCCGATATCACCAGCGAGGCCATCCTCAGCGCGACCGGCGCCCACTGGGAGGAGGAACAGGTGGACTACTATGCGATGAACACCGACACTCGCTCCACCGCCATCGTGCTGACTGCTCTGGCCCGGCTGGATCCAGACCACGCGCTGGCCCCCAACGCCGTCCGCTGGCTGATGGTGGTCCGCCGTGATGGCTACTGGGAGACGACGCAGGAGACCGCCTGGGCCATCATCGGGCTTACCGACTGGATGGTCGCCACCGGCGAGCTGGAGGGGGCCTACGACTGGCACGTGGTCGTCAACGGCGAGTTGCTGGGCGAAGGGAGCGTGGACTCGAGCAACGTTGACGAGACGACCAGGTTGCAGATCAAAGTTGCCCAACTGCTGGCGGACGTCGGTGAGTACACCGGGGTCAACCGGGTCATCATTGAGCGTTGGGCGCCCGCGGGACAGGAGACTGGTACCGGGCGTCTGTACTACAGCATGTACCTGCGCTACTTTAAGCCGGTGGAGGAGGTAACGGCCCTCAACCGGGGTATCATCGTCAGCCGCAATTACACGTCCATCGCCTGCGACCCCGATGAGGAGACCTGCCCGGCGATAACCAGCGCCCAGGTGGGCGACGCTGTGCGGGTTAAACTGACCATCATCGCCCCCCACGACCTGCACTACGTGGTGGTCGAGGATCCCTTCCCGGCCGGCGCCGAGGGGGTGGATGCGAGTCTAAAGACGACGAGCATCGCCGACGAATCCGCCGAGCTGCTCCGCACCGACCAGAGCAATCCGTGGGGCGGCGGCTGGGGCTGGTGGTGGTTCCGTCACACCGAACTGCGCGACGAGAAGGCCGTTCTCTTTGCCACCTACCTGCCGCGCGGCACCTACGAGTACACCTACCTCATCCGCGCCAGCACACCCGGCGAGTACCGCGCCATCCCCACCCACGCTTACGAGATGTACTTCCCGGAGGTGTTTGGGCGGAGCGATGGAGGGACGTTTACCATCACGGATTCAGATTGATTGGCCTCGAATGATAACCGCTCGGCCGCTTCCGCCAGATACGGCGGGAGCGTCTCTTCTCAAAAAGGGCGGAATGGCATTCCGCCTTACATTACCCCGGTTTATTGAGATGATAGGCGGGAGCGGCCGAGTAGCTTGACGATGTCACGTTAG
>CAYMWP010000011.1:0-24452 GCA_964393895.1 uncultured Anaerolineales bacterium | reverse complement strand
AGATGATAGGCGGGAGCGGCCGAGTAGCTTGACGATGTCACGTTAGAAAGCCATTGGGAGCGTCTCTTCTCAAAAAGGGCGGAATGCCATTCCGCCTTACATTACCCTGGTTTATTGAGATGATAGGCGGGAGCGGCCGAGTAGCTTGACGATGTCACGTTAGAAAGCCATTCCTCGTTTGCTCGCCGGGGATCGCCATAGGTGGTACACAAGCACTCGAGACAGCTTGTCGGGAAGGAGTGGAATGTGACCAAGATTACATTCATCGGCGCAGGGAGCCTGGAATTTACGCGCGGGTTGGCGCGCGACATTTTTACCTTTCCCCTGCTCAAAGACGCCACAATCTCGTTGATGGACATTGACGCCGAGCGATTGGAATTTGCGCGCCAGTCGGTGCAGCGCATCGTGGCTATGGGCGACTACCCGGCCCAAGTCGAGGCTACGCTGGATCGCGCCGAGGCGCTAGAGGGCGCAGACGCGGTGCTATGCACTATCCTGGCCGGCGGCACCGAGGTGTGGCGGCACGACATCGAAATCCCCAAGAAATACGGCGTGGACATCAACGTCGGCGATACGCGCGGCCCTTCCGGTATCTTTCGCGCGCTGCGCACCATCCCCGTGATGCTCGACATCATCCGCGACGTGGAGCGGTACTGCCCCAACGCCATCTTTTTGAACTATACCAATCCCATGGCCATGCTGTGCCGGGCGCTACAGCGCGAATCGCTCGTCCGCGTCACCGGTCTCTGCCACAGCGTGCAGGGCACGGCCATGATGCTGGCCCGTTGGATCGGCGCGCCGTATGACGAGATTACCTACACCTGCGCCGGCATCAACCACCAGGCCTGGTACCTCAAGTTCGAGTGGAACGGCCAGGACGCCTACCCGCTGATCCGCGAGGCGGTGAGTAATCCCGGGACCTATAACGAGGAGATCGTGCGCAACGAGATGTTTCTCCACCTGGGCTATTACCCCACCGAATCGAGCGGCCACAACTCGGAGTACAACTGGTGGTTCCGCAAGCGTCCCGACCTGATCGAAAAGTATTGTACCCACGGCTGGGGCTGGAATCCCGGCGAGTACGCCTACATCCTCAAGGAATACCAGGCCCGCGAGCACACCTGGAAGGATGACGTCAGGCAGTGGTTGGCCCAGGATGCGCCCATCAACCTGGAACGGGGGCAGGAATATGCGGCTCACATCATCAACGCCTGGCAGGGCGGCGAGATATTTCGCTTCAACGGCAACGTGCCCAACACCGGTCTGATCACCAACCTGCCGGAGGGAGCGTGCGTGGAAGTTCCCGTGTTTGTGGACAAAGCCGGTTTCCACCTGGTTAACGTGGGGCCTCTCCCCCCGCAGTGCGCGATCCTGACTAACGTCAACGTGATGATCGAGGAGATGGCGGTCGAGGCGGCGCTGACTGGCGATCCGCGCCTGGTCTTTCAGGCCATTGCCCACGACCCGCTGACAGCCGCCGTCCTCTCGCTGGCCGAGATCAAAGAGATGGTCAACGAGATGCTGCGGCAGAACCAGGATCACTTGCCCCAGTTTGAGCATTTCGAGGTTGAGTAGCCTGAAAGTGTCACGTTTCCCTAGAGGAAAAGACAACGCGGAGGAGATTTGATGAAGATGTTCATTGTCGTGACGGTTTCTTGTGCCATCATAAGTGGCCTGGCGGCCTGCGCACCAGGCCCCGATGCCTCACCTACGGAAATGCCAGGCCCAGAACCGCCCAATCCAGAGATACAGGAGGCCATTCAATCTCTGGGTGACGAAAACGAAGACGTGCGCGATGCCGCCATCGAGGCTTTGGCAGAGATGGGAGCGGAGGCCGTCCCCGCCCTGGTGCGCGCCCTGGAAGATGGGAACGCCGAGGTACGCTGGGCGGCGGCCACCGCCCTGGGGGAGATTGGGCCAGAGGCGGTCGAGGCCATATTCGCCCTCATCCACGCCCTGGAAGATGAGGACCAGTGGGTGCGGTTGTCCGCCGCCGAGGCGCTGGGAGAGATGGGGCCGGCGGCAGTGGGGGCCGTCCCTGCCCTGGTCCAGGCCCTGGGGGACGAAAGTGCACAAGTGCGCGGCTATGCTGCGCTGGCGCTGGGGGAAATCGGACCGGAGGCGAGGGGAGCTGTCTCCGCCCTCGCCCAAGCCCTGAGAGACGAGAGCGCCGAAATGCGCAGCTATGCCGCTGCAGCGCTGGGCATGATCGGCCCGGAGGCTGTGGAGGCCGTCCCCGCTCTCATCCAGGCTCTGGGGGACGAGCACGCGCCGGTGCGCAGTGGGGCCGCCGGTGCGCTGGGAGCCATCGGGCCAAAGGCGAATCAAGCCATCCCCGCCCTTGCCCAGGCCCTCGAGGACGAAAGCGAATTTGTGCGGCGGGCTGCCGCCACGGCATTGGGCTTTATTGGGCCAGAGTCGGCGGTGGCCGTCCCCGCCCTCACCCAGGCCCTGGCCGACGAAAACTGGGAAGTGCGTGAGGCCGCTGCCCTGGCGCTGAACATGATCGGGCCGGGGGCAATGGAGGCCGTTCCCGCCCTCATCCAGACGCTAGGGGACGAGCGAGAGAACGTGCGCGCGTCCGCGGCGTGGGCGCTGGCGGCAATCACGGGCCAGGATTTGGGTCAGGACGCTGCCGCCTGGCAACAGTGGTGGGAAGCGCAGCAATAGACAGACGAAGAAGCAAGTTGGTGTGCACGAGCTATGGGATGGTGTAGAATCAAGACTTGCAGCTCCCGGATGGTGGGCTGATTTGAAAGCCGCATCGCCGTAGAACAGGCGGCGCTAGGGCGGGAGACACTCCAACACCAACTCTTGGGGCAAATCCAGCGCCAGCTCTTTAGCCGGTGCAAGAATAGGAGAATCGTACAATGGCCGAGTACCAGGACCCCGATCGTTCCATTGAGGAGCGGGTAAAAGACCTGCTGAGCCGGATGACGTTGGAAGAGAAAATCGGACAGATGTGCCAAATGAGCGGCCTGGACAAAAAAGCAGCCGAGCGGTTGATGCGCGAGGAACACGTCGGCTCGTTCCTGCACGTGATAGGCGAGCCGACTCAGGAATTGCAAGAACTGGCGGAGCAGAGCCGGCTCGGCATCCCCCTCATCTTTGGCATTGACGCCATCCACGGCCACGCCTTTTGGCCCCAGGCCACGGTCTTTCCCACCCAGTTGGGGCTATCTTGCTCCTGGAACCCAGGGCTGGTCGAGCAGGTCGGCAGAATCACGGCCCGAGAAGTGGCCTGCACCGGCGTTCACTGGACTTTTTCACCAGTGTTGGGCACGACTCGCGACCTTCGCTGGGGCCGGGTTGACGAGACCTTTGGCGAAGACCCTTACCTGATCGGCGTGCTGGGCAGCGCGCTGATTCGCGGTTACCAGGGCAGCGATGCGGATAAAGAACATCCGCTGTCCGACCCCTACACCATCCTCGCCTGCGCCAAGCACTATGCCGGCTATTCGGAGACGCAAGGCGGGCGTGATGCTGCGGAAGCCGATCTCTCCGAGCGCAAGATGCGGTCCGTCTTCCTGCCGCCCTTCCGCGAGGCCGCGCTGGCCGGGTGCGCCACGTTCATGACGGCCTACCAGTCCATAGATGGTACTCCCTGCTCGGCCAACCGCTGGCTGCTGAGGGGTGTGTTGAAAGGGGAGTGGGAGTTCGAGGGGTTCGTGGTGACGGACTGGGACAACATAGGCCGCATGCAGAGAGAGCAAAAGGTCTGCGCGACGGCGGAAGAAGCGGTGCAACGCGCGGTAGAAGCCGCCAACGACATGATGATGTCAACTCCCGAATTCACCACAACGGCCGCCGCACTCGTCCACAGCGGCGCGCTGGACGTGGCCTACATTGACGAGGCGGTCGAACGCATCCTGCGCCTCAAGTTCGAGCTGGGCCTGTTCGACGAGAACCGATACATCAACCTGGAGCAGGGGAAAGAGATCGTCGGCTGCGCGGAACACCGCCAGGTCGCGCTGGAGAGCGCATATCAATCCATCGTCTTGCTCAAAAACCAGGATGGTCTATTGCCCCTGAGCGATGATCTGAAACGCATCGCCGTGCTCGGCCCCAACGGCGACGACGCCCGCGCCCAACTGGGGGACTGGGTGTTGGGCTGTTGGAACGGCTACGCCCAAGAGCAACCGCGCGAAAACGTCGTCACCGTCCTGGACGGGATCAAGGCGCGGGTGAGAGCGAATTGCCGCGTGGACTATCACGCCGGCTGCGATGTCGTCGCTGCCGGCGTGGAGCGGATCGCTCAGGCGGTGGAACTGGCCCGCCAGGCGGAGGTCGCCATCGTCGTCGTGGGCGATAATGTGGCTCTGAACGGAGAGATGCGCGACCGGGCCAATCTAGACCTGAGCGGCGGTCAACGCCAGCTCCTGGAGGCCGTATACGCGACCGGAACGCCCCTGGTCGTGGTGCTCGTCAACGGCAAACCGCTTAGCATCCCCTGGGTCGTCGAACACGCCCACGCCATCCTGGAAGCCTGGAACCCCGGCCTGGAGGGAGGTACGGCGGTGGCCGGAATCCTGTTTGGCGACCGCAACCCCAGTGGCAAGCTGACCGTCTCCTTCCCGCGCCACGTGGGGCAGCAGCCCGTCTACTACAATCAGATTCCCGGCTGGCACGCGGATCGTTACGCCGACGTGTCCAAGGGCCCGCTTTTCCCCTTCGGATATGGGTTGAGCTACACCAGCTTTGTCTACTCCAATCTCGATCTTTCCTCGAAGAAGCTTTCGGCCGGCGAGACGTTGCGCGCCGAGGTTGACGTGGAGAACGTCGGAACGCGGGCGGGGAGCGAGGTCGTCCAACTCTACGTCAACGACGTCTACAGTTCGGTCACTACCCCGGTGAAAGAACTGAAGGGTTTCCAGCGGGTTGAGCTGGCCCCCGGCGAGAAAAAGAGAGTGCAGATTGAGCTTTCCTACGAACGGCTGGCGCTGGTGAATCGAAATCTGGAAACCGTCGTCGAACCCGGCGAGTTCGAGGTGCTGGTGGGCGGCTCATCACGAGACAAAGATCTGCTCAAAGCGACGTTCGAGGCGCTGTAGGACTGACCATGCCAGAGCTGCCCGAAGTCGAAACGGTGGCCCAAGGGTTGCGGGCGTCGCTGGTGGGGCGCGCCATCGGCGGCGTGGACGTGCGCTGGACGCGCAGCGTCAGCCCTCCCGACCCGGCTGCTTTCGCCCGCCGGCTGGTGGGCCGGCCGGTCGCCCAGGTGAGGCGGCGGGGCAAGTGGATCGTGATCGAGTTTAGCGGCGGCGGCGCGTTACTGATCCACCTGCGTATGACGGGGCGACTGGCGCTGGAGGAGGGCGAGTGCGCCGACGACCGCCACCTGCGCGTAGAGTTCTCCCTGGACGATGGGCACAGCCTGCGCTTTTACGACCCGCGCAAGTTTGGGCGTCTGCGGCTGGTGGACGATCCCGCCGCAGCGTTGAGCGACCTCGGCCCCGAGCCGCTGGGGGATGATTTCACCGCCGCGCGGTTGGAAGAGATGCTGGCGCGGCGGCGCGGGCGCATCAAGCCGCTGCTCCTGAACCAGCGTTTTCTGGCCGGCCTGGGCAACATCTACACCGATGAGTCGTTGTGGCGGGCCGGCGTCCATCCGTTGCGCCAGGCCGATACTCTCACCCCTGCCGAGGTGCGGCGGTTGCACGGGGACATCCAGTCTGTGCTGCGGGCCGCCATCGCCAGCGGCGGCACGACGCTCCCGGACGCGGCCTACCAACGGGTGGACGGCCAGTCGGGCGAGTTCGCCGAGCGGCTGGCGGTCTATGGCCGGGCAGGAGAACCGTGTCCTAACTGCGGCGCGAGCATTGAGCGCGTGCGGGTGGGACAGCGCGGCACGCACTTTTGCCCCCACTGTCAGTCTCCACCAGCAGCGATTTTTAAGGTTGAGCCTATTGACAACGTGGAGAATCTAACGTAAAATAGAACTGAAATTGGGGCAACCGTCCCGGAGCCCCTTGGCGCCGCACCAACAGAGCGCATCTCGGTACCCATATTGAGAGCGAAAGTAAGGCGGACCAACCGTCAACGGGGGGCGGGTGCGCCGAGGAAAAGCACGGGACGATTGAGAGCAGCGGTCTACCATCACTAGTGGGCCGCTGTTCTATTTATGACTCGATCGTTTACCGCGCCAGCCCCGGAACCGCTACAACAAATGGGGAAAGGAGCGAATTTTCCCGTCGCTCTCGGTGATTGATGGATTGGCCCCCGATTCATTTCTTTCTAAATTCGCTCTAGTGTTGCACCGTTTGTCTCGGTGTATTTACTATTTGTCTATTGACATATTGCACATAGTGTGGTATACTTTGTTTGCTCAGGCCAGGGCAAGGGGGAGGAAGGATAATGCCAGGACAGGGTCACAGGAGAAGGCGGGGGCGTAGGGCAGTGCGAATGTTGGAGCCGGCGTTGCTCTTGCTTTTGCACCACTGTCCGGCCCACGGCTATACGCTTCTGGAGCAGTTGGGCGAATTTGGCCTGGATGGCCTGAACCCCAGCGTGATCTACCGGGTGCTGCGGGATATGGAAGCGAGAGGCTGGGTCACATCCTCGTGGGACGAAGAACAGACACAAGGCCCACCTCGACGGGTCTACTGTCTCACTGTGCTGGGAGACGAGGTGTTGGCCCAGTGGGCGCGAGACTTGGAGGAGGGCAAAAGAAAAATTGATTACCTCTTGGGGGCCTATCACCGCCACATGGAGGAAGGCGAAGGGGAACATCATTGAAACGTGATGTGTAATTTTAAGGAGAAATGGATGGCTGAGAAAATACAGGTTTTGGAAGCATTGAAAGCGGTAGATGATCCCGAACTGGGCAAAAGCCTGGTGGAGCTGGGGATGGTGCACGATGTGGAAACGGACGGCGACCGCGTGAGCTTTACGCTGGCGCTGACCACGCTGGCCTGCCCGCTCAAGGATCGCATAGTGGAAGATGCACGGCAGGCGGTGCTGGCGCTGGATGGCGTCGAGGACGTGGAGGTGAGCCTGCGGGAGATGACGCAGGAGGAAAAAGAGCGCATTTGGCCCAAAGAGCCGCAACAAAAGAAGGAAGGGGTGGCGTTGCACCTCAACCACATTGACCGCGTGCTGGCCGTGATGAGCGGCAAGGGGGGAGTGGGCAAATCGTCGGTGGCGGCGCTGCTGGCCGTGGCGCTACGGCGGCAGGGGAAGCGAGTCGGCGTGTTGGATGCCGACATCACCGGCCCCAGCATTCCCAAGATGTTTGGCCTCCACGATCCGCCGCCGGTGGGGCCGGTCGGTCTCCTGCCGGCCGAGACCGAGACCGGCATACGGGTGATGTCTATCAACCTGCTCCTGCCGAGCGA
Source organism: uncultured Anaerolineales bacterium (assembly GCA_964393895.1). Lineage (GTDB taxonomy): Bacteria > Chloroflexota > Anaerolineae > B4-G1 > B4-G1 > B4-G1. The sequence goes on along the minus strand of CAYMWP010000011.1, from coordinate 17,118 downwards.
GGACGAGGCGGTCGTCTGGCGCGGTCCGCTCATCAGCGGGGCCATCAAGCAGTTCTGGGGGGACGTGGTCTGGGGCGACCTGGACGTGCTGGTGGTGGATCTGCCGCCGGGCACCTCCGATGCCTCGCTGACGGTGATGCAGTCGCTACCGCTCAATGGGGTGCTGCTGGTGACTTCGCCACAGGATTTGGCCGGGATGGTGGTGCGCAAAGCAGCCAGGATGGCTCAACATCTGAATGTGCACGTGGTGGGATTGGTGGAAAACATGAGTTACCTCGCCTGCCCCAAGTGCGGTGAGCGAATTGAGGTCTTTGGCCCCAGCCAGGCAATGCGCACGGCCAATCAACTGGGATTGCCGGTTCTGGCGCAACTCCCGTTAGATCCAGACCTGGCCACCCGGTGCGACGCGGGTGAGGTGGAGCAGTACACCGCCGACCTCTTTGAGACGCTGGCTGCTCGGGTGACAGAGCGTCTACCGGCAACCAAGAGTGTGCCGATCTTTGCGAAATAACCTTGAAGACTTATCTGGATTGCTACCCTTGTTTTCTGCGCCAGGCATTGGCGGCGGCGCAGTTAGCCGAGGCCAACGAGGCGCAGCAGAAGGCGGTGCTCGGCCGCGTGCTCGACTTGCTCAAGCGGGTTGACCTGGCGAGCACGCCGCCAGAGATCGGCGAGCAGGTGCACCGCATCGCGCGCCAGGAGGTCGAGAGCGGCGATCCATACCGGAAGGTCAAAGAGATCAGCACCCGCCGGGCGTTGGCCCTTTATCCTCGGTTAAAGGCGTTGTTGGCCGAGGCGGACGATCCATTGGAGATGGCCGTGCGGTTGAGTATCGCCGGCAACATCATTGATTTTGGGCCGGCGCAGGGATACGATCTGTGGAGCACGGTGGAACGGGTGGCGGCTCAACCGTTCGCCATTGACGATAGAGCGGCCTTTCGAGAATCGCTGGACAGGGTGGGTAGAGGCGTGGGCGCCACGCCCGTGCTTTACCTGGCGGACAACGCCGGCGAGACGGTCTTTGACCGACTGCTGATCGAGACGCTGCCTGTCCCTGTGGTATATGCAGTCAAGGGCAGCCCTGTCCTGAACGACGCGACGCGGGAGGATGCGGAAGCGGCTGGGCTGGACCAGGTAGCGACCATCGTGGATAACGGGGTGAATGCTATGGGGACGGTCTTGAATCGTTGTTCCGCCGACTTTTGTCGTTTGTACGACGAGGCCGAGATGGTGATCGCCAAAGGGCAGGCCAATTACGAGACGTTGAGCGACGAAGGGCCTCGGGTATTTTTCCTGTTGCAGGTGAAATGCCCGGTCATCGCCCGCGACGCGGGCGTGCCGGTCGGCAGTATCGTACTCAGGCAGGGAGCAAGAAGTAGGAAGTAGAGAAAGGAGGGACGATTAACGTGAAAAAGATCGGCATCATCATCTGCGATCGTTACCATACCTGTGCAGGCGGCAAGTGCCTGCGGTCTCTGCGAAACAGGGAGGGAGCTTTTGCTCTGTACCAGGACGAGGAGATAGAGTTGGTAGGCTACACCACCTGCGGAGGCTGTCCGGGCGGCAACGTGGAGTATGCTCCGGCAGAGATGAAAAAGAACGGCGCGGACGTCATCCACCTGGCGACCGGCCTGGTGGTCGGCTACCCGCCCTGTCCGCGCCTGGGCGACTTTTGTGAGTTCATTCCCGCCAAATACGAGCTGGACGTGGTCGTCGGTACTCATCCCATCCCGCAGAACTATTACCTGACCCACCAGAAATTGGGAACCTGGCAGTCGGCCAGGCGGCGAGAACGCATCCAGCACATCTTGACGGACGAGGAGACTCGGCTGGCGTACGATTGACATTAGGTTGATGAAAGGAGGTGAGGGATATGCCAAGATTTGATGGAACAGGCCCCCAAGGTCGAGGCCCGATGACCGGTCGCGGCGAGGGCTACTGTGCGACTGTCGTTCCCGAGTCGGGGCAGGCGCCCTACGGCTACGCAGGGTTGCAGGGCACACCTGTGCGTGGGTCTCGCTTCACCCGCTGGTCGCGTCCGGCGACGTGGCTGGGGCGCACGTTTGGGCGCGGGCGCGGGCAGGGCGCGGGCGCCAGGGGACGGGGGCGCAGAGGACGGTGGTAAGAGCACTTGGTGAATGTACTTTTATGTAAAAGGAGGTGAGTGAGATGCCAGCAGGAGATGGAACCGGGCCGGCGGGATTGGGGCCGATGACGGGTCGTGGCGCTGGCTACTGCGGCGGTTACGGCGCGCCCGGCTATGCCAACCCGGTAGCGCCCCGTATGGGGCTAGGGTGGCGGCGTGGTCGCGGCGGTGGTTGGGGCGGCGGCTGGGGCCGTGGCCGGCGATGGTTCGGGTATGCACCGGCCTGGGGTGCGCCGCCGGCGTATTATCAGCAATGGTATGGTGCGCCGCCGACTCCGGCGCAGGAAGTCGAATTCCTCAAGGCGCAGGCTGAGGGGCTGAAGGAGCAACTGGACGCCATAAGCCAGCGCATCGCAGAGCTCGAGCGGGAGTAGCCGCGTCGAGCAGCGAAGCATGTCGGGGCGGGCGACGTCGCCATCACGCTTTGCCGCCCGCCCCGCTGCCCAATCGGGTGGGGGACCTGCGCGGCTCCCCACCCGGCGGACAAATCTGATTATACTTTTTAATGGGAGGATTGCAAATGAAAATAGTTGTCACAGCGAACGGCACTGGCCTCGATGCACCCGCTACCCCGATCTTTGGGCGCTGTCCCGCTTATGTCTTTGTGGATACCGAGACGATGGCGGTCGAATCCATAGAAAATCCGGCGATGAACGCTACCGGCGGCGCCGGTATCCAGGCGGCCCAGTTCGTCGTCGAGCACGGGGCGCGGGCCGTGATCAGCGGTAACGTGGGGCCTAATGCCTTTAACGTGCTCCGGTCCGCGGACGTGCCCATCTATCTCTTTGACGGAGGAACGGTGCGGCAGGCGGTGGAAGCTTACAAGGCGGGTCAATTGTCCACCGCCGGCGGGGCGAGCGCGCAGGCGCACGCCGGAATGGGTATGGGACGTGGCATGGGGCGCGGGATGGGGCGTAGGGTGGCTGCGCCCTCGGCGGCTATGGAAAACCGCTCTACGACTGCCGCTTCCCGGGAGGAAGAGATCGCGTCCCTAAAGGACATGGCCGGCGGGTTACGTAAGCAGTTGGCCGAGGTGATGGACCGACTGGACCGGTTAGAGAAAGGAGCATAGCGATGCGGGTAGCAATTTCGGCGGACGATAATAACGGATTAGATAGCGTGGTCAGCCCACACTTTGGGCGCTGTCCCTACTTTGTGCTGGTGGACGTGGAGGGACGGGAGGTGAGAGCGGTTCGCGGTGTGGAGAATCCATACTACGGCCATCATCAACCCGGTCAGGTGCCGGGCTTTATCAACGGCCACGGCGCGAACGTGATGCTCACCGGCGGGATGGGCGGGCGGGCCATCTCCTTCTTCCAGCAGTTTGGCATCCAACCGGTCACCGGGGCGTATGGCACTGTCCGCAACACGCTGGAGCAGTACCTGGGCGGACAGTTGCAGGGAGCTGCCCCGTGCAAAGAAAGCGTCGAGCACGGCCACGGCGACGTTCCCGCTGAAGGGGAGTACGAGAAGGACGAGGCGGGCCGCCTGCGCGAGGAAGCCGAGATGCTCCGGCAACAATTGAGCGAGGTGACGGAGCGGTTGGACAAGTTGGCGGCGGATTGAATTAGACCTCCGAGGTCTTGTGGGAAGGAGAGAGATGCTTCAAGTCGTCGGTATCGTAGGGTACAAAGACAGCGGCAAGACCACGCTGACTCACGCACTGGCTCGTGAGCTGACTGGCCGGGGACACGAGGTGGCCGTGATCAAGCACACGTCCCATCAACTCGATCTCCCGGGGAAGGACACCGCCGTCCTGGGCGAGTCCGTTGGACAGGTGTCCATCGTCTCGTCGCAGGAGTCGGCGCTTTTTTGGAAAAAGCCACTGAGCCTGGAAGATGTCCTCCCTTATCTGGAAGCGGACATTATTCTCGTCGAAGGCTTCAAGACGGAGAGGACGTTTCCCAAGATCGTATGCCTGCGCGGAGAACCGGACGATGAGACTCTGTTCGATGGCTTGCCCATCGCCGCCGTCGGCCCGGCGGAGTATGCCGGTGACGGTGTGCCGCTGTTCGACCGGAACTCGGCCGGCGATCTCGCCGACTTGGTCGAGAGAAAAGCCTTCAAGTTGCCCAACCTCGACTGCGCTGGCTGCGGCCGCGAGACTTGCTACGACCTGGCCCGCGACATCGTCGCTGGCGTTGGTCGGGTGGAGGATTGCGTCTCCTTGCAGCCGGCCACGCGGGTCAGGATAGATGGAGAGCCGCTGCCTATGAATCCCTTCATCTCTGCCATTGTGAGGAACACGATCCTGGGAATGTTGTCGCCGCTCAAGGGGTTCAAGAAAGGAGAGATCGAGATCAGTATCTGAGGTGCAAAGCGCGCTTTTTATGTTGACCAGCCCAAATTCAATAAAGGAGCAATGAAAACAGTGAAGCACAAAGAATACCCGATAGTGGTTGTGGGTGGGAGCGCTGCCGGTTTGACCGCCGGAATTACAGCGCGGCGTCACTATCCCCAAGACGACGTTTTGCTGGTTCGTGAGGAGAGGCAGGTTTTGATACCCTGTGGTATTCCGTACATCTTTGGCACCGTGGGGAGCCCCGATAAAAACCTCATATCTGATGCTGTACTCGAAAAGAACGGTATCGAGTTACTCCTCGCCCGGGCCACCGACATTGATCGTGAGAAAAGAGTCCTTCATACCACCGAGGGTGACGTGGGCTACGAGCGGCTGATCATCGCTACAGGCTCGAGGCCCGCCATGCCGCCGATACCGGGCTTTGACCTCGACGGCGTCCACGCGGTGGTCAAGGACGTCGCATACCTGAGCGAGCTCCAGCAACGGCTCGAAACCAGCAAGGACGTGGTCATCATCGGCGGCGGGTTCATCGGGATCGAGTTCGCCGACGAGATCAACAAGGCGGGTGACAAGAACGTCACCATCGTCGAGATGCTGCCGCACTGCCTCGCGCTGGCGTACGACGAAGAGTTCTGCGTCGAGATGGAAAAAGTACTCGAATCGCGGGGAATCAACATCCGCACTTCTTCCAGAGTGGACCAGATTGCTGGCGACGGCAAGGTGGAAAAGGTCGTTCTGTCCGGCGGCGACGAGATCGAGGCCGATGTCGTGATCGTGGGCATCGGCGCTGTGGCGAACGTGGACCTGGCGCAAAAGGCCGGGCTGCGCATCGGACTGACGGGCAGCATCGCGGTGGACCGGACGATGCAGACGTCCGACGAGAACATCTATGCCTGTGGAGATTGCGCCGAAAAGATATCGTTCTTTGGCGGCCGCCCCTCGCCGTTAAAGCTGGCCTCCATCGCCACGTTGGAGGCGCGCATTGCCGGAGCCAACCTCTTTGGCATCAGGCGTGAGAACGTCGGCACAGTAGGCGTGTGGTCAACGGCGGTGGAAAATACTGCGCTGGCCACTGCCGGACTGACCGAGGTTATGGCCAAGAAGCGCGGCTACGACGTGGTAGCTGTGACCGTCCAGGGCCCTAACCGCCACCCCGGCCTCATGCCCGGTGCAGCGGATACCAGGGTCAAACTGGTCTTTGAGCGCAATTCTGGCGTGATTTTGGGCGGACAGGTCATGGGCGGCCCGGCGGCGGGCGAGGTCAGCAACATTATCTCTGCCTGTGTGCAGAACCGCATGACGGCGGAAGACATCGCCATGTTCCAAACAGGCACCCATCCTGCGCTGACGGCCTCACCCATCGCTTACCACATGGTGAACGCCGCAGAGATGGCCATCAAGCAGATGAGCGAGTGTGGAGGTTAGTCATGCAAAAGATACTCATCATAGACGACGATCCTGATTTCCGGCTCGCCGTGCGGATGGTGGTCGAAGCCCACGACTTTGAGATGGAGGAGGCGGCTGCGCCCGATGAGGGGATCAGCAAGGTGTTGAGCTTCGAGCCAGACCTGGTGATCCTGGACGTTATGATGCCGACAGACTATGAGGGGTTCCAAGTCGCGCGCGAGCTCAGGGAGAAGCACAAGCTGATAGACTTGCCTGTTTTGATGCTCACCAATGTACACAGCGTCAAAAAAGTGCCCTACCGCTTTGCCCCCGACGAGGACTACTTGCCGGTAGACGTGTTCCTGGACAAGCCAATCGAGCCGGAACAACTCGTCGCCACGATACAAGAGATGCTGGGCGAACGTCGAGAGGAGCTGGAGCTTCCCCTGTAGCCGGACGGCGGGTAGCAAACCCGCCCCACAGATTTGCTCTGGAGTGTGGCAAACGGTTAGTAGGAGGCCGCTTAAAGTATGACAACCGATTTTGACCGCCTCGCGGAGGAACTTGAGCGCCAAGTCCTCCGCGAGGCGCGGGCCGTCTATTCGGACAAGGTCATTGAAGAATTCTACCATCCCAAGAACCTGGGCCGTATGAGCGAACCGGACGTGCGCGGGCTGGTCCACGGCTGGTGCGGCGACACGATGGAATTCTACCTGAGGTTGAATGGGAACAAGATACAAGAGATCACTTTTGCGACCGATGGCTGTGGAGCGACGATAGCCTGTGGCAGTATGCTTACTCAGATGGTGACGGGGAAATCGTTGGAGGAGGCCGGCGAGCTTTTGCCGGATGACTTGATCGAGGCTCTGGACGGCCTGCCGGAGGAGAACGGGCACTGCGCCGAGTTGGCGGTAAAGACGTTGCAGAACGCGATCTTTAACTGGCGCGTAGAGAAGAAGGGGTGGGAGTGAGCAACAGAGAGACGTCAACGGGATGGAGGTTGGTGATTGCCCACATCTCACCACAGAGACACAGAGAGCACAGAGAAAACACAAAAATGTCCTATCTCGGTGTCCTCCGCGCCCCTGTGGTGAAAAAACGATCACCTCGAACAGACATCTGCATACTTGTGGGTAATCACCAAGATGGAGGCTGCTGAGGCGTTTGATATGGGGATGAGCGACCACTGGTCCAGGCTGCGGAAGGGAGTGGGGCACGATGTGTTGCTGGTTCCCTCTGCCGTAGCCTGCATCCGGGACGGCGATGGGCGCATCCTGTTGTTACGGCGCAGCGACGGCAATGATCTGTGGGGCTTTCCAGGCGGTGCGATGGAGCCAGGCGAACGAGCCGCCGACGCCGTCGTGCGCGAAGTGCGCGAAGAGATTGGCCTGGTGATCGAGCCGGTGCAGCTCATCGGCGTCTACTCCGGCCCCGAATACGCCTTCTCTTATCCCAACGGCGATCAGGTGCAGCCGGTGAGCATCTTTTTCGAGTGCGAGACCCGGGGCGGCGTGCTGGAACCGGACCTGGAGGAAGCGCTGGCGGCGCGCTACTTTGGCCCCGGCGACGAACTGCCGCCGCTGCGCCCGTGTTGCGTCGCCAAGGCGCACGATGCTTTCGCGTTCGACGGGCGGCCATACTTTCGTTGAACTTGCAAGAAATGGGCGGGGCGATTTTTCGGATACTCGTTTGGTTGGTCATGATGGCGGGAGGCGGCGTGCTGGGCTTGTTTCTGGCCCGTCGCTGGGCTCCGCTCCTGCCCCCGGAGGCGCTCTTTATGCTGGCGATGGTCAAACTGGCGGAGGAACCGGAGGCCATCGCCAAGTTCGGTGAGGCATATCGGGAGTGCCAGCAGAGCGTGCCAATGTTCAACCTGCGGGCCGACTGCCTGTGGCTCTTGCTGGGGGCACCGGAGCTATGAACTTGAATTTAGAGCGCCGCAACTTTTTTGGCGCGCTGTGGCACGGGGCTTTTTTGGCCCTGGGAACGGCGCTCACGCAGCCGACGACCGTCATCGCGGCCTTTGTGGCCGACCTGACCGGCTCGACGATCTGGGTAGGCGGCCTCTCGACGGTGCTGACGGTGGCCGGCGCGCTGCCGCAGCTCTTTGTCGCCCGCCTGGTCGAGCCGCGCCCGCGCAAGATGCCCTTCTTGATGCTGGCCATCTACCTGCGGGTGATCAGTTGGGGCGCGCTGGCCGGGTTGATCTATCTCATCGGGGACAGTCACCCCAACCTGCTGGCCTGGGCGCTGGTGGGGCTGCTGGCTGTCTTTTACGCCGGCGGCGGGCTGGGCGGCGTTCCCTACACCGACATCATTGGCAAAGTCATCCCCCAGCAGCAGCGGGGAGCTTTTTTCGGGGGCAAGGAGGCGCTGGCCGGGCCGTTGAGCGTAGGCGCGGCGTTGCTGGCGCGCCAAGTCATAGCGGACGTAGCCTATCCCATCAACTATGCGCTGCTCTTTGGATTGGCGGCGCTCTCGCTGCTGACGGCCTCGCTGGGTTTTTGGCTCATCCGCGAGCCGCCCCGCGCCGACGCTGGCGTGCCAGTCTCGTCGTGGCGTGAGTACGCCGCACAGCTTGGGCAAACGGCGCGCCATCTCGAGGTATTGATCGGCGTGCAGTTGCTCACCGGCTTTAGCCTGATGGCGCTGCCGTTTTACGTCGTCTACGCCCGGCAAGAGCTGGACGCGCCGCCGGGGGCCGTCGGCTGGTTTCTGCTGGCCCAGGTGTTAGGCGGCGTGCTGGCTAACCTGGTCTGGGCGCCTCTGGTAGACCGGGGCGGCAGTCGTCGCATGCTGGCTGCGTGCGCCGTTACATCGGCGCTGACCCCATTGCTCGCCATCCTGTTGGGGCGGCTGGGTTGGCCCGGCCTGCTGCCGGTGATCTTTTTGGGCGGGGCCGCCTTTAACGGGCGCAAAGTAGGCTTTAACAGTGCCTTGCTGGAACTGGCTCCCGCCGCCGAGCGACCCACGTACTCGGCGCTCAACGCCGTGTTGATCCTGCCAGTGGCTTTTTTGTCCTTGATAGCCGGGGCGCTGTTGCAACACTGGTCCTACCAATCTCTGTTCATCGTCGCCGCTGCCTGTATCGGTATTGGAGCGCTGCTAACGCAGCGTTTGCCGGAGAGAGCACCACAGATGGTAGAAATACACAAGTGATTTGTGAGACGGGACTGGCGGGCGCTCTCGCGGGAGCAGGGCTTGGGCGATTTTCGGGTTCGCCGCTGCTATTTTGGCTACGGTTGCTGGCGCCCGTAAAATGACGTGATTGGAAGAATGCTGATGGAAATTTCTGCTGATCTACTATCCGCTGTGCAATCGCTGCACGAGCTGGCTCGGGTGGATGCGGGGAGCATGGATGCCCCCCTGGCCCAGATATTTGGCGAAATGACCGCTTTGGATGGGCAGGATGTGGATGGCGCGGCCCTGACCGCGTTGCTGGCTGCCGAGCGCCTGTCCACTTCCCCCATCATCGAGGACGCTGATGTGCGGCGGCAAGGGATGCGCTTTATTGACGGCACAGTGTCCGGCTACGCTCTATTGCTGGGTGATGACGGTGCGGACGCTCCGGCGCTGGTCGAGGCGTTGACGCGGCGCAACGTCGCTGTCTTTGTGGCCGGCGATGCCCTGATCGGATCGTTGCGGGCTGCTGGTCAATCGCTGGGTTGGGAGAGTTACGTGCTTCCCCTGGACGTGGGCCGCTCTATGGCGTTCGTCGCCCGCGTCGCCCAGATCTTTGGCAACGCGCCAAGTCCCGAGGATGTGCTGCATTACGCCCGCGAACGACTGCGCGGCTTTAGCGTGCTGTTGGGGCAGCCATCGCCGGAGCGCCTGGCTCTGGCGCTGGGCGCGCTCTCCTTTGGCTGCCCGCTGTTGAGCACGTCCACGCTGCGGCCGCTGGTCGCTGGGTGGGACGCTGAGGCGGCCGGGTACCGCGATACCGTCGGCGGCTTGGCGACGGACGACTTGGTGCAAGTCGGTATTGAGGAGCGCGGCTTGCGCATCCACGTCCCGCTGCCGGAACTGCCAGTGCGCTACGGCCCCGACTTTGCCGGTGAGGTAGTGCGCGACGATAACGTCGGCGCGGCCCTCTATGGCGCCGAGTTGGTCGTGACGGGCCAGAACCTGGTGGATGGACTGGTGACCGTCGTCGGCCCGGACCTGGAGGCGGGGCTGGTGGGGGATCACGCCTACGGCTTGCTGGTCGAGGTCAGTGGCCGAGCGATGCAGTCCGATTTCGAGAACGTGCTGGAGCGAGAGATCGAGAACCTGCTCAACGAGATCAACGGCGTAATGCATCGCGGGCAGCGGGCCAACACCAGCCTGCGCGTCTCCCGGAAGACAGTTGACGCGGGGCTGCGCCTGCGCCACCTGGGCGAGATCTTGCACGCCCGCTATCACGACGAGTTCGGCAACGTCCTCAGCCGGGTGCAGGTGACCATCTTTACCGATCCGGCGCAGGCGTGGGCATTGGCAGAGCGAGCGCAGACGGTCTACGACCGGCGGGACGAGCGCTTGAAGGGGTTGACAGATGAGGAGGTGGATACGTTCTACACCTGTACGCTGTGCCAGTCAATTTCTCCCGCTCACGTTTGCGTCATCAGCCCGGAGCACGTCGGTGTTTGCGGAGCGATGGACTGGATGGATGCCCGGGCCGCCGTCAGCATCCGGCCCGTCGGCCCCAACCAGGCGGTGGAGAAGGAGGCGCTGCTCGATGCCCGCCTGGGCCAGTGGGAGAGCGTCAACCGCGTCGTGCAGAAGGAGACCGGCGGCGCGTTGGAAGCGTACAGCCTGTACAGCATGATGGAAGCTCCCGGTCCGGCCTGCGGAGATTTCGATTGCATCACCGCCATGTTGCCCTTGTCCAACGGCGTCATGGTAGTTGACCACGCCTACGAGGGACTGACCCCCAGTGGCATGGATTGGGCCATGCTCTACGAGATGGTCGGCGCCTGCACGCCCGTGCCCGGCTTTATCGGACACAGCAAGCGAGCGATGGGAAGCCCCAAGTTCATCGCCGGGGACGGCGGCTGGCGGCGCATCGTGTGGATGAATCACTCTCTGCGGGAGGAATTGCGCCCGCTGCTGGGAGCGCTGGCGTCCGAGGCGGGGGTAGAGAACTTTGTGGATATGATCGCCACCGAGTGGGAGGCGACGAGCGAGGAACAAGTACTGGCTCACATGGAGGCAATGGGCCATCCCGCGCTGGCGATGGAGCCGATGATTTAGTGTGAGATGAAACCATGCACATCGAACTGGATATATTGACGCGGATTGGGATGATCATCACGTTAGCCTACCTGGGGAGCAAGCTGGTGCAACGCATCGGCATCCCCCAGGTCGTGGGCTTTATCATGGTGGGCGTGGTGCTTGGAACGTCGGTGCTGAACATCGTGCCCCTGGCCCTGGTACACGAGTTAAATTTCATCAGCGAGATCGCCCTGGGGCTGATCGGTTTCGACATGGGCTCCCATCTGCGACTGAGCGAGTTGCGCCGTCTGGGGCGGAGTATCCTGTTTATCCTGATCGGCGAGGCGTTCGGCGCCTTGCTGCTGGTGGGAGGAGGCGTCTATCTGCTCACCGGCTCTGTGTACACGGCGCTCGTCTTTGGAGCACTGGCCGCTGCCACGGCCCCGGCGGCGACGGTGGACGTGCTGGCCGAGTACCGCGCCGAGGGGCCGATGACCACGACGCTGCTGGCGGTGGTCGGCCTGGACGACGCGCTGGCGCTGTTGCTGTTTAGCCTCGCTGCCGCCGCCGCCGAATCACTGCTGGCTCGTACGGGGGGGATTTCTTGGCAAGAGATGGCGCTTTTGCCATTGCAAGAGATTGGCGGGGCGCTGCTCTTGGGTATCCTGGTTGGCCTGCCGTTCCAGTGGATGCTGAATCGCCTGAAAGAACGTCACGCGGTGTGCAGTTTTATCGTGGGGACGGTGCTCTTTGTGGCCGGGCTGGCGACCTCGATTGATGCCTCGTTGATCCTGGCCCTGATGACGATGGGCATCGTGGTCGCCAACTTTGGCGGCAACAACAGCGAGTACGCTCATTGCGTGATCGAGCGCGTGGGCCCGCTGGCCTACACGCTCTTCTTTGCCCTGGTGGGCGCGCGCTTGCAGTTCTCGCTGCTTCCCCAGATGGGGCTGCTGGGCCTGGTCTATATCGCGATGCGCTCTCTGGGTAAATTTGGCGGGGCCTGGTTGGGGGGGGCGCGTCGGCGGCGCGGCTCCCCAGGTGCGAGACAATCTGGGGTTTGGCTTGTTTTCACAGGCGGGCGTGGCTATCGGGCTGGCGCTATCCGTCGCCAACCGTTTCGATGCCTACGGTGAGGCCGGTGTCCGGTTGGGGCATACGGCCATCAACGTCATCACCGCCACCACTTTTGTAGTGCAGATCATCGGGCCGATCATGGTCAAGTTTGCTATCACACGGGCCGGCGAGGTGGGGCAGGGGCGCTCGTTGGAAGAACCACTGCCCAGTGAGGCCGCGTCTTGTTCGTAGGTGCGGTCACGTAACTTTTGCGAGGAGATGTAGAATATGTCTGATAACGCACACTCGAATCTTTTCGATTCCCTCCAGATCGGCAGCTTGGAGTTGCCCAACCGCGTGTTGATGACGACCGTCAAGCTGGGGTATGGCACCAAGAGAGGCGAGGTCACCGAACGGCACGTCGCCTTCTACGCGCGGCGGGCGGAAGGAGGCGCCGGCCTCGTCACCACCGAACCGCTCTACATCCGCCCCAATGGCCGCGAGATTCCCACCCAGATGGGGATTTACGACGGCACATTCGTCCCCGGCCTGCGCCGCCTGACCGATGCGGTGCACGAGGCTGGCGGGCGAGTGATGGCGCACGTCAACCACGCCGGGCGGGTTGCCAACCCCAAGCTGGTGCCGGAGGGGGAGCGCGTCTCCGCCTCGGACGTGCCTTGTCCGGCCAATCAGGTCGTTCCCCGTCCGTTGACCCTGCCAGAGATTTCCACCTACGTCTATTACTTTGCCGAGGCCGCCCGCCGCGTCCGCGAGGCGGGCTTTGATGCCATCGAGATACCCTTCAGCCACGGCTACCTGATACACCAGTTCCTCTCGCCCCACACCAACCGCCGCGACGACGAGTACGGCGGTTCCTGGGAGAATCGCTTGCGCTTTGGACGGGAGGTCATCGCTGCCGTGCGAGAGGCAGTTGCGGATGGACGACGTCCGGGGGAAGGTTTGCCCGTCGTCGTGCGTATGAACGCCCAGGACTATGTGGATGGTGGATTGACCCTGGCCGACGCCGAGGCGCTGGCTCCGGCCCTGGAGGAGATGGGCGTGGATGCTCTCAGTGTCACCTCTGGAACTATGTGCGAGTCGGTGCCTTTTTGCCTCTATCCCACCGGCACGCCCAAGGCTAACTTGCTCCCTATGGCGGCTGCTATCCGCCAAAAGGTCTCGCTCCCCGTCGCCGTAGCTGGCCGCATCCGCAGCCCCGACGTGGCCCGCGAGGCGCTATCGCTGGGGCAGGTTGACTGGATCGGGTTAGGGCGTCCCTTCCTGGCCGATCCCGACTGGGTGCGCAAGGCTCAGCAGGGGGACGAAGAGGCGATCCTGCTCTGTGCCGCCTGTCACCAGGGTTGCCTGGGGGAGTTGCGCCAGGGGCGTGGCACGTCGTGTATGTTCAACCCGCTCGCCGGACGCGAGGCCGAGATTCAGATCACGCCCGCCGAGGAAGCGCGCCGGGTGATGGTCATCGGCGGCGGGCCAGGAGGGATGGAGGCGGCCATCGTCGCCGCCCAGCGAGGCCACCAGGTCACGCTTTACGAGCGGGATGACCTTTTGGGTGGGCGGCTGCGCGAAGCGGTGGCCGTGCCCTACAAGGAAGGGTTCGCCGACCTGATCCGCTTCCAGCGGGTGTACGTGCAACGGAACGGCGTGGACGTGCGGCTGAACACCGAGGTCACGCCAGAGATAGCGGCGGCGGAGGCGCCCGACGCCATCGTGGTCGCCACCGGGGCCGAGCCTATCGTGCCTCCCTTCCCTGGCCTGGAAGAGAGCCGCTGGACGACGGCCTACGACCTGCTGGACGGCAAGAGTGAGGTGGCGACCGAAACCGCTTTCATTGTCGGCGCGGGCACCGCTGGCCTGGAGACGGCCGAGTACCTGGCTCGCCGTGGTGTGCGCTCCATCGTCGTCAAGCGCAAGCCGGAGGTGGGCGGCAAGCTGGACCCCCTGGCGCGGGCGGTGCTGCTCAAGCGTCTGGAATCACTGGGTGTGGAAGTGCGCACTGGCGTGGAGGTCGTCCGCTTTGAGAGCGCCGGGGCCGGACGCACCACCGTCGTCGCCCGGCCCTATCCCCACTCTGAAGAAAAAGGGAAGCAAAGCGACTTGCGCTTCCCGGCCGAGACGGTGGTGATCGCCCTGGGGCTGCGCGCCGACCCCTCTCTGGCCGAGGCCCTGGAGGCCCAGGGCGGCCCCGCTGTTCACGTCGTCGGTGACTGTTTGAAGCCTCGGGAGGCGCTGGACGCGGTGTGGGAGGGCTTTGAGGTAGGCAGGACGTTGTAGAGGTGATGTAAATGAAGTTGCGTGCTCTGTTCTTTCAGATAACGGCCCCCTTGCTCCTGGTCGGGCCGCTGGTCGCCTGCCGGTCGGGCCAGGCCGAGTTGGACGTGCTGCGGGTTGCGGTCCCGCCGAACCCGAACATGATCCCTCTGTTCGTGATGGTGGAGCAGCGAAAAGAGTTGGCGGTCGAGATCGTGCCGCTGCCCGGCGTACCGGAACTGAGCGCCGCGCTGCAAGGCGGGCAGGCCGACGTGGCCCTCTTGTTCAGCGCCTCCGGGGCCAAGCTGTACAACAAGGGCGCGCTGGCCGACCTGCGCCTGTGGAGCGTCAACGTCTGGCGCGCCCTCTACCTGGTGGCCGATCCCCAGGTGAGCGGGCTGGACGACCTGGCTGGCGCCAAGATACTGGCCAGCTTTCCCGGCGGCGCGCCCGATCTGGTCATGCGGGCCGCTATGCGCCAGGCGGGCTACGATCCCGACGCTGACTTTACCCTCGAGTACCTGCCTTCGGACCAGGTCAAACAGATGCTTCTGGCCGGCAAGGGAGAAGCAGCCTTGCTGCCGGAACCCCAGGCTTCGGCGTTGATGGTCAAGGCGGAGACCGGGGGGTTGACCCTGGAAGCGGCGGCCGACCTGCAAGCGGGCTTTGAGGCGGACGCCTGGGAGACGGGACTGATCCCGTTGGGTGCGATCTTTACCACCCAGACCCTGTTGGACGACCCCGCTCGCCGCGCCGCCCTGGAACGCTTTGACGCGGCCTACGGCCAGGCCGGCGATTATGCCATGGCCCATCCTGACGAAACGGCCGAGATCGTAGAGCGAGCCTTTGCCGCGCACTTTGGCGGCCAGCTACCGGCCCGGGCTGTGGCCGACGCCATCCAAAGCGGCCGGCTGGTGTTCGAGAGCCGCCCCGCGACGGAGCTGCGCCCCGACCTGGACAGTTTCCTGGAGATGATCGTGGGACAAGCGCCCGATGATGGATTCTATGCCTCGCCGTAGCAGAGCCGGGTGGGAGTGGCTACTGCCCCTGGTTGCCGTGTTGGTTCTGTGGCAGGCGGCCGCCTGGCTCTTTCCACCAGCCATTCTGCCCGGGCCGCTGGAGACCTTGCGCGCCCTGGCCCATCTCGCTTCCCAGGCCGACTTTTACCGGCAGTTGACGACTACGGCCTGGCGCGGCGTGGTGGGGTTTGGCCTGGCGATGACCTTGGGCATCGGGCTGGGACTGTGGATGGGGAGGCGGGAGCGAGCCTACCGTTTCTTCCATCCCCTGCTGCTCCTGGCGACCAACGTGCCGCCCATTGCCTGGATCACGTTGCTGCTGATCTGGCTGGGGCTGGGGGACGGACCGCCGTTGGTGGTCGTGGTCGTCACGACCACACCGCTGGTCGCGGTCAGCGTGGCCCAGGGGGTGCGCGAGTTGGATCCGGCGCTCCTGGAGATGGCCCGTGTTTTCGACCTGGGCCGGGGACACATTCTGCGCCACATCGTGCTGCCGGCGCTGGCGGGACGGACTTTTGCTGCGGCGCTCCTGGCCCTGGGGTTTACCTGGCGCGTGCTGGTCATGGCCGAGTTCCTGGGCAGCACGGCCGGGCTGGGTTATCGTCTCTCCTGGGCGCGACAGAACCTGGATACCGACCAGGCCTTTGCCTATATCCTGGTCATCGTGGCCCTCAGTGTGGTCATTGAATATGGCCTGCTGCGCCCGCTGCAAAATCGCTGGCAGTGGGAACCGGGTCGTCACCCGGGCGAGCGCACCGCTCCCCATTATCACGCCGGGAAAATTCACACCCACCCGCCCCTGCCCGGCTCGCTGGCGGAGGGAGAGGTATGAGGTCGTTGGTGACGTTGCGCGAGGTTTACAAATCGTTCCACCACCTGCCGGTGCTGGAGGGCATCACCTGCGACGTGCGGGAAGGGGAAGTCGTCTCGCTGGTGGGGCCGAGCGGCTGCGGAAAATCTACCCTGCTGCGGCTGATGGGGAACGTGGAGACGCTGGATAGCGGCCAGGTGGAGCGACGTTTTCGGCGGGTGGGCTTTGTTTTCCAGGAGCACCGCCTGTTGCCCTGGCGCACTGCCCTGGAGAACGTGGCCCTGGTATTGCTGGATGCCGTTCCCGACCGGGAGCGTCGGGAGGAGCGGGTTCACGGTCTGCTGGCGCGGGTGGGGCTGGATGGGTTCGAGTCCTACTACCCGGCCCAGTTGAGCGGGGGGATGCGCCAACGAGTGGCCATCGCCCGCGCCCTGGCGGTCGAGCCTGATTTCCTGCTGCTGGACGAGCCTTTCGCTGGTCTTGACTTTGCCCTGCGGATGCGGATGATCGAGTTCCTGCGCCGCTTGCTGGACGAGGGGGATCGCACTGCCGTCTACGTCACCCACGATGTGCGGGAGGCGCTGGTGCTCGGCGACCGCCTGGTGTTGCTTTCCGCCCGCCCGGCCCAAGCCAGGCACATCTTTGATCTACAGGGGCAGTCCAGGGACGGCTGGCGACTGGGAGCGGAACTGCGCCAGATCGAGGCCGAGGTGATGACGGCGCTGTTGGCGGATTGAGGCCAGGGAATCGTCCGCGTGCAGGGAAGCTATGGCTACGACGTGCTGGCCGGCTTCGAGGGGCGGCAGCGCATCAGAGAAGGAAGGCGGGACAAGATTCTTTGGTTTACAGTGGACAGGTATGTTCTCAATAACTTGGGGTGAATCGGCCCAGACCTCCGAGGTTTCCCAAACCTCGGAGGTCTTTACCCCGAATTATTGAGCAG
>CAYMWP010000010.1:0-58138 GCA_964393895.1 uncultured Anaerolineales bacterium | reverse complement strand
TGGCGACGCCGGCGCGGTCGCCGAGTTGCTGCGCGATGGCGAGCGACTCCTGGTACAGGCGGCGGGCCTCGGGGTAGTCGCCCGTGTCCTGGGCCAGCAGCCCCAGTTGGTGGAGCGTTTTGGCGACGCCGGCGCGGTCGCCCAGTTGCTGCTTGATGGCGAGCGACTCCTGGTAGAGGCGGCGCGCCTCGGCATAGTCCCCCGTGTCCTGGGCCAGCATCCCCAGTTGGTGGAGCGTTTGGGCGACGCCGGCGCGGTCGCCGAGTTGCTGCGCGATGGCGAGCGACTCCTGGTAGAGCCGACGGGCCTCGGGGTAGTCGCCCGTGGCCTGGGCCAGCAGCCCCAGTTGGTGGAGCGTTTTGGCGACGCCGGCGCGGTCGCCCAGTTGCTGCTTGATGGCGAGCGACTCCTGGTACAGGCGGCGGGCCTCGGGGTAGTCCCCCTGGAGGTAGGCCACGTTCCCCAGGTTGTGGAGCGACGTGGCGACGCCGGCGCGGTCGCCCAGTTGCTGCGCGATGGCGAGCGACTCCTGGTACAGGCGGCGGGCCTCGGGGTAGTCCCCCTGGAGGTAGGCCACGTTCCCCAGGTTGTGGAGCGACGTGGCGACGCCGGCGCGGTCGCCCAGTTGTTGCTTGATCTCCAGCGCCTCCCCGTAAGCCTGCCGGGCCTGGCCGTATTCCCCCAGATCTTGATGCAAGCCCCCCACTTTCCACAGGATGTCCGCCTGAGCGTCTTGCTCCTGTGGCCCCTCCCCCAGTTCCCGGTAGTCGTCCAGCAGCCGCCCCAGCAGCGCCAGCCGCTCCCGCTTGGCGGCCGCATCCAGGCTGGATGTCACCAGGCCCGGCTCGTAGGCCATCTGCCGCAGGGCGCTCTCGGCCACCTCCGCTTCCGGCGCAAACTCGAACACGCCGCTGCGCCAGGCCCAAAAATCGGGGGCCTCCCGCGCCAGCCGGGTGAGGGCATAGTCGGGCAGCCACACCACCAGCGGGCAGCCCAGGTCGCGGTATCGCTCCCGCAGGAGATTGAGGTGGGTCAGCAGCGGCGGGTGGGGGTCGCTGGAGCGGAGGGACGCTTCCAGCCCGTGCACGCTGAGGGCCTGCAAACGGGTGGAGTAAGAGGCCCGCGTCTCTGCCACCGCGACGGCGGGCTGGGACTGCGCCAGGGGTTGCTCTTCGATCCTCCGGCTGCGCTCAGGGGGTGCAGGCTCGGGGCGCGGCCTGTCCGGTTTCAGGCGACTTTCCAGGAGACTCAGCAGGTCGCCCACCACCCCTGTTGCGCGCACCTCCACCAGCTCCACGCCCAACGGTTCCAGCATCGCCCGCAGCCGCTCCGCCAGCGTCTCCCGCTGTGCGGGGAGGTTGCATTTGACCAGCAGCAGCACGAACCGGCCCGGGGCGGCCATCCCGATGGCCCGGGCCAACGCCGAGAGGGTCTCCAGGTTGTGTTGGGCGGCTGGCGTGTCAGGCCAGTCCCATTCTCTCTCGCTCACGCTTCAGCGCCTCCTGAAACTTGGGCAGGCGGCTCACTGCCAGGTGGACGTCGTGCCAGGGCGGCGGGCCGTTGAGGTACTCTAGCACGCTCAGGTTGTAGAGCATCAACTGGTGGTCGGCGTCGTTCTCGACCACGTGGCGCAGGTGGACGCGGGCCAGTTTGGGGTAATGGTCTTCGGGGATCAGGCGACTATACTCCTCGATCAACTCGGCCGCGGCCCGCTCCGCCACCTGCCGGTCAATCGGCTGCGGCTGGCGGTCGCGCGGGGCGTGGATGCAGGCGTAGGTCACCAGCCGCATCAGATCGCGGGGATGCCCGCCGCAGACGCGGCACAGATAACCCACCGCCTCGTCGGTGAAGACGGTCTCCAGGTCCATCCGGCGGGCCAGCATCTCGCGCAGACGGGCCAGCCCCTCGGTGTGATCGCCTCCTTCTCGCCGCGTCACGTTGACCATCGGCACGACCACGCAGCAGGGAAAGATAGCCTTGAGTTGGGTAGCCGTCGGCGAGTAGGCCATCGAGATGGGAACGGTGTAAACGACGTGGCACCTGAGCGACCGCAACTGCTCGCCGTGATCAATGTACAGCGCCTCGTGGGAGGTGCGCCCCGTGTCCAACTGGCGCAGCGTGATCCGGTCCAGATTGTCAATCAGGAGCACCAACCCCTGGCGGCCCTGGCGGCGCAGTTGTGCGGTCGCCCGTAGGAGCAACAGATTGACGTTCTCGATGAGGAGCGAGATCTGGGGATCGAGTTTTCTGCGCAACTCTTCCCTTATTTCGTGCCCGGTCTTGATTTGCCCCGTGACGCGGGCCAGCAGGCGGGCCAGGAGAGGGACGCCCGCGGGCAGCCCCACTCCCAACTCAACCTCGGCTGCCAGTTCCCGCTCCATCTGACGCCAGCCGTCTTCTGTATAGAGCACCTCGGCGAACCAACGCTGGATGTTTTCCAGCAGTTTGGGGGTCCAGTTTGATGTCGTGCTCGTCGCGCAGTTCACTTTCGATGCGGCGGGCGACGGCCAGCAGGAGATCGCTGTAGATGATGTCGTTGACGTCCAGGTCGTCGTCCGCCCCAAAGTAGATGACGGTATAACCGGCTTCCTCCAACCGGGCCTGGAGGCGCAAGAGTTCCGTGGACTTGCCGCAGCCCCGGTGACCGGTGAGGAGTTGGGCGGTGTTGGAATCAGACCAGGTGATGGTGTCGAACGTCTGTCGCACCACGTCCCGGTTGCCGCGCACGTCGGTGCAGTCCACGTAGCGAGGGTCGCCGCTGGGAAGCGGCACGGCGGGGTCGGCGGTGTTGTAGGCGTCACGCAAGGTACGGACTGGGTCAGTCATAGGTCGCTCCTTGGCAATGGTATGCGCTTATTATACCGCATCCCGCGGGTGTGTGCCAATCGGTGTTTGTCCAAACCCCAGGCAGATGGTATACTACTCGCTACGATTGGACTTGTCCTCCCAGGTGGGGGAATGAGGTGCTAGATGGCAAAAAAGCAGCCTAATGGAGACCGTTTCCGCCTGTTGATTTACGAGCGTATGTGGCAACGCTGGGCCGGGCCTTGCGTTTTGATAACGTTGGCCTCAATCGTCATGTGGTGGTTCGCACCCCGCATCGCGATCATCTACCAGCCGTGGGGCAATCTGACTCTCGTTCCTGCCTTTGTTTCTATTTTCCTCTTGATCTATGTTTACTTGGCGCGGCGGCTGACGTGGGTGCAGTGCCGGGCCAACCATTTGCGCATCCAGACCCTGTTCTATCCGCTGGTCGTCTCCTACAGCCGCGTCAAGACGGTGCGGCCTAACCCTTTCCACAAGGTCTTTGATCCACACGGAGAAAAAGGGGCTCGCCGTCGTTGGCTGCTTCCCTATTGGCCCAAGACGGTGATCGTCGTGGAGCTCGCCAAATATCCCATGAGCAGGGCGTGGCTGCGCCTTTGGTTCAGTCCCTATCTACTGTGTCCCGACATTGATGGCTTTGTGTTTCTGGTCGAGGATTGGATGGCTCTCTCGCGCCAGTTGGACGAGTTCCGCATCAACTGGGATATGCGCCGCGCCGAACGGCGGAAGCAAAGATCGTCTGGATGATCGCGCTAGATTTGCCTTGATTTCGCATTTGAGGCAAAAGTCGCGCGTGGAGCAGACTTGACAGCCTGCTGGTAGGTTCGAAAGACCGCCCTCGCTACGTCACCTGCACCACCGACCCCTGCGGTGTCTTGGTCACCTCGATGCGCGCCGGAAATGCGTCCTTCAGTTCATCAATGTGTGTGATCACCAGTACGCGGGTAAAGTCATCTTGAATGGCATTGATCGCCTCGACCAGCCGCTCCCGGCCCTGGGTGTCTTGTGTGCCAAAGCCCTCGTCAATGACCAACGTTTCCAACTGCGTCCCCGCGCGTCGCGCCAGGAGTTTGGAGAGCGCGACGCGGATGGCAAAGTTGACCCGGAATTGCTCCCCGCCGGAATAGTTTTCGTAGGGCCGTGTGCCCAGTTCGTCGGCGATCTTGATCTCTAGCGTCTCTTGTACCTCGCCTGCCAGGGTCTCTCGCTGCGTGTCAAAGCTCACGTGCATGCGACCGCCCGTCATCCGCGCCAGGAGATGGTTGGCCTCTGCTTCGATCTCTGGCGCTGCTGCCTCGATAATCATCGCCGGCACACCTTGCACGCCAAAGGCGGTACGTAGCTCATCGTAGATGGATTTTTGGGCGGTCAGTTCGTCTCTTCTCTTCCGTTTTTCGGCCCGTTGGCGTTCCAACGCCTTGCAAGCCTCGATCCGTTGCTGCGTCGCACCGAGTCGTTGGCGGGCGGCGGCTTCTGCTCCACGTACCTGTTGTAGCTTGGCCTCGACCGCCGGCGCTTGCTCCAATTGCTTTTGTAGCTGGCTGATCTTTTGCTCCATCTTTGCCCGACGTGTATGCTCGGCGTTCAACTGTTTTTGTATTCGCTGCTCGCTCTCTTCCAGTCGTTTGAGGGATGCTCGTTCTTCTTCCACGCTCGTCTGTGCGGCCCTCAGGCGCGCTTTCCGCTCGGCGAAAATTTGCCCGGTGGTCGCGGCCTGTCGCGCTGCCTCGTGCGCTGCTGCATCGTAGCCCAGTTCTTTTGCCTGCGCCAGCACTTGTGCCAGTTCGGCTCGCGCTAGTGGAGCATAATCCTGGGCAGCGAGTTGCCGTTCTAGCTTGGCCAGTTCCTCCCGGACGGTCTCTAGTTCCTTGGCTGCCTGTCGGCCTTGCGCTATTCGTTCGATGATGGCCGCTTCCTGTCGCTGCAACGTCGGCAAATCGCGCAGCAGTTGGTCGCTTTCGGCAATCTGATCTCTCAACGCCTGTGCTTTTTGGGCCAGCTCTCTCAACGTGTCCAGGTTGGCGCGGTACGTGTCCCCTTTTTCGCCCCCCTCGGCTCGCAGCCGCTCCAGCACCTGGAGCCGATGTTCTTCGGTGAGGAGTTGTGAGCAGAGGGGGCACTCGGCTTCTGCTTGCTCCAACTGATCAATTTTCTCTTTGAGCGCATCCATCTCCACCCGCAGCGATTCGTTGCGCGTTCGCAGTTCCGCCTGCTGCTCGCTGATGAGCGCCACGTCGTCCCGCGCCGTTTTCCGGCTCTCGGTCAGTTGTAACAGGTGAGTCAATTGTGCCTGTAACTCCTCGTGCTTGGTCAAGATAGATTGGGGTGGCAAGCGCCCTTTCAGTTCGGCGACGCGCTGCGCGGCGACCTCGCACCCTGTTTCGAGCCGGTGTCGCGCCTCGGAAATTTGCGCTTCCAGTGCCACACTCCGCTCGTTCAGCTCTACCGACTGGCCCAGTTTGGCCGCTAGCGCCCGCTCCTGCTCGACCGCCCGCTGGTAGGCCGTGTAGCCGGCTTCGATCTCATCTGCCTGGTCTAACAGCGCCCTGTACTCGCTCAGCCGTTTCTCTCGGGTGGATCGCTCTTCGGCAAGCGCCGCCAGTTCCCGCTCCGTCTGGGCGATCCGTCCGCCAATCTCGGCTGTCTGCGACTGGGCGTGGGCCAGCTCTGTTCGCGCCGTCTCGACCTGTTGGTAGGCTGCCTGTGCTTCCTGGAGTGCTATGCCCAGTTCCTCTATAGCTCTCTGGGCTGTCTGGAGCTCTGCTTCGTACTCGGGCCGTTGGGCCAACTCGGCCTCGATTTCCCGCAACCGCAATGCGATCGCTTCTGCCTCCGCCTGGACGGTTCGCTGGCGCTCTTTGGCGCGCTCCTCGTAGGTCGCCCAGCGGTCGAGACCCAGGATGTCGCCCAGCACGCGCTTCCGTTCGGCGGCGGTTTTGAGCGTGAACTCGTCGGCGCGCCCCTGGCGCAGGAAGGCCGAGTTGACAAAGGTATCATAGTCGAGCCGGAGAGTGCGCTCAATCCTGGCTTGCGTGGCCCGCACACCGCTTTCAGCTATGGAGCGGTAGCGCTCGCCATCCCGCACCTGAAAGTCGAGCAGCGTGCTGCCCCGCTTGCCGGCCTTGCGCCGCCGCAACACGCGGTAGGTCTGTTCTCCCAGCCCAAAGATGAGCTCGACCACCATCTCTTCCTCGCCCAGGTGGATCAGCTCATCGTCCCGCTTGGCCCGCGACCTGCCCCATAGCGCCCAGGTGATACCGTCCAGGAGCGCCGATTTGCCCGCGCCGTTGGCGCCGGCCAGGCAGGCGACGTGGATGCCGGCAAAGTCCAGCTCCGCCTGGCGGTAGCACATAAAGTTAATGAGAGATAGTTTTTGGGGGATCACGCTAGTTTGTTGATCCGGTCGTAGGCATCGTCGTGTTGTGCTGTGACGTCAATGATATCCGCCGGTCAGCCGCCTCATGCCCCTTGCATCTCGCCACTTGCTCCAGGATCTCCTCCGCGCTCCGCAAGGCCGCTTCGCTGTTGCCGCCGAGCATTTGGGCCAGTTCCTCCACGCGCGCGTGGCCCTGCAACTGCCTCACCCGCGTCACCGTGCGCTCTCCTGCTACCTGCTTTTCCACGCGCAGGTGCACGTCTCCGAACCCGGCCAATTGGGGCAGGTGGGTCACGCATAGCACCTGGTGATGCAATTCGTCTGCTCCCCCGCCTACTGCCAGGTTCCACAGCTTTTCGCCCACCGTCGCTCCCACGCGCCCACCGATGCCCTGGTCAATCTCGTCAAAGACCAGCGTGGGCGTCTCGTCGGCGTGGGAGAGCACCGTCTTGAGCGCCAACATCAACCGGGAAGTCTCGCCGCCGGACGCGATCTTGGCCATTGGTTTCAGCGGTTCGCCGGGGTTGGGGGAGACGAGGAACTCGACCCGGTCAACTCCACTGGCGTCGAAAGCGACGCGCTCCTGGGGAATTGGGGCGACGCCTAGCGGCGCGCTCGTGGAGTTCAAAGATTGGGGAATGGGGACGCCCGCTGCGTCCTCCTTCCACTGGAAATCTACCCCAAAGCGTGCGCCCTCCATACGCAGAGTGTGCAACTCCTCTTCGATCTCGTCGGCCAGGCGTAGGGCCGCCTCCCGCCGCCGCCGGGAAAGCTCGGCCGCCAGTTCGCCCAGTTCGGATAGTAGCCGCTGTTCCTCGGTCTGCAATGCGGTAATGCGCTCTTCACTGTGAGTGATGGCGTCCAGTTCGCGGGCGGCGTTCTGGGCATAAGCCAATACTTTGGCGATGGTCGAGCCGTACTTGCGCTCCAAGCGGTGGATCATTGCCAGTCGTTCTTCTACCACGCGCAATCTCTGCGGGTTGTACTCGACCTGATCGCTATAGGCGCGCAGGGCGCTGGTCAGCTCCTCGATCTGATAGTTGGCGCTCTCGGCGGCGCGCAAGCGGGGCTCCAGGCCTGGATCTAGACGGGCCAACTTTTCCAGGGCGCGCAGAGCCGCGCCCAGCAAATCGAGCGCCGCCGGCGTTTTGCCGTCGCCTTCTTCGAGCGCGCGCAGGGCGTCGCTGGTCAGTTCGGCCAGTTGTTCGGCGTTCGCCAGCCGTAATTGTTCCTCCTGCAAGCTCTCTTCTTCGCCGGCCTGGAGAGTCGCTGCCTCTATCTCACCTGTCTGGAATTGCAGCAAGTCGGCCCGGTGCGCCAACTCTTGTTCGCTGCGCAACAGGTCGGCCAGTTCCCGCCGCACGCTTTGCACTCGCCGCGCTATCTCTGCGACCTGCGCCCGCAGCGGCCACAACTCTGCGTACCGGTCCAACAGGTTCACGTGCTCGCGCACTCGCAACAGTGAGAGGTGCTCGCTCTGGCCGTGGATGTCTACCAGCCCTTCGGCTACCTGGCGCAGGAGCGTCAGCGTGACGGCGCGGCCGTTGATGCGGCAGACGTTGCGTCCGTTGAGCCGCACCTCGCGCCCCAGGAGCAGTAGATGGGGATCGTCTCCCTCCAACTCTTCTCGCTTCAGCAGAGATTTAATCTCGCTCTGTCGCGCCGGTTCTATCTCAAAGATGGCCTCGACGACGGCGCGGTCGGCGCCGGCGCGCACGACGCTGCTTTCGGCCCGCCCGCCCAACGCCAGTTCGACCGTATCAATGATGATGGATTTGCCCGCGCCGGTCTCGCCGGTCAACACGGAGAAGCCGGGGGCGAACGTCAGTTGCAGCTCGTCAATGATGGCGAAATCGCGGATGTGCAGTTCGACCAGCACGTTCGTCTCCTATCTACCTCGTCCGGGGCGCAGCCAGGCGTAGGCTGCCCCTGTTGCAGTCGCCAGGTACACGCCGTCCCAGAGTATGCCCATCAATCCGCCGATAAAGTAACCGTCGGCCAATGACTTGACGAGGAAGAATAAATTGGCGAGTGATAGTAACACGTGGGGCAGCGCTCCCATCACGATACACCCACACACGACCAGCCAGGTGTGCTGTCCGCGCCGGCGCCCGATGGCCAGGTGCGCCAGGTTGGCGATGCCCCCGCCGACCAGCGGCCCCAGGATGATGGTGTACCAGGACAGGCTGGGGATGAGCCAGCCGGCGATCAGCCCTAGCGGCAGCGCGACCGCGGCGGCGATCAGGTAATGGACGGAGCGAAAGTCGGTGTAAAAGACCCGTTGCTGTGAACGCACGCAATCTTGGCAACGATAGCCGACCGGTGTCCGCACCGCACACTTGATACATATCGGCGCGCCGCACTTGTTGCAGCGCAGATAGGTCTCGGTTTGAGGGTGGTTGACGCAGTAGAGAGGTTCGCTCATATTTTGGGCTCCACGTTTAGAATTTGTTTCGGGGCGTCAATCGTGTTAACAGCGTTTTGTAAAAGTAGGTCCGCTCTTGTACGCGCGCAAAGCGGGCCGCGTGGGGGCTGGCCGTTACGATCACCTGATCTCTGTCTACCAGTTCTGCTCGTATTTCTCCATCCACCGTCAGCGCCGCTTCTCGTTCACCCGTGACAGTGATGCACACCGTCACCCCTTCTGAGAGGACGACGGGGCGTTCCATGCTCAGGTGCGGGGCGACCGGTACCAGGAGGATGTTGCGTAGTTGCGGGGGCAGCACCGGCCCACCGGCCGCCAGTGCGTAGGCGGTGCTGCCGGTGGGGGTGGCGACGATGAGGCCGTCGGCGACGTAGGTAGCCAGGTGTCCACCGTCTACCTTGGCCCGCAGGTGTACCACGCGCGCCCGCGCGCCCCGACCCACCACTATGTCGTTCAGCGCCTCGGCTTGCCCCAGTCTCTCGTCGTCTCGCCGGATCGTCGTGCTGAGCATCATACGCTCTTCGATCCAGTAATCGCCCGCCAGCGCCCGCGACAGGACCTCTCGCCACGTCTCCGGTTCGGCCTCGGTGAGGAATCCCACTCGCCCCAGGTTGACTCCCAGGATGGGGGTCTCGTGGGGGGCCGCCGCCCGCGCCGCGCGCAAGATCGAGCCATCGCCGCCCAGTGTCACCACCAGGTCTATTTCTTGCCAGCAGAGCGCGGCGGAATTGTCCGCTGCGCAGGTTTGTGTTCGTTGCCCGCGTTGCTCCATCCAGGCGACCATTTTTTCTATCAGCGGGCGCGCCTGGGCGATGTGGGGGTTATAGAGGATGCCGATTGTTTTCAAGTTGGTTCACCGTTCTGCAAGTTCGCAGGTAGCAGGTCATGATTACTCTCGTAGACAACTTCCGAACCCGTACATTGTACCTGCTTTTGGGATTTAAGGCAAAGCGACCGGCGGTGTACCATCTCGATATTCCAGGGGCGCAGATCTGTAGATGGGGATTTGCCA
This sequence comes from uncultured Anaerolineales bacterium, assembly GCA_964393895.1. Taxonomy (GTDB): domain Bacteria; phylum Chloroflexota; class Anaerolineae; order B4-G1; family B4-G1; genus B4-G1. The sequence continues at coordinate 48,499 of CAYMWP010000010.1, read as the reverse complement.
CAATGGTTGGAGATTGTCGTAGGCGACCAGGGTTAGGGGACTGTTGTCCCTTGCTTCAGCTGCTACTTGCTTGTATAATGAGTACGAGAGGGGAATGTGACTATTTCCCTCGGGGCGGGACCCTCGCAGGTATGCCAAGCCTCGTGTGCTGGCGTGATATTCTCCCGCCCTGTAGTTGTCCCCGCTCGTGGAGGGTGCATTATGAAAACATTATATGGGAGGGCTGAACTCGTGACGCGCTTGGGACGAGCTATCGTGTTCCTCAGCCTGGCGATTGGTGTGGTCGCCTTCCTGGCTGCCCACGTCTTGGCGTGGCGCTGGGCTGCCGAACCGTTCCCGGGTTTGCTGCTCGAGCCAACGCTGGTGCTCAGCCCTTTGCAGGGCAGTGGATGGGCGCGTCTGCAATTGGACCCGCCGCTGATGCAGCCGGATAAGCTGATCGCCATTGATGGCCGGCCGGTGGAGCGGTATTCCGACGTGGCGGCGGCCCTGAGCGCGCACGAGGTGGGGGACCAGGTATGGGTTCTGGTCACTCGCCCCGACGTCGATCTGCGGGAGGAGCAGGTCGCCCTGGTTCCCTTCTCGCTGAAAGACATGTTTCTGATCTTTATCGTTCCGTACGTGGTGGGGCTGGCCTACCTGGGCATCGGCATCTGGGTTTATTGGGTGCAGGGCTGGGGCCGTGCCGGGCAGGTATTCACCGGTTTGTGTGTTTCCATCGCGCTGATGGTGGGCGCGCTCTTTGACTTTAACACGACGCACCGGCTGGCTGTCCTGTGGTGCGCGGCCATTCCTTTTGCCGCTGCCGCCGCTATGCACCTGGCAATGATCTTTCCCCAGGAGCCACGCTTTGCGCGACGTTTTCCGATCTTGCGCATACTTCCTTACTTTCCCGCAACATTCTTGGCGTTTCGTTCTGCTCTCAGTGTTTACGATGTTGCCCGGCCCTGGGAGTACATCAATCAGTTGCGTAACAGTTACCTCTTTGCTGCACTGAGCATCTTTTTCTTCCTGGGGATGTTGGCCTATCGGCTAGTCAAACCTCCTTCACCGCTGATCCGCCAACAGAGCCGCATTATTCTCCTGGGTGCGACGCTGGGCTTTTTGCCGGTCGTTCCCTGGTTGCTGCTCAACGTTTTGGGCCGGCCGGTGCCTTTTCTCACACCGGTTTATGCTGCTTTGTTCACCCTTTTCCCTCTTTCCATCGCTTATGCCATCCTGCGCTATCGGCTGTTGGATGTGGATCAGATCTTTAGTCGCGGTGTGGCTTATGGGGCCTTGACCTTTCTCGTCGTAGCGGCCTATTTCGCGCTCATCAATGGCGTGAGTCATTTCGTCTCGGTCACGGCCAGTGACCCGATTTTGCTTTCCTTGTTTGTTTTGGCGTTGGTTTTGCTCTTTAACCCACTGCGGAACCGGATGCAGCATTTGGTGGATCGCATCTTTTTCCGCGAAGCGGCGGACTATCGAGTGACGCTTCAGGACTTTAGCCGCGAACTGACGCAGACTTTGGACCTGGACGCCGTGCTGTCCGGAGTCAGTAAGCAAGTTGAGAGGACGCTGCATCCCGTTAGCCAGTGGGTCTGTCTTTATGACCAGGATCGAGCGTGCTACGTAGGACGGCCCTTGAGAGAGGGGCAGCCGGCGATGCTCACCGTCACCTTTGCGCGCGCTGGTGCTCTGGTGCGCTGGTTGCAGGAGCACCAAGAGTGCCTGTACCTGCCGGCAGATGTGGAGCTGCCGGATGAATTGGCCGGCGAGTGGGAAGAGATTGGCGCTTTGGGGGCGGTGGTCTATGTGCCTCTGCGCTCGGGGGAGCGGTTGAGCGGGTGGCTGGCGCTGGGCCCTAAACGCTCTGGCAAGCTCTATTTCTCCGACGACCTGGCGTTTCTCAGCGCGCTGGCCGATCAGTCGGCCCTGGCGGTGGAAAATGCGCGCCTTTTCACCAATGTTCGCCGCAACCTGGCTGCCATCACCGAGATGAAGAACCTGATGGGCGACGTTTTCAGCAGTATTCCCAGCGGCGTCATCACGATCAATATGCAGGACGAGCTGACGCTCTTTAACCGCGCCGCCGAGACTATTATGGGCCTTTCGGCCAGCGAGGTGATAGGCAGTCCTTGCAGTAGGGTTCTGCGTCCCCTGGGAGAGGAACTGCCCGCGATGTTGGGGTTGGTCAAGTGCGGCGAGTCGCCGATGATGGCCTACGAAGTTCGCTCAGAGTTACCCAATCGCGGGCCGGTCTGGCTGCGGATGAACCTCTCGCCGCTCAAAGACAGTCGCGGCGAGACCACCGGCGTCACCATCGTGGTGGATGACTTGACGGAAAGGCGGCAGTTAGAGGAGCGCGTGCGCCGTATCCGGGGGACGTTTGCGCGCTACGTGGCTCCGGCCGTAGTGGAGCGCTTGCTCTCTAATCCTGAGAGTGTTCGTTTGGGAGGGGTGCGCCAAGAAGTCACCAGTTTTTACGCCGATATCCGGGGATTCACTGCCTTTAGCGAGAATACGACGCCCGAGTTCCAGATAGAAGTGTTGAACAAGCACCTGACGCTGGCGGCGGGAGCGATCATGGGACAGGAAGGCACACTGGACAAGTTCGTGGGTGATAGCGCGATGGCGATCTTTAACGCTCCGGCGCCGCAGAAGGATCACACTATGCGGGCCATACGGGCGGCGCTGGCGCTGCAAAAGGGAGTACGCGAGAGCCACGTGCAGATGGATGAGCGGGAGCGGCTCCACTTTGGCATCGGCATCACCGTCGGTGAGGCAGTGGTGGGCAACATCGGTTCGACCGTGGTGCAGAATTTTACCGCCGTAGGTGATTGCGTCAATTTCTCCTCCCGCCTCTCCAGCCTGGCCGAGCCGGATCAAGTGCTCATCAGCGCCGAGGCATACAGGCGTGTCGAGGGGCGTGTCGAGGCCAACTTTATCGGTCACGTCCAGGTCAAGGGGCACAGCCAGCCCGACCCCGTCTACGAAGTATTAGGGTTGAAGGAGGATGAAGTGGCCGAGGCGTGGGTGTATCCTGACCCACTGGCGTAGGCGCAGTTGTGCCTTTTCTCCCGAACGCCCTAAACCAAGCAGTGGGCTTTGATCAGAGACCTCGCTCAACTTGGAGTTCAGGTGATAAGCCAGAGATCTGATTGCTTGGTTTACTGGTGGATCTTGTCTCGATATTGTTCCACCGAGTGCCTGATCGCTGCGTGCGCGTACTCGATTCCGTCCCACCCCTTGCCCACGACCTCACCGCTCTCCAGGTCTTTGTAGACGTTGAAAAAGTGTGTCATCTCCTCCAGGAAATGATGCGGCACGTCTTCCAGTGTGTGATAGTCTTGAAAGAGTGGATCGGTGTGTGGAACGGCCAGGATCTTGTCGTCCAGTTGCCCTCTATCCACCAGGTGAAAGATGCCCAATGGGCGGGCTTTAATGACGCAACTGGCAAAGGTGGGCACGTTGGTCATCACCAGCACGTCGAGGGGGTCGCCGTCGGCGTGCAGCGTTTGAGGGATAAAGCCATAGTCGCCGGGGTAGTGCAGTGACGAGAACAGTACCCGGTCGAGCTTGATGAAACCTCCCTCCTCGTCGTACTCGTACTTGTTGCGCGAGCCTTTGGGAATCTCTACGACCACGTAGACGACTTGGGGCCAGTCTGGCCCGGGTGGTAGTTCGTGCCACAAGTTCATTGCTTGCTCCTTTCTCGAATTTCTCGATCCAGAGGATTCACTCCCCCGCTACTGCGTTACAGGCTGAATGTTTCTTGGTGTCCTTTGTGCCCTTTGGTTGGCGATGTGAATGGCCTGAACGCTTACCCTGAAACCTGGAACACATCTCCTTGTTTGGGCACCGCCACGTCGTGTGCGCCCAGTTGCCCCAGCCCGTCGGCCAGCGCCGCGGCCGGCTCCGGGTCGCCGTGCACCACGAAGGCGCGCCTCAGGTCGCGGGCGATGGGCTTGGCCCAGTTCAGCAGCTCCTCCCTGTCGGCGTGGGCACTGTAGCCGTTGACCGTCTCGACGCGGGCGCGCAGGGGGAATTCCTCGCCAAAGATTCTCACCACCGGCTGTCGCTCGACCAGCCGCCGGCCGAGCGTATGCGGGGCCTGCCAGCCGACGATCAACACCGTATTGCGCGGGTCGGTGACGTTGTGTTTGAGGTGGTGCTGTATCCGCCCTGCCTCGCACATCCCCGATGCGCTGATGATGACGGCCGGGCCCTTCATCTCGTTGAGTGCCTTGGAGTCGTCCACGTTGCGGATGTAGCGCAGCCGGTCGAAGCCGAATGGGTCGGGATGGCGATCCTGGGCTACGAACTCGCGCACCTCGTCGTCATAGCACTCTGGATGGAGCCGAAAGATCTCGGTGGCGTTCACCGCCAGGGGACTGTCCACGAAAATGGGCGCGTCGGGCAGTTCGTGTGCGCTCGCCAGCCGGTGTAGGCTGTAGACGATCTCTTGGGTGCGCCCTACGGAAAAGGCGGGGATGACCACTTTTCCACCCTGGGTGCAGGTTTCGTTGATCAGTCTGAGCAACTTTTTCTCGGCATCCTCGTGGGGAGGGTGGCTGCGGTCGCCGTAGGTGGATTCGATGATGAGCGCGTCGGCCGGGGGCGCTGGGGCGGGGTCGCGCAGGATGGGCATGTCGCGCCGTCCCAGGTCGCCGCTGAAGAGCAGGCGAGTATGCTGTTGGCCTTCTTCTATCTCCAATAGTACGCTGGCTGAGCCGAGGATGTGACCGGCGTCGAGGAAGGTGCAGCGCACCCCCGGAGCGACTAGCACGGGCCGGTCGTAGCCCACGCTCACGAAATGCTCCAGGCTGGCGATGGCGTCGGCGTGAGTGTAGATCGGCTCGACGGGGGGCTGCCCCTTGCGGGCCCGTTTCTTGTTGGCGTATTCGACATCCCGCTCCTGGATGTAGGCCGAGTCGCGCAACATGGCCGAGCAGAGGTCGCGCGTGGCAAAGGTACAATAGATGGAGCCGCGGAACCCACTGCGCACCAGGTTGGGAATGTTGCCAGAGTGGTCAATGTGGGCGTGAGAGAGGACGAGCGTGTCCACGCTGGCGGCGTCGAAGGGCAGGTTGCGATTGCGCTCAAAGCTCTCCTGTCGCTTGCCCTGGAACAGTCCGCACTCCAAAAGGATGCGGCTGCACCGGCCTGAAGAGCCGGTGTTGAAAACCGAGATGAGATGCTGAGAGCCGGTTACGGTCTGCGCTGCCCCCCAGAATTGTATTTCCATAGCTATTTCTACCTCGTCTTTTGTAAACTTGCACTGTAGCCATCCGACAGTCTAGATCACAAATAGCACGAATCAACGAATGATACGAATCTTGTAATTACCTCGACAATGTTAGATTTTGTATCTTGAGAGAAAGTGATGTTCGTAGTGCGCCACGAAACGCAGTGGAGTGGCGCAAAACCGCACTCCGTTACACTCCGTGCGTGACTACGAGCCGAATGTAACATTGTCGAGTTACTCAGGCGCTAGACCTCCGAGGTCCATAAAATGGTCTCGATCAGAGCCCTCGGAGGTCTAAGGTGCCATTGTCACGCTATCTTATTTCTTCGAGTCGAGGAACTGGCGCACCGTCTTTGCCACCTCTGCCGGTCGTTCCAACATCACCATGTGGCCCGCGCCCTCGATCAGGACCAGGCGGGCGTCGGGAATGCGGTCGGCCAGGAAGCGGGCGTACTTGGGCGGGGTGAGTTGGTCGGCGCTGCCGGTGACGACGAGCGTGGGGGTTTTTATTTCTCCCAATCGCTCCATCGTGTCAAAGTTGTCGCAGGCGACAAAGTCGCCCAGGAGGACGTCGGGGCCGGTCTCCAGGATTGCCTGGCGGCCCAGCTCGGTCAGCGCGGAGGGAGCGTCCGGTGACCAGGCAAAGTGGGTGATCAGTTCGGCGGCGCCATCCAAGTTGTTGGGGATTCCCTCAAGGATGGCGGGAGCCACGCGCAGCCGCGCTCCGGTCGCCACCAGCACCAGCCCGGCCGCGCGGTCGGCAAACTCTAGCGCCATAGTCTGGGCGATGGCGCCGCCCATCGAGTGGCCCGCGATGGCGGCGCGCTCGACTCCGACTGCGTCGAGGAAGGCGACGACGGCTTTTGCATAGTCGCTGATGGTGTTGCAGCCTTTCCCCTCGGAGCGCCCGTGGCCGGGCAGGTCGAGCGTGTAGACGGTAGCTCCGGGCAGGCGGCGCAACTCGCCCGGCCAGTGCAAGCGCGACCCTCCTGCTCCGTGTATCAACACCAGGGTGGGGTGGTCTGCCGCTCCCTGGCCCAGTGTATAGAATAGGTTCCCTCTGCTGGTTTTAGCATCAGGCATTGGCTCGGTCTCCAAATTCCTTTCTCAAGCGACGATCTCTGCCAATGCGGCAGCCGTGTAGGGCTTGAGCAGCACGTCCCGAACGCCCAGTTGCATCAGCTCCATGGCTCGCTCCACCCGCAAACCGGAGGTGACGACGAGGGTCTTGCTTCCCTCGCCGGCTGTGCTCAATTGTTGCAACACAACCTGGACGTCGGCCAGCTCTAGCACGTCGTCCACCAGGATGAGATCAAATGTGACCGGGTCAACCTGGCCGGCGGCGGAGCGGGTGACGATGTTCCCGGCGGCCGTCAGCGTCGCTGCGGCAAAGCGGCTCCAATCGTCGTCGTCGTCAATCAGCAGGATGGACCTGCCGCTGGGCAGCTTGGCGGCTGGGAGGGGGCCGTCAAAGACGGGGATCAGCAGTTCAAACATCGCCCCGCCGCCGGGGAGGTTGGCAGCCGAGATCCGCCCGTCAATTTGGTTGAGGATTTGCAGGCAGGCCGAAAGCCCCAGGCCGGCGTGCTTTGCTCCTTTGGTGGTGTAGAAGGCGGCCCAGATTTTGTCCAGTTCCTCCTCCGGGATGCCGAGACCGTTATCGGCGATGCGGACGGCGACGAAGCGACCGTTTTCGGTGGGGGCGATCTCTACCGCGATGTGCTGTTCGTCCGCCCCGGCCGTTGCCTCCAATGCGTTCCTAAAGACGTAGCCGCAGGCGCGTCTCAGTTGGGTGGTATCCGCTATCGCCAAGGGCAGATCGGGGGCTATGTCGTAGCTGATGGTCTGAGGCGAGATTCTCGTCGCCACCGCCGTGTCCTTTACCACGTCGTTTACCATCGTCGGGCGGGGTTTTTCTTCGCGGGCCGGGCCGATCAAGTGTTCTTGAACTGAGACGATCAGCCGGGCGCTGGCGTCAATCATGGCCAGGTCCTCGCGCATAGATTCCGCCAGGTCGGGATCGTCAACCGCCAGTCGTTCCATGTCGCCTCGCAGCAGGCCGACGCTGGCCGAGATGGGCAGCGCCTTGTTGCCGATCCAGTGAATGGCCTCGATGGTGGCGGTGGCGATGGCCTCGAAGGTCTTGGTACGCACCAACTCGGCATGGGCGGCCTCCAGTTCTTTGAGCAGCCGGGCATTGTTGATGGCGACGGCCAGTTGGTCGGCCATGGCTTGCAGCGAGGTGATGTCATAGTCGCTGAAGGCGGCCTCCGCGACGCTCTGAACCGTCACGGCGCCGATGACGTCCTCTCGCACGATCAGAGGCAGGGCCATCTCGGAACGGGTTTCGGGCAGGTGGGGGTTCTTGAAGTGAACCGGCTCCACGCCCACGTCCAGGGCGATGCGGGCTTTGCGCTGGGCGATGGCGGCGCCGATCATCGAGTGGCCGCCTATTTTGAGCCTGTGACCCTCGGCCAGCATGGCGGCGCCGGCCTCGCCCCGGCCGGCGTGCAGCACCGCCCACTCGTTCGCTTCATCGAGCAAAAAGACGCCGGCGTAGTAGAAGTCGTATGCCTCGCAGATAATGTCCACTGCATTGTTCAACAGCGTGTCCAGGTCGAGGATGGATGTGACGTCGCGCCCGACCCGGGCGGCCGCTTGGAGGAGCTTGGTGCGACGGGAGAGTTGCTCTAGCAGTCTATAGGTCTGGGCGTATAGCCTGGAGTTGTCAATGGCGATAGCCAGTTGATCCGCCATCGCTTGCAGGGCGGTGACGTCGTCGTCGCTAAAGGCGGCCTCTTGGACGCTCTGTACCGTCAGTGCGCCGATGACTTTTTTCCCTACTTTCAGGGGCAACGCCATCTCGGAGCGGGTGTTGGGCAGGTGAGGGTTCTTGAAGTGAACCGGCTCCACGCCCACGTCCAGGGCGATGAGGCCCTCGCCCCGACCGGTGGCGGCGCCGATCATCGAGGGACCGTCTATTTTTAGCTTGTGCCCTTCAGCGAGCATGGCAGCGCCGGCCTCACCCCGTCCGGCGTGCAGTACGGCCCACTCGTTCGCCTCGTCGAGCAAAAAGACGCCAGCGTAGTAAAAGTCAAATTCGTCACAGATCACGTCAACCGTTTCGTTCAGCAGTTGTTCAGGCTGCAATATTGAGCTGACCTTGCGGCTTACTGCGGCCCCGGCCTGGAGCAGAGCGGCGCGTCGTTCGGCCAGAGTAACATCGTTTTTCATCACATTCTCCTCATCGGTTGATTATGTCGTTCACGATTTCGATCAGTCCGGCCTCGCGCCCTTTGACAAAGTAGGCCCGCGCGCCCCGTGCAACCGCTTCTTTGGCCCGGGTGACCTCGTCGAAAGCGGTGAGGACGACGACGGGCAGATGGGGGGCGTTCTCGAGGAGCTCGCTCAATAGCTTGAGCCCGGCGTCTGGGTCATCCTCTCCTTCCAGGTTGGGCATGTTCAGGTCGAGGATGACGACGTCGAATGGTTCGTCATCTTGGGCGGTCTCGAACAATGCCAATCCCGCGCCGGCGTCCTCGGCCGTCTCGACGTCAAAGCCGGCCCGTAGCAGCGTCTTTTCCATACTGCGCCGGACTAGTTTTTCGTCGTCTACCAACAAAATTCTGATCTCTTCTTTCATTGCTTTGTCCTTTCTTCTGAGAGGTGGTCGTTTGCGTCCTCCAGAGTTGGCAGGTAGACGCTAAAGGTGCTGCCCAGGCCGACCTCGCTTTCGAGCGTGATCTTGCCGTTCAACTGCCCGACGATCTGTGCGCAGGCTGGAAGCCCCAGGCCGGTCCCGCCCTGGTCGCTTTTGGTAGTGTAAAATGCCATCCAGATCTTGTCAATCTGATCCGGCGGTATGCCGGCGCCGTGATCTATCACGTCTACCACGGCCAGGTCCGGCTCGTCGGCCATACGCGCCCACACGAACAGCTTTTTGTCTTTGACCTCGCGCATTGCTTCCATACCGTTTTTGATGAGGTTGGTAAAGACGCGGCCCAGTTGACGGCGGTCGGCCAGCACCGGGTGCAGGTCGTCGTTGAAGAGGGTACGCACGATCTCGTCCGGTATGCCCATCGAGGCGATAGTTTCCTCCAACAGTTCTGGCAGGGAGACAGGCTCAATCTTTTGCTGGCGGGCCGGACCGATGAGGTCTTCTTTGATGTTCAGGATCGAGCGGGCGCTGGTTTCGATGATCTCTAGGTCCTCGAAAATTGATTCGACGCTCAGTATCTTGTGCAGCCGCTCCAGAGGCCAGGTCTCCAATTCGGCCTGGATGTCCGTCAGGAAGGTCCCCCGGTTGGCTATCTCATCGGTGGCCTCGGTCAACATCTGGGCGAACTTGTGCTCGCGCAGATCGGGCGCTGCCTCTGCCAGGAGAGCGTTTGTCATTGCCAGGTAGCGGGTGATGTCTTCGGTGATGCGGGCCACGCTGCCGGGGATGGGGGCGGCCTTGTTCCCCACCCAGTGGATTGATTCCCCGGTCGCCTCGGCGATGGCCTGGTAGGTCTTGGTGCGCACTAATTCGGCGTGGGCTTTCTCCAGGTCCTCGAGCAAGCGGGCGTTGTTGATGGTGACCGCCAACTGGTCTGCCATAGCTTGTAACGAGGTGATGTCATCGTCGCTGAAAGCGGCTTCCTCGGTACTCTGGATTGTCAGCGCCCCGATGACCTCTTTTCCCACGATCAGGGGTAGGGCCATCTCGGAACGAGTGTCGGGCAGGTGGGGGTTTTTGAAGAAAACCATCTCCTCCCCCACGTCTAGCGCGATGCGCGCCTGGCGCTGGCTGATGGCGGCGCCGATCATCGAAAGGCCGCCCACTTTTAGCTTGTGTCCCGCGGCGATCATGGCGGCGCCGGCGGCTCCTCGCCCCGCGCGCAGCACCGCCCATTCTTCGCCCGGTTCGGCGGAATCGGGGCCTTCGACCAGGAACACGCCGGCGTAGTAAAAGCCGTACGTAGTGCAGATGATGTCAACTGTCTTGTTCAGCAGCTCGTCCAGGTCGAGGATGGAGATAAATTCACGTCCCACCAGGGCGGCGGCTTCCAGCAGTTGCGTGCGCCGGTCGGCCTGCATCAGTAACTGTTGGTTTTGACGGTAAAGTTGGGCGTTGTTGATCGCAATGGCCAGTTGATCGGCCAGAGCTTGCAGGGTGGCGGCGTCGGCGGGTGTGAAGGCGGCCTCTTCTGTGCTCTGCACAGTCAGCGCCCCGATGACCTCGCCCCCCGCGATCAGGGGTAAGGCTATTTCGGAGCGAGTGTCTGGCAGCAAGGTGTTCTTGAAATGGAATGGTTCCTCGCCCGCGTCCAGGGCGATACGCGCTTTGCGCTGGCCGGTGGCAGCGCCGACCAGCGAGTGGCCGTCTACCTTGAACTTGTGCCCTTGGGCGATCATGGCGGCGCCGGCGGTTCCTCGCCCCGCGCGCAATACCGCCCATTTGCCTGTCTGCTCGATCAGGAACACGCCGGCGTAGTAAAAGCCAAATTCGTCGCAGATGGTGTCTACGGTGGCGCGCAGCAACTCGTCCAGGTCCAGGATTGACGTGATGTTTCTTCCCACCTCGGCTCCGGCTTCCAGCAAGCGGGCCTGGCGTTGCGTTCGCTCCAGCAATTGGAGGTTTTGTTCGTAAAGTTTGGCGTTACGGTCGAGGGCCTGGGTCAGTTCGCGGACTTTGTGCTCCAGCCGGGCCACCAATGTTTGTTGGTAAGCCTGGCGGTAGCTTTCGTCCTCTAGCTCCTGGCGCTCGCCGGCCAGGTAGGATCGAACCTGTTCCTCGAATGTGTCTGGATCAATTGGTTTGGAGAGGTAGCCGTCGCAGCCGGCGGCCAGGACGCGTTCCTGGACGTTTTTGGTCACGTCGGCTGTGAGGGCGACGATCGGTGTCTGGGGTGTGAGCGATTTGATGCGGGTGGCAACTTCGTAGCCGCTGAGGTGGGGCATGTGCAGGTCAACCAATACCAGGTCCGGTTGGGTCTCTTGTGCTACCTCGATCCCTTGCAGCCCATCCTGCGCTTCCAGGACACGATAAGGGGGAGAAAGCAATCGCCGGACCAGCGCGCGCGCTTCTGGTGTATCGTCTATGCAGAGGATCGTGGGCCGGTCGGTCATTTGATTCATACCAGGCATCTAGTTCCGCGTCGCTCTTTCCGATTGGCGGGTACGATTATAGTCTATTTTTCGTATCTTCACAACAGGTTGTTTGTCAGCCCCGGTAGGCCCAAGGTTTTGGGTGGCAGGTCGGGTTTCTACGTGGGGCAGATGGGCAATTTGCCTGCTGGGCGATGATACGTGTCAAAGCGGGAGGGTTATACCAGGCTTCCCACGGTGAGGAGCAGCGACGAGGCCAGCATGTAGAGCGAGGCGAACTTGAAGAGTAGCCAGTTGCGCCGCTCGGTCGGAGCGGCCAGTTGGAGCGACGCCAGTGTCAACATTCCCAAACTCATCCCCAGGAGCAGCATGAGCGTAACCGGATGCACCCGCAGCATGAGCGCGCAGGCCACCAGAACCAGAGCGTTCAGCAAGTTGGCCGCAGCGATGACCAGTCGCGTCGCCCGCGCGCCGTGGACGTTGGGCCACACCGGGACGCCGGCGCGGCGGTAATCGTCGGCGTAGCGGATCGCCAGCGTCAGGATGTGCGAAGGTATCCAGAGCAGGATCGAGCCGGCCAGCAAGACTCCCACCAGGTCTATGTGTCCCAACGCCAGCACCCGCCCGGCCAGCACCGGCATTCCGCCGGATATGCCGCCAAAGAGGATGGAGAGCGGTGTGCACCGCTTGAGCCAGACGGTGTAGACCAGCAGATCAAACCCGAACCCCAGCACGACCACTATCCCAAAACCTAGGTCAAGCGTGAACGAGAGCGCCAGTCCAGCCAGCGAGAGTAACCCGCCAAAGATACCTGCCTCAAGCGGACGGATGCGGCCGGCCGGCAACGGTCGGGCCGACGTGCGTTCCATACGGGCGTCAATATCCCGGTCCAGGAGCATGTTCAACACGGTGCAGCCGCTGATGGAGAGCAGCAGTCCGGCCGTCATCCACGCTCCTTCAAGGGGATCGAAAGGTAATCCTTGGGTGAGTGTGTAGGCGCAGACGCCAGTGACCAGGAGCAGGGCCGTCTGCAGACCCTTGGTCAGCGCCCAGAAATCCGCCAGCCGCGTTCGTGTAGAACGTCGTTGTACTACTGCTTCCATATCCAGTTAATCAACCTCTCTATCAGAAAGATGGCCACAGCGACGAGCAAGAGACCGATACCTGTGTCCAGAAAGGGCACCGTCCAACCCATCTCAATGCCTGGCTGGCGGAACATGTAAACTTGCACAAAGACGAAGGCCAACGTCGAGCCGGCCAGCACCCCCCAGCCGACGATCTGGCGCAGCCAACCCCGCACCTCCAACCAGTCCACCACGAGGAGCAAGGCGATGACCGCCGAGAGGGTCGCCAGGACGTGCCAATGGCCCACCAGGATGGTGCGCTCTACCTCCAGGAAGGCTGGCTGTCGGTACGTCTCCAGGTTAATCGCCACGTAGACGCCGGGGCCGGTGACGACGACGTTGACAAAGATCGACTCGAACAGCATGCCGAAGCGCACCGGGTCGCCGAGCAGCGCCTTCACCCGCCGGCCCAACGAGGCCCGCCCCGCGCCAGGCTCTGACCGCACGAGCTGACCGAAACCGTAGACGGCAACGATGATGGCCGCCGGCAGCAGAAAGGCCGCGCCCACGTTGATGATCTTGTGGGCGATCTCCTCAATGACCATCACGCCCCAGGTGGCAAAACTGACGATGGTCGTGCCGACGATGGTCAACCACATCGTCCACCTCTGCGCCCGTCCCGGCAGGTCGAACGTACGGGCGGCGATGAGCAGCAGCGCCACGTCGATCAAGGTCAGCATTATGTGCAGGTGGGCGATGATGGCAAGTTGCCCCAGGTCGTGGGATTCGCGCACCACGTCCTCGGCCAGGAAAGCCTGGAACCCGTTGCCAAAGTACGACCCGGCCGCCCCGCCGATGGTCGCCGAGATGAGCGTGTAGAGTGCCATCAGCCAGAAGGCCAACCGCTCCGCCGTAAAGCCGCCCCGCCAGGGCCACAGTCCTACGCATAGGACCACACCAGCGTAAAAGACCAGACTCAGCCCCACCAGAAAGACACCGTGGGCGATCCAGCCCCAGCCCCAGCCCAGGTAGGCAAAGCCCAGCCCGCCCACGCTGGCGAGCATGTAGCCGGCCGTGATGGTGGGCCGGATGAGGCGCGGGTATTTTTCCTCGAGGGAGAGAGTGTCCAGGATGAGGTAGACCAGGGCGGCGATGAAGGGGATCGCCAAGCTGTGGTAGAGCATGATGATGCGCCCCACGCGGCCCGCTTCATCCAGCCCCAGGAGAGTGGACACGTCTAGCCACGAGAGCGGCCCGGTGGCGGAGAGCGTGCTCAAAAGGACGACGAGCAGCGCGTCCCATCCGGTGACGACGAGGAGCAGCCCGGCGGTGGAGGTAAAGAGTTGGCGGATGCGGTGTGTGAGACGAGGCATGGTTGACTTCTGGTGGGAGAGGTGAAACGCGAAATGCCAAACGTCAAACGTGAGACGTCAAGAGGGTGTCGAGAGTGTCCCGATCCCAACCCGTGTACTTCTCCCGTCCGTTGACGATGAAGGTGGGATAGCGGCGCACCCAATGACGCAGGCTCTTGAGGATGCCCAGCGGCGATTGGGGGTCTATGACCCGGATGGAGAGGCGCGGGCCGTATCGCTGGCTCAATTCTTCCAGCCAGGTCGCCAGACGGTGGCTCTCCTCCATAAATTCCGGGGGATATTGCTCTTCCGGCCTGTGAACTTGTTTGCCAAGACCCGCTTGGTCAAAAATAAACTCGCAGTGCATTCAGTGAAGGTGAGTGGTGGGTACCAGAGAGATCACTTCCAAAGTGATGGAATCTGTCATCGTTCGGTCTCCTTATCCCCTGCTACCTCAAGACTCTGCCGCTTTCAGTCGCTCCGCTTCCCGGGCACGACGTAGCGCACTTCCTTATACGGTCTGACTTGTTCTCCCACTTGCTCCTTCATAATGTTGCCGGAGACGTGCATCAGTGTGTCGTTAAAGTCGGGATCCACACCCATCCCGGCCAGGCAGGGGTAGTGATGATGGAGCAATCCGGCCTCCTGCTCGGCGTCGTTTGCGTGGACTCCCACCAAGCCCTGGGCCACGTGGTGGGCGCAGCCGCAGACGGCGTCCCGCACCACCTCTACCTGGGTGATGATCTTGTTTTGGGGGTTCACGGTGATGTTGAACTTGGGTTGTCCAAAGTGGCGGGCGAACTCGGCGATGAGCGGATCGTCGTATTCTACCCGGTGACGCTTGACGTTGTAGTGGGTCTCGGTCAGTGAGCAAAGAGGCTTGGGAGTGACGCATACCACGCCCATATCCGCCAGCCAGCCGCGCAGCTGGCGGGCCAGGCCGCGCGGCAGCCACTCCTCCCGGTCCACCGGCGCGATGACGGACTTGGCTCCGGTCATCCTGGCCGCCTCCACGACCAACTCCGCCACCCCCTTGTGCTCGCCAAAGGCCAGCAGCAGGTCGGTGGCTGGTAGCGATGCAGGAAGATAGTCCTCCGGGTAATCCACGATGGGCGGCAGTACCGAGGGGGCCTGCCACACCTCGATGCGCCAATGCTCGGGGCCACGGGCACGGATGTTATCTACGTGTCGCTGCCCGTACTCGCCGGTGATGATCGCCAGAATACGCATCTCCTCCTCCTCCTCCTCCTCCTACTACTACTACTCGCTGATTCGCTCACTCGTCCAGCAACCGCCGCTCTCCCTCCAGCACGCGGATGTGGGTGACGTCCTGGCTCACCTCCAGTGTGCCCTGGTAATGGCCGGATTCGTCGCGTATGGCAAAGTAGCGGATGTGGATGAATTTGGAACCCATCTGAATCCAGAACTCGGCCTCGTCGCGATGCCCGGACCGAAAGTCGTCCAGGATCTGCTGCACCCGGTCCAGGCTGGACGGTGGATGACACTTTTGCACCTCACGTCCGATGATGGCGGGCGAGCGGGGGAAGATGCGCTCCCGGCCCTGAGAAAAGTAGCGCACCGTGTCCTCCGCGTCCACGTAGGTGACGTCAACGGGCAGGTGGATCAGTAGCCGGTTGATCTCTTGCGGCGTTAGTGTGCCGGTATCCAGGTGGAGCAGACCGCCCGACGAAATCGGGGCCTCCTCAACCACAGCCCCGGTCAGCGCCAGAGTGGATTCCAAAGCGGTTTCCTTGGGCGGCCACTGATCGCCCGGCTGGACGTAGCAATAGCCGGTCTCGGGGCTTTGCTGGCGGATGTGGTACCATTCCTCGCCGCTCAACTTTTCCAGGGCGGTGGGGTAGAGGATGTTCTCCTCCTTGTAGAACATCTCGCGGATGGCGGTCGCCAGCGGCTCAAAGACCTCGGCGACGCTCTCCTCGTCAGGCTCGCCGGCCAGCAACTGGTCGAGCTTTTTCCACCCGGCGCGCACGTCGTCGTGGATGGCCCACATCACCGCCGAAGGGCCGGTGAAGCCGTGCTTTTCCAGGAAGGGGAACAGGATGTTCTCTTTGCGCACGTAGTGGACCTCGTACTTGCGCAGTTCCTGTAGACGCTCGCGTGCGCGCTCCCATTCTGATGCTCCAATCGCCTGCTCGAGCTTGTCCAGCACGCGCCCGGCGGCCCCATTTTCGGCCAGGAAGGTGTAGGCCGGGTGGCCGGGGATGGTGTCTGGCTTCTCTTGCTCTTCCAGCGATTCACGAAAGACCGCCACGTGCACGTCGCACAGGTGCTTGATCTCCTCGGCCGGCATGCCCTCCTCGACCAGCTCTTGCTCGATCGTGGCGATGTCGGTCGCGCCCACGTCCTGTAGCAGCGCGGCGAACTCGCCCTTGACCTCTTCGACGCTCTTGCCCGCGTGCAATTGCCGAATCACCCGCTTGAGAGTTTCTTTACGTTTGGTTTGGTTGTTGATGTATTCGCTCATTTGCCTCCTTCTGAAACGTGAAACGTCAAACGTGGCGGCGGGTTGTGATGACCAGGTTGGGGCTGACGCGGGGGTCGAATGGCGCGCCGCTCATATCGCCGTAACGGGCGGCGGCGGCAAAGCCTGCCTCTGCCAGCGCGGCCACCAGTTCTGCCTGAAGCAGGGGCCGCAGTTGGGTGGAGGCAACCCGTTGACTCCAATCACCCGCCTCTTCCCGCCGCAGCGTCGCCAGGTTGAACGTCAGCGTGCCGTCCGGTTGAAAGTCGTAGAAACGCAGGAAGAGCCACTCGATTGCACCTTCTCGACGAGCCTGAGGTTCCATCCAGCGCTCGCCCCGCGCCATCACCGCGTCAAAGTTGCGGTTCTGGATCAAGAGCAGCCCGCCGCGCCGTAGACAGGCGGCAAAGTCGGCCAGCGCTGCTTTGAGGTCGGCGGGGGTCAGCAGATGGGGCAAGGAGTTGCCCAGGCAGAGCAGGGCGTCTAAACTGACGCCGCGCCGCCCTGAAGAGGCGGCGCTGGACGAAGAGGCGGCGCTGGGCAGGCGTTCCAGACCTGGCTCTTCAGGCCGGGACATTCCGAATGCCCGCGCCAGACCCCCAAAGCCCGCCGCCTCGAATCGCACGTCTACTCCCGTAGCCGCAGCATTGGCCCGCGCCCGCTCGATCATGCCCACGCTCAGGTCGGCTCCGGCCGTCTCGTATCCCTTCTGAGCCAGTGCGATGGTGTGCATCCCGGTGCCGCAGGCGACGTCCAGCACGCGGCTGGCCTCCACCGCCTGTAATTGCCGTTCGATGAAGGGCAACTCTGCCGGTAGCCGGGCCTCCCAATCCACGAAACAGTCATAGTCCGAACTAAAGCTATCGTACATCAGACCACCAGCAGCGCCATATCCCGAGCGAACAGCCCCAGCCGGTCGCCTGCTTGCACCGGCGTGCTTAACTCCTGGCCGACGCGGCTCTCCTGGTACTCCAACCAAGGGGCCATTGAGTTGCGGGTTGAAAGCAGCGCCCCGTTCAGAAAAATGTGGTAGATCTCGTCGGGCGAGATACCTACCCGCTTCAGCGCTGTCCCCACCGTCTCCTCTGGCTGCGGTTCCAGCCGCGTCACGCTCTCCCGGTCGGGCCGGGAGTCGAGGGCGTAGCGGCGCAAGTTTCCATACAGATGAATCTCAACCATCAGCGATATCCTTCTCCTAAGCCAAGTTGTGCTCTTTATGCTTCTCCGCGATGGTGGTCGCCAACGCGTCCAAAGCTTCAAAATCAGCCTCCCGAGGGAAGCCCTTGCACAGAACCGGGTCCAGGAGTTCTACTTTCAGATCGGGGATCAACCCGGCGATTTGCTCGACGGCCCTGCTGTTCCAGCCATAGGAGCCGATAACCGAGGCGAACTTTAACTTGGGCCGTAGGGCGTTGGCCAGGTGGGCGGCATATACCACGTTGGGATGCGGGCCAACGTGTACCGTCGGCGTTCCAACGACAATTGTGGCCGCGTCCACCAGAGCAATGGCCAATTTCCCGATGTCGGTCACCGCCAGGTTGAACTGGTGTACCGTGACCCCTCGCTCGGCTAGCGCGCTGACCAGGTACTCCACCATCCTCTTAGTACTGCCGTGCATCGAGATGTAGGGCAGCACTATAGCGTTCTTGGGTTTGTCTGAGACCCAATCCCGGTAGGCATCTATGATGAACGCTGGCCGATTGTACATCGGGCCGTGGCTGGGCGCGATGAGGTCTATCTCACGCACCTCGACCTTGTCCAGGTTCTTTTGGATGATGCGGCGGAAAGGCATCATGATCTCCGCGTAATACCGCTTGGCTGCCTCGTAGACGCGCCACTCCTCGGTGACGTACAGGTCGGTCGTAGCCAGATGGGAGCCGAAGAAATCGCACGAGAAGAGGATCTGATCCTCCCGTAGGTAGGTCACCATCGTCTCTGGCCAGTGGACCCAGGGGGTATGGATAAACTCCAGCGTCCGATCCCCCAGCGACAGGGTCTCTCCATCCTCGACGGTGACGACTCTATCCTCGGGAACTTGCAGGAGATCCACCAGCATACCCTTGCCTTTGGACGTCGTGATGACCTGGGCGTCTGTGTACTTCTCCATGACCTGGGGGATGGCCCCCGAATGGTCCTGCTCGGCGTGGTGGGCGACGACGTAGTCTACTCGCGGCACCTTCTCCAGTTGGAACATAAGCACGTCGGCCATTGAGGGATCCACAGAGTCGAACAACACTGTTTTCTCGCTCCCTTGGACCAGATACGCATTGTAGCTTGTGCCATCGGGAAGCGGTATCAGAGAATCAAACAACCTTCGGTCCCAGTCCACCGCGCCCATCCAGTGAATACCATCTCGAATTTTTCTTGCTTTCACGACCCTCCCCCCTTCATCCTAGTTACACAGCTTTCGCTATCTAATCTAACCGTGAATCAAAGTCGGCAGACAGCGAGTGCAAACCCATAGGCTCTTGCCCCGATGTCGGATGGGCACGAGCGGCGCTTCCTCCTCGCCCATTTCGCAGCGAAAGCACTCTTGCGAAATGTAGGTCTGCTCCCGCTCCTGCGTCCGCACCTCGGCCCGCTCCTCGTCAAAGGCGGGAGCTTTCCGCGTCTCGATGCTCAATGCGCCGGTGGGGCAGACCGGCAGGCAGAACCCGGCCCCGTCGCAGAGGGCCTCGTCTGTCACCTTGGCCTTGCCGTCCACCAGCACGATAGCGCCCTCGGCGCACGGGGTCACGCACGCGCCGCAGCCGTTGCACAGCTCCTCGTCAATTTTTACGATCTGTCGTATCGGCATGCACCTATACGGATTCTACGCTCGTGACTCCGGGAACCTGCGTGCGCAGCGCGCGCTCAATCCCCATTTTTAACGTCATTGTGGACATGGGGCAGCCCCGGCAGGCTCCGGTGAGCCGCACCGAGACGACGCCCTCGTCGCTCACGTCTACCAACTCTACGTCCCCGCCGTCCGCCTGTAGGCTCGGCCTGATGCTTCCCAGGCTCTTTTCCACCTGTTCGTACAAGTTGTTATCTCTACTCATATTTGATCATCTCCTTTGAGGGCACAAGATTTTACTATTGTATATGGTAACAGAGAAGTGGTCTTCTGTCTGCGACAAAAATCACATCTGTTCCATCTGGTTGAGTGACAAATCTTTTCTGAGGACGCAGATCAACGCCGATGGCGCTCCTGGGGCGGACGCTGATCTGCATCGAAAATCAACCACCTCCTCGGCGCGGGCGGTGAGCATGATGATGGGCAGGTCCCGCTCGTTCCGGATGCGGCGGGTGAACTCTAGCCCGTCCATCCTGGGCATCAGCACGTCCAGCACCACCAGGTCGGGCTTCTCGTGGCGGGCGACGTAGAGCGCCTCCTGCCCATCGGATGCGGTCACGACGCGAAAGCCGTCCTCTTCCAGGTAGGCGCGCACCAGGCGCACGATTTGGGGTTCGTCGTCAACGACGAGGATGGTTTGGGCCATTGCTGTCTCCTGTGCGTAGTATACCGCGATGTCTGGAGAAAGAAAAGCAGGGCGGCGCGCAAGGTACGACGCACTAGTAGCTTCTGTGCAACATTGACGAGGAAGCGGACCGGTTAGAAGAGATCAATGGGTTTCCATATTCTCAATGTCATGGCGCAAATTGCCGATTGTCCCGTGACGAAACAGTTGACGCCGCCTGATGATAAGCGTATAATGGAGGTGTGATGTAACAGCTCGTGTGCCCGGCACTTGTGTGCCGATTTTATCGAGAGGATACAGAAAGGGGTAGGTGCTCGAATGGTTGGCGTTCTCACTGATACAACTGCAAGTATTCCCGATAAACTTGTCCGGAAACTAGGTCTGGAGATCGTGCCGTATTATGTCCATCGTGGGCTAGAGACGCTGCGAGACGGCATAGACGTCAAACCGAAAGAGTTCGCCGAGTGGCTGAAGAGCACGACCAAGCTGCCCACGACCTCCAACCCTGCTCCCGGCGACTATTTGAAGGGACTAGGAAACCTCGCGCAGCGAGTGAAAGAAATCGTCGTGCTCACCATGACCTCGAAAGGTAGCGGCGCCTACCAATCCTGTCTGGCCGGCGTGACTATACTCAAGGAGCAATTCCCCGGCGTGCAGGTAGAAGTGGTGGACACACTCCAGGTGGCGATGTCACAGGGATGGGCTGCTATAGAGGCCGGTCGGGCTGCGCTGGCCGGCCTCAGCCTCGAACAGGTAGCTCAAAAGGCCCGCCAGGTAGCCCGGGAAGGCATGATGATCCAGACCGCCGACACGCTGCGCTATCTCCACATGGGAGGGCGCATCGGCAAGGCCACGCACCTGGTCGGCTCACTGCTCAACATCAAGCCGCTGATCGGTATGCAGGATGGGATAATCGTGGCTCTGGGTACCGCCCGCAGTCAGGCCAAGGCATATCGCCGCATGGTCGAGTTGATGCAGCGCCGGGTCGGAGAAGGGACGCGCGTCAAGGTCGCCTTCACCCACGTGGCGGCGCTGGAACAAGTGGAGAAATTGCAAGAGTTGGTCGCGGCCCGCTTCGAGTGCGCGGAAGTGATCGTGACCGAACTCTCGCCTGCGCTGGCCGTCCATTCCGGGCCGGGGACGGTGGGCGTGAGCTTTTTCCCTGTCTAAAACGAGAAACCAGATCAGGACACGGATTACACGGATGAACACGGATAAGAAAAGAAGCCAGAATCCGTGAAATCCATGTGCATCCGTGTCCCAATCAGAGCGGGAGGGGCCATGGATGCACATGGGCGGGCAGGATTAGTAGATTGCGCGATGTGTGAAGCGACCCCGGCGAACGGAAACGCCACCGGGGTCGTTTTGTGTCCTGGGTAGCGCTATGTGTTAGCTTTTTGCTCCGCGCTGGCGATCAGGGCTTCAATTTTGGCCTTTGCCGCCTCGGGCAATGGCTTGGGAGTGTGTGATTCCAATATCTTTCTCACTTTCTCGCTGGCTCTATCGCCCAGCGTCTTGCTGCCCTGCTGAACCCAGTCCTCGTGGGTGTGCCGATCTCCCAGTGTGGGAAGCCACCCATCGCGAAAGTGCCGATAGGTGTGGTCGCTGGTTACATACTCTCCGCCTGGTCCCACCTGGTCAATCACTTCGAGGGCCAGGGTCTCCTTGCTTACTTCTATGCCTTCCAGTATGAATCTTATCTCGTCGGCCAGTTCGTCCATAACGACCACTTGCTCGAAACAGGAGGTCGAACCGTACTCGACATAGCCCACGTCGTGGACAAGGTTCGCGCCACTTAGGCTGGACACCAGCATGGATAGGGAGCCTTCCATACTTGCCTGCTGGTCGAAGAGTTTGGAGTCGGAACACCCGGCGGTCCCAAAGGTTGGCAAGCCCTGGTAGTGCTGCAACTGGGTCAACCCGGCCTGGAACAGCAGGAACTCGGGCGAAGCGTAAGAGGCGATCGTCGTTCTCATATCCAGTGGCGTCGGACAACCCGCGAACATGATGAATGGAGCCCCTTCGCGCTTCAGTTGGGCCATCAGCAGGCCGGCGAGCATTTCCGCGTTGAGTTGCACCATCGCGCCGGCCAGCGTCATCGGGCCGGTGCCGCCGGCTGATGCCGTCGGTGCGAGGATGTAGGGCAACCCCTTCTCCGCTGTGTAGAGCATACTCTCGGTCGAATCGGAGGGGTATAGGAGAGGCGAGATCGAGCAGCCAAACAGGACGGCAAAGGGGTTGCGGTGGAAGGTCTCCGCACCCCCGGCGATCGCTTCGCACATCTCTACAATCGTCCTTAGGTTCTGCGGCCCCCAGGTCGCGTACACGATTGGTTTGACCGTGTTGCTCACCATGGCGTAGAACTGGTGGATATCGGCGACGGCTTCCGGAACGTCGTGGGCCACGCTCATACCCATCACAAAGTCCATGTTTGGCAAAGCGTCAACCAACTTGGCAAAATCGGCCACGTCTTTGATCAGGGCTTCTCGCCGTTCGCCGCTGTAGGGGTCAATGACAAAGATGCAGTCGCTTCCGGTTCCGTAATAGGATTTGTAACCCTCCAGGTACACGGCCGGATTCCCATTCCGGTCGCTGAGGACCACCCGCTTGGGCGCTACCCCGATGGCCCACTCGACTAGGTGCGGTGGGATGCGCACCCGCTCGCCATCTACCCAGCAGCCGGCCCCTTGGAGCAGGTCAACTGCCTCTGGGAATGCGACCTTTACCCCGGTGCGGCGCAGCACTTCCAGGCTGGCCAGGTGGATCTCTTCCAGTTGAGCGTCCGAAAATACCTGCAATGGAGCAATTTGACGAAACTTTTCCCTCATAAAATTATCCTCCTTGTTTTGCTATGTTTCAGACCCCGGCAACGCGCGCTTCGGCGGCGGCCAGGATGGCCTCTATTCTAGTTTGTACCTCATCCGGCAACGGCGCGGGCCTGTGCGTATCCAGGATTCTGTCAAGCTTGGCCTGAACCCGCTCCTGCATATTTTTCTGCCCCGTGTGCTCCCAGCTTTCCCGCATCTGGCGGTCCATCAGGGTGGGGTACCAGAACTCGGTCCTGAAATGTTTGAGCGTGTGCTCGGTGCTCATAAAGTCACCGCCAGGCCCGATCTTTTCGATCCAATCCACGGCCAGTGTCTCGGGCGTGATCTCAATACCGCGCAGGACGCGCTTGACGTAACTGATGGCCTCGTCCATCATCACCAGGTACTGGAGCGACCCCGTCAGGCAGCCTTCGATAAAGCCCACGTTGTGGATCAAGTCAGCGCCGCTCAAGCCAGCCAGCACAACCGACATCGCCCCTTCCATCGCTGCCTGCTCGTCCACCAGCTTGGAGTCACTGACGCCGGCCGTCGTCCAGACCGGCAGGCCGAGGTAGCGTGCGATCTCAGCCTCCGCCGCGCAGAGCATGGATAGCTCTGGGGCGCCGTAGGGCATTGTCGCGGTTCGCATATCCATAGTGGCCAGCGATCCCCCTATGAGAAAAGGCGTGCCAGTATTCACGATCTGAGCGATGACCAGCGCTGCTAGGCACTCGGCTGTGGCTACCACCAGCGTGCTGGCCAGGGTGGAGGGGGTCGTCGCGCCGCACATGGGGCAGGGGCCAAAGACGTAGGGGACGGCGTGCCGGGCACAGTACATCAATTGCTCGGCCACTTCTTGGGGGATGATCAGCGGGGAGATGGAACAACCCAGAAAAAAGTAGCCTGGATACCTGGCCAACTGCTCTTCTCCCCCGGCGACGGCTATGGCGATGCGATGAATGTCGCGGCAGCCGTCCAGTGTATTCGACCAGGCCATGACTGGCTTCTCGCTATTGGCGATCAGAGTGGCGAACTCGTAGACTTCCATCAAGTCTGGATGGACGTCGCTGATCGAGCCTTGCGCGGCGACATAGTCAACGTTGGGCAACGCGTCGCACACCCTGGCCGCCGAAACAGCGTCCTCGCGCAAGTACTGACGCCGTTCTCCGGTACGTGGGTCGAGGAAATGGGTGGCGGTGATGGAAGGCCCGTAGTGGACGTGGTTGGGGCTGATCTCGAGGTTCTTTGCTGCGTCCTCATCACGGCTGTAAAGTGTAAAACTGACCGGCGCTGTGGCGCGCGCCTTTTCCACCATAAAGGGCGGAATATAGGCTCGGCTTCCTTCAACCCAAGCGCCGTGCTCCTTCAGGACATTGAGGGCCTCGTCGCTATGGATGATAATTCCGGTACGCTCCAGCACCTTGAGTGCCGCGAAGTAGACTTCTTGACGCTCGTCCTGGGATAGAATCTGGAATTGAGTGCTGGCGTTCACCTCGTAGTTTACTCTCATCTGGGAAGGACCTTTCTGTCAAAAGCTGGCAGGCGTTATGCCAGCGATGCACACCAACTGGTTCTCGCCGACGTTCGTGACGTTATGGGGGACGCCCTCATTCAGGTATATGCTGTCTCCCTCTCGCAAAGAGTATCGCCGAGCCGCTACGCTGACCTCCGCCTCGCCCTGCAGAACCACCAGACATTCGTCCCCAGCATGGGGTAAGGGTTGCTCGGAAGAGGATGTCCCGGGATCGAGGTACATGAACAGCATCTCGAGCCTGCGGTTCAAGTCAGGGGTGGCGAGTTCGTACGTGGCCTTGTGATCGGGAGGGGAAAAGGCCCGCCGCTGGTCTTTTCTCACGACGATGCCTTGGAATGGTGTCTCTAAAAAGAAGGAAAAGATCGGGGTGTCCAGGGCGTCGGCGATGGACCGAAGTGAGCGAAGAGACGGGTCCACCACTCCTCGCTCAATTTGGCTTACGGCACTGGGGCTTAGCCCAACTGCCTCGGCCAGTTCGTTGGCTGTCATACCGCGCTGTAGTCTTGAATTGCGGATTCTTTCGCCGATCATTGTCTTTTAGTGTGGCTTAATTTTAACAAGATTATACAGTGGTTCTTAATTACTGTCAAGCCTCAAAGGAAATCAAAAGATTTGGGTGTGTTTCAAACAAGTTGGGTAAGACCTCGGAGGTCTAATGAGATGTGTTTTCAGGCTCAAAAACTGCCCAAATCAGCGGTTTTGGGCGAGCACAAGCTCGGCAGAGACCTCCGAGGTCTAGGGTCTCTACCGAAATGAAACACACCCAAAAGATTTTGGACGCAGATTAACGCTGATGGACGCTGATCTTTTAAAAAATCTGGTGCAACCTGCGGATGCCTGAATTTGCGTCCTGGCTGACTTGTCGGTTTGAGGCGTGGCACAGTTACTCAACTTGCTTGACAGGAATTAGGAAATGCTATACAAATACCTTCGCGCTTGAGTCGTATTGAGTACATAATATTCTATTGGCAGGAACTTGACATCCAATTTGAAAAGGGAGGTAAAGTATGCGGCCGTCCATTGAGGTATTAAGCGATAAGGAGTTGTGGGACATTCACTGTGCGACCCTCGACACATTGGAGAACGTCGGGGTTGATGTGCTTGATGAGCAGGCGCGGGACGCCTTACTCGGAGGCGGGGCCATAGCCGGCAGTTCGGGGCGGGTGCGCATGCCGGCCCAATTGGTCAAGTCCGCGTTGGACAAGTCTGCGCCGGTGGCCCTCATCTATGGCCGGGAGGGTCTTCCGCCGCTGCGGATCGGAGGGAATCGAGTACACTATGGTCACTGTGGCTACCCCCATATGACGTTAGACTGGCAGACGGGAGAGTTGAGGCTCGCTCGTCTGAGCGACCTGGAAGAAACTGCCCGCCTGACCGATGTGTTGGACGATACCGACTTTATCATGCCGCCGGTGACGCCGGACGACGTCCCGGTGGAGTACGTGGATCGCTATCAGTGGATGACCACTCTGCTAAACACTCGGAAGCCGATCGTCAACCAGTGTTACGGAGCGGATGGATTTCGCGACCTGGTCGCGATGGCCTCGGAGGTGGCGGGCGGGCTGGATAATCTGTGCCGCGAGCCGTTTGTCTCGCCGTTGGTGTGTATCACCAGTCCGCTCAGATTGCGCCGCGACGCCTGTGAAGTCATCATGGGGAGCGCGGAATTATCACTCCCCCTGTTTGTCGAGGCCGGCCCAATGGCGGGAGCTACTGCGCCCTCGACGTTGGCCGGCTGTCTGACGATGGCGAATGCCGAAGTCTTGGCCGCGCTCGTGTTGGCCAAGGTTGTCAACGAGGCGGCGCCGTTCATCTATGCCAGTTGGGCCCGTATCATGGATATGAAGTACGGCAACGTGGCCGTAGGCTCGCCAGAGTTTGGCGTTTTGCGGGTGGCGTGGGCCCAACTGGGTCGCATGTATGGTTTGCCGTGTGGGGGAGGCGGCCTGTTGACGGACTCCAATCTGCCGGATGCCCAGGCCGGGTACGAAAAGCTCGGGACGGCCCTGCTCCCCGCCCTGGCAGGACTGAACATGATCTGCGGTACGGCTTCTTATGGGGCTGAACTGGTCCTCTCTTTGGAAGGCTATATCATTGATGACGAAATAATCGGCTGGGTCAAGCGCGTGTTGGCCGGTTTTGCAGTTGACGAGGAGCGGTTGGCCCTAGACCTAATCGCTGCCCAGGGGCCAGGCGGCCAGTTCGTCCGGGAGGAGCACACTCTACGATTTTTCCGCCAGGAGATGTGGATTCCCACTCTTTCGGATCGCGCTGGCACCACCAGTTGGATAGAAAGGGGTGAGCTTGATACGCGCGCCCGGTCCCGTGAGCTGGTCAAAAAGAAGCTCGGGCAATATCAACCGCTTTCTCTACCCGAGGATATGGCGGAGCGGCTGCAGGCGATCATTGATCGCAGCCTGGCCGAGGCACAGGAGAAGGTGAAACGATGATGGGCACTAGAAGGCGCCCATATTCTCGACGTGATCCGCGCCCTGACCGACTTCTATTCCACCACTAGGAGATCACAATGGAAGACAGGACAATTGTATTAGACGACATTCGGTTCCAGCCAGATATGGAGTCGCTCAAGAAAAAGCTGCGCATAAAGGAGGGCAGCTCCTCTGTCGAAAAGCTTGAACGCATTGCCAGCGATGCCCAGGCCATTGCCAGGCCAAAAGTCATCTACAAGGTTGCGTTCATCGAATCCAGAGGCGATGAGCACGTAATCATTGATGGGACAACGCTGACCAGCCGCGTGCTGCGGGTCAACTTGGAGCAGGCGCACCGGGTTTTCCCCTTTGTGGCTACTTGCGGGACGGAACTGGACGAGTGGTCGAGCTCGATAGACGATATTCTGCAAAGCTACTGGGCCGACACGATCAAGGAGATGGCCCTACGTGTGGCGATCCAGGCACTGAGTCAAGACCTGGAAGAACGATTTCGTCCTGGACGTACCTCGAGAATGAACCCCGGATCGCTCCCGGATTGGCCTCTCCCGGAGCAGCGCAAGCTGTTCGCGCTCCTCGGCAGCCCACAGGACGCCATCGGGGTCGAGCTTACGGAAAGCTTGATAATGGTCCCGATCAAGTCTGTTTCAGGAATGTGGTTTCCCAAAGAGGTGGACTTTGCCAGTTGTCAGCTATGCTCAAGGGAGGAGTGTGTCGGAAGAAGGGCGCCTTATGACGAGACTCTGTACGACAGAAAGTATCACCCTGGTGCGAACTAGCTAGTGAACGATTACTCAAGGAGAAACTGGATATGGGCTTGAACGGCATAGACTGGGATGAAGCGGTAGACGTGGTGGTCGTCGGCGGTGGATTTGCCGGGCTGGCAGCGGCGATAGAGGCGAGAAATGGGGGCGCTTTGGTGACCATCCTGGAAAAAATGAAAGCCCCCGGGGGCAACTCGATCATCAGTGACGGCGGAATTACCGCGGCGGGCACGCCGCTGCAGGAGAGGGACGGCATCGCAGACTCTCCCGAGCTGATGTACGAGGATATGCTCAAGGCCGGCCTGGGCCTCAACCATCCTGATCTGGTGCGCATCGTCGCGGAAAGTTCCAACGAGGTTTTCCAGTGGACGATTGACTATTTGGGCGTGGAATATATGGACAGGGTGGATCAATTCGGCGGCCATTCTGTGCCGCGCTGCTATACGGCCCTAAATATCACCGGCGCGACCATCATCAAACGCCAACTGGCCAAGGTGCGAGAGCTGGGGATGGACGTCAGAACGCAGATGTATCTTCAGACTATCATCAGAGATGCTGAAGGCCGAGTTTGTGGGGTAATGGTCCGCGATGGTTACAACTACCCGGACGCCAGCAGCGGAGTCCCCAGGTATATCAGGGCCGAAAAAGCGGTGATCCTGGCTAGCGGCGGCTTTGGCGCCGACGTCGCCTTCCGGACTGTTCAGGACCCCCGGCTGACAGAGGAGATAGATAGCACGAACAAGCGCTGCGCTACTGCCGAGGCTTTGATAGAGGCTCTGAGAGTTGGAGCTACCCCCGTGCATCTTTCGTGCATTCAGCTTGGGCCGTGGGCCTCCCCGGATGAGAAGGGCTTTGGCGTTGGCCCTGGTTTTTCCGATTATATTGTATTCCTCTACGGCATAGTGGTAGACCCGGCCACGGGCCAGCGCTTTGTCAACGAGCTGGGCGATCGCAAGATTGTGGCAGATGCCATCCTGGCTGTCGGTCAGCCGTGTATCGGCATCGCCGACGCGCAAGCGGTTGAACGATCGGGCTGGAGCATAGACCGCTGCCTCAAAAAAGGCGTGGTCAAGCGGTTCGAGCGGCTGGAGGAACTTGCCTCAGCTTATAGCCTGCCCTTCGAGGCGCTGGAAGCCACTGTCGCCAGGTACAACCGCTTTGTCGAAAACAGCGCGGACGAGGAATTTGGCAAGCCTATCTTGCTCAATGCTGTTCCCCTGAGCCACCCTCCTTACTATGGGATGCGCTTATGGCCCAAAGTGCACCACACGATGGGGGGAGTGCAGATCAACACCGAGGCCCAGGTAATCGGCCTAGACCAACAGCCAATCAAGGGATTGTACGCCGCAGGAGAAGTCACCGGCGGCGTTCACGGCGCCTGCCGTCTTGGCAGTTGCGCGATAACGGACTGTCTCGTCTTTGGCCGTATTGCGGGCAGGAATGCCGCGGCCGAAAAGGCCTGAGGCCTGATCGTCATTCCGAAAAGTAGGGCGGGTTTCCTACCCGCCAGCCCTTACCTGTCCGCGTCCGATCAGTTCAACGGTAGACGTCGGTAGTATCCGGGCCTCTGTGGATCGTAGAAGTGATCCATCGGGCCGTTGTCCACATAATGTTGATGCCAGCGTTCAAGTGCATCGCGGTCCAGCTCCACGCCCAGCCCCGGGCCTTCTGGCACAGGCACGACGTTGTTCTTCGGCTTGAACGGACCACCCTGGATCACATCGGCAATCTGCCACCGCAGCAACGATTGGCTGGGCTCGGTTATCCAGGGCATTGCCGCTTTGACGTGCAGGTAAGCAGCCGTGCAGATACCCGCGTCTCCACTGTAACACCAGAAACCGACGCCCATCGCCTCACAAGCGCCGATGAACCGGATCGCCCGGTTGATGCCGCCTAACACGGCAAAATTGGTGACGATGGTATCTGGCACGCCCAGCGCCACCGCCCGCCGGATATCCGGCACGTGGGAGGAAAACGGAATGGTCGAATGCTGGCGCAGGGCAGCCATCTCTTCGAACGTCGCCACCGGGTCCTCATAGTTCCGGATATTGTAGGGTTCGATCTCGCGCAGGACGTGACGGGCCGTCGTCAGCGACCACTGCATATTCGAGTCCAGGCGGATCATCGCCTCCGCTCCCAGGGCCTCCCGCATAGCGCGCACCGTATTGATCTCCAGTTGTGGATCCCCCTGGATCAACTTGCCCTCAAAGAACGTCGAACCGTGCTCCTCGCGCATTCTCAGGCAGTAGTCAACGATGACCTGGGAGTCGAGTTGCCTATTGGACCCATCCTTGTTCATCCGAAACGCAAAGTACTCGGTGAACGGGATCTCTGTGCGCACTGCGCCGCCCAGCAGCTTGTACAGGGGTTGATTCCATACTTTGCCACGGATGTCCCACAGGGCGATTTCCAGCCCGCCAAAGGCTGTGACAGACGAGCTGTCGTCGGTGTTTTGCACGATCTGCCAGGGGGGCACACACAGGCTCTCGATCTCGGCAATGTCCAGGGGATCCTTGCCGATCAGCCGAGGTGCGAGACTCTGGACGGCGGGCGCCAGGTGGGACGAGGGTGCCTCCCCCAGGCCCACGATTCCATCATCCGTCTGTACTTCGATGACCGTCTTGGACGTGCCTGGATAGAGCCCCGCTGCCCAGAGGAAGGGCATTTCTAGGGGGATGTTTACCGGGGTGACTTTGACACTTGTGATCTTCATTTCCCGTCTCCTTGTCCAGAGTGGCGATTGGTACCCGCTATTCCCAGTGTTGGGCCATCCCTTCCAGCTCTTGGCGAACGTCCTCAGGCAGGGGCGCAGGCTGATGTGCCATCACCTGCTCGGTCTTGTCCCGGAGCCTCTCCTCAAAACGTTTCGCGCCCTGTTCAAGCCACGACTGATAGATCGAACGGTCGAAAAGGTCAGAGTACCACACCTCCTTAAAGTGCTTCAAGGTGTGGTCCTCGTACAGGTAATGCCCACCTGGCCCAATTCTGTCGATCATATTGAGCGCCAACGTGTCGTCGTTCACGGGCAGGCCGCGCATAAACTGGTTCACCATGTAGAGTATCTCGTTGACCAGCACCATAAAGGCCGGCGAAGCCAGGGAGCCGTGGTCCAGCCAGCTTCCGGCGTCGTGGATCAGGTTGGCCCCGACGAGCGCGGAGGCGAGGCAGGAGAAAGCGACTTCGGCGGCGGCCTGCGCGTCGGGGAACTTGGCGTCGGAGCAGCCGGCGGTGCCAAAGAAGGGCAGCCGGTAGTGCTGGGCCATCTGGGCCATGGCCGCGACCATCAGGCTCATCTCTGGCGCACCGTAGGAAAAGACGGTCGTCTTCATATCCATCACGGTGGCAAAAGCGCCATAGATGAAGGGGGCACCTGGGCGGGTCACTTGTGCGAGCACCAGACCGCTCAACGACTCCGCGCTAGCCTGCACGATCTGTCCAGCACCCGTCATAGGAGCCGTGCTGCCACCCTGCGGCGCGGGAAAGTTGATCAATGGGATGCCCTTTTCGGCGCAGTAGATGATCTTTTCCGCAGCCAGATCATAGTACAGCAGCGGCGAGATCGGTTCAGAGTAATGGACAATCGTCGGCGCTTGCTGGAAAGACTCTTCGCTGCCCGCGATCAGCAGCGCCATCTCGTAGATATCGCGGACGCTGTTGACGTCCTTGCAGCAGAACACCAACGGTTTTTCCGTGTAGGTGAACACCTGTTTGGCGATCACGCGGTCGGCGACGTCGGCGGGGACATCGTCGGCCATCCCGATGGTCATCACCCAGGTAAAGTTGGGCAGAGCATCGGCGACGGTGGCGGTCACGCGACAATTATCGCTGACAAAGCGGGTGCGCTCGTCCGTGAGGGGATCCAAATAGTCCACACAGTCCAGGCTGGGGCCAAAGCAGTACTTGTCCCCCTCCAGGAACACCTGCCGTTCTCCGCTGCGGTTGCCAAGCACCACGCGAGATGGGGCTTTGCGGATAGAGTCCTCGACCAACCAAGCGGGGAAACGGACCCGGTTGCTGTCTACACGCGCTCCAGCGCCGTCCAGCAATTTTAGCGCTGGCGGGTATGTGATTTGAACGCCGGTACGCTCCAATACCTCCAAGGTAGCCTGATGTATGTTTTGAATCTGATCATCGTTGATCACAGACAGCCGCGGCCTAAACTCCAATTCGGGGCAGAACATTGATTCTCTCCTTTTGGCTTTTCGGGGACCTATAGCGGCAGCCAAGTGCCGATCTTTTTTTCCACGGCCCGCCGGTAGATCGTGGGAGCGACCGCCATGTCATCCATAGCCAAACCCAGATTGCAGGCTATCGTCCGTTCTGTGGGACTCTCGCGCCCTGGCTTTTTCCCGGCGACCAGCTCGCCCAGGTCAGCATAGATCGCCGGAATGTCCTGGAAATAGCCGACCTCCTGGTAGTGGCGCAGTTGCGGCACGTCGTCGGTGCAGAACTTGGTCACCTCCTTTATGGCATCGGGGTGCCAGTAAGAGTCAAAGTCCACCAGCGAGGCAAAAGCTCCCTCGCCCAGCCAGCCTGGCTGGATGGTGCGGTGGGGCTTTTTCAGGATCGGTCCCGCGGTCACGACGAGATCACAGCCGGTCACGGCCTGTTTCGGGGTGTCCGCCGGCACGACGGTCAGGTCAAAGCGGGACGAGATTTCCTCGACAAAGCTGTGGACCGCTCCAGGGTTCACGTCGTAGGCCATCACCTTTTCCAGTGGGAAGAGGACGTTCAGGGCCTCGGTGTTCGTCTTCCCCTGGACACCACAGCCCAGTACGCCAACAACCGACGATTCAGGACGTGCCAACCGCCGCGCGGCGACAGCGGTGGCCGCAGCGGTGCGTTTCGCTGTGATCCAGATGCAGTCCATCACAGAGATGGGCACCCCGGTCGCTGGATCGTTGAGGATGAGCAGGCCGGTGATGTAGGGCAAGCCCTGCTTATAGTTCTCGGGAAAGCCGCTCACCCACTTGACACCCGCCGAGTTCATGGCCGGGATGTAGGCCGGCATAGCGTGGATGAAATTGTCTCCCTCGCCAGGATGAATGCCTGGCTTTGGGGGCATCTCGACGCGTCCCTCCCCTTTCTCGCGGAACGCGGTCTCCAGCAACTCGATAATCTCCATCATCGTCAGGCCCACATACTCCACGTCAGCCTGGGATAGGTAAAGCAATCGTTTCTCCGTCACGACTCTCTCCTGTTGTTGCGTTCTCTATGTAGTTCGACAATGTTACATTCGGCTCGTAGTCGAGGTAGTAAAGTGATGCGGCTAGATTCTGTGTAGCTACAGTCCAAGATCGTTCCCCATATGCTGCTCCATCTCCCGGCGGAAGCGCACCACTGGGTTCGCTTCATCGTACGCGACGTCGGTCCAGCGAACGGGTTGACCGGCCGCCACCTCGTTCTTTAGCCTCAGGTTGTGCGCCAGGCCTACGGGCAGCGCCCCGGCCTTTAGGGCATCCTCGGCGGGCATCAGCGCGCCATAGACGGCGAATCCACCCTCCCCGTCCAGCAGGCTGCCCGCGGCCAGGTGCTTCTTGGCTGTGGCGACGACGTCGGCCCTAAAGCCGACGGGGAACCCCGTGGCCTCACCCCGCAGCCCTGCCTTTAGCACGCTCGTGGTCAGCTCTAGGCCAACCAGGTGGTAGGGCCGGACCATGGCCGCATACCAGCCGGTGGAATCGGTCGGCAGGTATTCGGCGAAACAGCGCTTGACATAGTTACTCGACGCTTTGAGCGTGACAAAGACTCCATGACGCAAGTCGCCGTATACGGGGCGCCCATCCCGCTCCAGGCTGGAGACGACCTCAACCGTCCCCGCGTGGGCAAGCTGGCCGCCATCGCTGCGAGGCCGGCAGACGTGCGGCAGATCGTTTACCCCACAGGGTGGAAAGAGCAACCCCTCCGGTTGGGGCACCAGGCCGGTGGCGTTCGCCACGGCCGCCATCTCGATGGCCGACTTGGTGCCATCTAGAAACGAGTTGTACATCTGGGCGGATAGGCCGTCCCGTGCGACCTTGTCCGGGCTGAAGCCATAGTACTCCCACACGGTATCGGGGGTAGAGGTGTGGTAGACGGGCAGATACCGGGCCCCTTTGCCTGCGCAGACAACCTCAAATCCATTCGAGTAGGCCCACTCGACCAGTTCGCAGATCAAGGCTGGCTGGTCGCCGTAGGCCAGGCTGTAGACCACACCCGCGGCAGCCGCGCGTTCGGCCAGGAGCGGACCGGCCAGTACATCCGCCTCCACGTTGACCATGACCACGTGCCGGCCGTTCTCAATCGCCTGTAGCGCATACCGGATGCCTGCGACCGGGTTGCCCGTCGCCTCAATCACGACCTCCAGACCATCGGCCTGGATGAGCGACGCGCCGTCGTCGGTGAGATAGGTGGCCCCGGTTTCGAGGGCCTGGGTCACACCGCCCGCCGCAAACTGCTCCGCTGGCCACCCGGCACGAGACAGCGCGTCTCGGGTTCGCTCCAGCGACAGGTCGGCTATCCCCAACACGTGCAAGCCCTGCACGCGACGGGCCTGGCTCAGGAACATTGTTCCAAATCTGCCCGCCCCGATCAGTCCCACCCTGAGCGGGTTGCCCGACTCGGCACGGGCCGCCAGCAATTGCAACAGGTGACTTCCAATCATGTTCATCCCCCTTCCGGTATCCTGGATTCACACGGAACTCTTGTCTGGCACAGACCGCATCCATAGCCTTCGAATCCATAGTGTGATTCCATATCCCATCCTCGGTGGCTCGACCGCTGACACTACCCCCCAAGCGATGACACAAGATCCGATACGGTCTCGAGGTTCTCGAAATCGTATATCTTTTCGATCACCTGATCAATCTCGACCTCCTCCAAGACATAGGCCGCCTGGTTCCTGAATTTGGCCTCTATTTCCTCAGTGGTCAGAGGATTGCGAGGATCACCTGTTGGAACGTCCACAAACCTCTCGAACGTGCCTCTTTCCGTGCCGATCTCTACCCGGGCAGACAGTTGGTCCTTTTCAAAATACGCCTTGTCCAGTTCAGGGTCCACCACAACCCTTATCCACCGGCGATGGGGGGGATCAGGTGTAGCTCGTCTCCTGCCTCAAGCTCACGCTGCAGGTCGCGGGGGAACCGCAGCGTGCGGCCATTCAGGATCACCACGCAGATGCTGGGCTCCCCCGGAGGGCGGACAAGAATGTCCATAAATCCTTCATCTACCTCTGCGGCCATGTGGTGAAACAGGCCCTCCAGAGTCGTGCCCGGCTGTAGCGTCACCTCTATCTGCGCCCGTCCCACCCGCCCCCGCAGTGTCTCAAATAGGTGAACGCGTACCCAGATTCCCTGCTCCCGCTCGCCGTACGGGTGTCCGTTATTCGGTCCCGCCATACAGATCCTTGGCGACGTCCTCCAGACCCAGGTCGACCAGCGTCTCCTTCAGGGGCCAGCCCGTCTCCGGATCCCACCCGCGTGCTTTGTAAAGATCCCGCTTTCTGGTCTCCATATCAATGACCACATCCGCAAGCGGCCCGCTCTCCAGAGGTGGGTGGCCCGTCGCCCGGCCGGAGATGGGAACGTCGGCCACGCGCACCCCTTCCCGGACGTTGAATGCCTGGCGGATCGCCCCAATCCGAGCGCCCGTCCTCTCCAGTTCCTCCAACGAGCAGTCCCACCCGGTCACCGCCTGGACGATCTCGGGCCACATGGGCACTTCCACCCTGCTTCCGTAGACGAACAAACACACACCCATAGAGAGGACGGCGTTCATCACGTTTAGCAACCTGGCGTTAAGCTCACCCTTGCCCTCAACCGCGTACTTGTCCAGGTCTGGGATGTCCATTCCCTTCATCCCGGCCCCCATCTCGAACCAAGATAGCCCCATCTGCGTGTGGCGTCCAGGAGTCGCATCAGCCACGGCGTTCACGGCAAAGGTGGGCGCAAAGCGTGGGTCGTGAGCCGCCAACTCCTGTCCGCCGGCGTGAACGGCGTATTCTGATGCCCTCCCACCTATTCTCTCCCCGGCGATCTTGCTTCCCTCCGCCAGCAGGTCGCCGACACCCTCTCTCCTGGCAATCATCTCTGTCAACCGCACGATTGCCGCGTGGTCGCCCCACGCCAACTCCAGGCCACCGGTATCCTCCTTGGTGATCAGTCCGTTCTCGTAACATTCGATGGCAAAGGCTACCGTTGCCGCCGTCGAAATCGTATCCAGGCCATACCGGTTGCAGATGTCGTTCGCCTTGATGATGGATTCCAGGTTGTCGTTGAGCAGGTTGCTGCCGAACATGGCGCAGGTCTCGTACTCGGGCTTGAGACTGTGATCCACGGCATAGGGACCACTCTCGACCCGGTAGACGCCGCCGCACGCGATCGGACAGCGGTAGCAGGCATACTTTTTAACCTCGTGCTTGAGGACGTTGTCGTCACTGATCGCTTCCGCCGTTGGAAAATGTTCCAGGCCGACGCCGGTCCAGTTCTTCACCGGAGAGTCGCCGCTGAAAGTGGAACTCGCCACGTGACTGATCGTGCCGTACTTGCGGAAGCGGGCCGCGCCTTCATCCGCATTGATGACTCGCATACACGTCGTTCTCAACTCCTTGGCCCTGTCCTCGTCCGCCAGAGGCACGGAAAGCGTTCCGCGCACGGCGATGGCCTTGAGCCGTTTGGAGCCCATGACGGTCCCCAACCCCGAGCGTCCGGCAGCGCGTCCCCGGTCGTGGATGATGGCGGCGATACGGGCCAGATTTTCTCCCGCCGGGCCGATACAGGCCACCTGGGTATCCTGCCCAAACTCCTCTTTCAGTGCATCTTCTGTCTCGACAGTATCCTTGCCCCAGAGGTCTGCTGCGTCTCGCAGTTCTACCTCGCCATCCTCGATGTAGAGAAACACCGGTTCATCAGATGCGCCGCTGAAAAAGATGGCGTCGAACCCGGATTTCTTCAGGGCCGTGGCAAAGTGCCCCCCGCTGTTGGCGTCACCCCAGGTACCCGTCAGGGGGGATTTGCCGCACACCGTAAAGCGGGTCGCTCCCACCACCGGAGCACCGACCAGGACGCCGGTCGTGAAACCGAGGGTGTTGTCCGGTCCCAGCGGGTCAACCCCAGGCTTTTGCCGTGAGTAGATGACCCGGGCTCCGAGACCATAGCCTCCGAGGAAGCCGCGATATAGTTCTTCGCCCGGCTCTTCGATTGAGATCTCGCCTGTGCCAAGATTGACGGAGAGGAACTTGTTCCAATTTCCACTCATCCTACTATCATCCTCCATCGGTTATGTTCAGCACCTCGTCGAGGATGCCTAGACCATCGCATAGCTCTGTCTCGTTGATGCTCAACGGTGGAACCACAAAGATCCAGTTCCACTTGGAGAAGGTGAACATCCCCCGCTCTCGGATCGCGCCCGGCACCTTGGCCATGACGCCCATTTCGTGCGGTTTGGCGTTCCAGGGGGCCAGTGGCTCTTTTGTCTCTTTGTCTTTTACCAGTTCGATGACGGAGAACAGGCCGATGCAGCGCACGTCGCCCACGCTGGGGTGTTTGGCTTTCAGTTCCTCTAGCCCCTCTTTGAGGATTACGCCCATCGCTTTAGCGTTCTCTACCAGCTTTTCTTCCCTGTAGACCTCAATTGCGGCGACGCCGGCCGCCATGCACACCGGGTGACCGGAGTAGGTCAGGCCCAGGGGGAGTGGCCTGTCGCTAAAATGATCGGCGATAGACTTGGAGACGGTCACAGCGCCCAGTGGCACGTAGCCAGAGGTGATGCCCTTGGCCATCGTCATAATGTCCGGCGCCACACCCCAGTGATCCACGCCGAACCATTCGCCGGTACGCCCAAAACCGCTCATCACCTCATCGTCCATGAGCAGGATGTCGTACTTGTCGCAGATCTCGCGCATACGCGGCCAGTACTCGTCGGGGGGGATCATGAGGCCGCTGGTGCCGGTAACACCCTCCAGAAGGACCGCCGCCACGTTCTCCGGTCCCTCGAACTTGATGACCTGCTCCACGTGGTCAATGCACTCCCGGTGGCAGGTCTCTAGCGTCCAGCCAAAGGGGCAACGGTAGCAATAGGGGTCCTGCACGTGGACCACGCCAGAGATGAGCGGCTCCACCGGCAGGCGGCGCGGGTCGCCGGAGAGCGCCATCGCGCCGGCCGTCGCTCCGTGGTAGGAGCGGTAGCGGGTGATGATCTTGTGTCGCCCGGTGTAGAGGCGTGCAAACTTGATCGCGTTCTCGTTCGCCTCGGCCCCACCCAACGTGAAGAACGTCTTGTACAGATCGCCGGGCGTGATCTCGGCCAGCAGTTGGCCCAGTCGGCCCTTTGGCTCGGTGGCGGTGCCTGGGTAGATGTACTGAAACTTGGCCACTTGCTCCTGGATGGCTTTGATGACCTTTTGATTGCCGTGGCCGATGTTCACGTTCATAAGCTGCGATGAAAAGTCCAGGTAGCGCTTGCCGTCCGCATCCCAGAAGTAGACCCCTTCACTACGGACGACGGGGATAGGGTTGACCTGGCTTTGTGTAGACCACGAGAAGAACACGTGCTCGCGGTTTAGATTGACGATCTCTTCGCTTGTCATAGGTTTGCTCCTTGGTCAGTAGTCAGATGTCAGATGTCAGTAGTCAGTTGTCAGTAGCCAGATGTCAGTTGTCAGTAGTCAGACATCCGGCTACTGACTACTGACATCTGACTACTGTTTACTGACTACTGTTTACTGACTACTGTTTACTGGCTACTGATTACTTGAACTTTAGGCCGTAGCCCGTTAACTCTTCCTTGATCCTGTTGTACAGATCGACGTATTCCTGATGAGGTTCTATCGAACCCCAATCGTAGCAATCCTGGAACTTGACGCCCTTGGGCGCGTCAGTCAGTTTGTCCTCGTACTTGGCCAGCAGCTTTTTGACAATTCCGTTGGCCTCGGCCCGGCTCATGCCTGCCGCGGCGTGGGCCACTTCGGATGCGAACCGGGGCTGCATTGGGGTGAGGTGATCAATGTTCTTGGCCGCCCCCACGCCGCCAAACTCAATGTTCCCTCCCGAGACCACGCCCGTTATGTTGCCGGCGGCGATCTCGTAAAAGTTCATCTCGGTCATTGGGCCGGCTGCGCAGTAGGTGTACCAGAGATGGGGCATATGGCTGTTGCGATTGATGGCCTGAGTGGCGAGGCTCTGAGTCCACAGCAATTGCTGACTGGTAGTCCACCCTCGAAGATCCATGGGGAATGTCAAGTGAGCGGCGGCCCGCAGAACCAGGATGGAGTGAATGTGGTAGGCTGTGCTGACCACGGCTACTCCCTCTGGCCCGCCGGCGTAGCCGCCCAGGATCGGGCCGCTTTCGCCCATGATCTGCCCGCCCCTGGCGAGTATGTAGGCGACCTCGTTCAAACGTTCAAAGGAGACCTTGAACTCGGCCGCAAAGCCAACGACCCAACAGTCAGAATCCCGCAGTCCAAACTGACTGCCGGTGATCTTGCCCGCGTCGGTCACCGCCGTGGAGATCGAGTTCATGATCGGCAGCCCCGGTCGCTGCGCCCGGCGCAAGCCCTCGCGCCCCAGCACCACCGACCGGATGCAGGCCAACAGTTCCAAAGGCGAGCCGGCCTGGGTCCGCATGCCATTGATCGTGGCTATGTTTGGGCAGGTGATGGAATCGGCCAGCGGATTGCGCCCATACCCTTCCACCAGCCTGACGTACACGTCCTCGTTACTGCACGTCGCGCCGCCCGCTCCCACGAAACACCAGGGCGGGATGTCGCTCTCTGGCCGGCGGGCGAGCATTGCTTTTCTATCGCTGCCCTCGCCAAACACCGGATCGGCGGGAGCGTCCCGCAAGGCTTCCATAACCTCTTCTGCGGTGAATTGGATCACCCGGCTGGTGTCTGTGCAGTAGCAGCCGGTCTCGATACACAGCTCCAGCGCGGCCTGGAACACATCATCCGCCAGTTTGTCGTCGTTGGGGATGGGGTCATCGGGGTCGTAGCGGATGTCGTACTTTTTCACCACCTCCCGGAGTTTAGGGACCATGACCTTCAGGTCAAAGTCCTTTTCGGCATAGTAAGGGCCGTTCAACGACCGTTTGACAATCTCGAAAAAGTCTATCATTTTTCTGCTCCCTCCACTACTTGAACCTCAAGCCATAGCCCATCAGTTCCTCCTTGACCTTGCCGTACAGGTCGAGGTACTCCTGGCAAGGCTCGATTGAATCCCAGTCGTAGGCTTCCTGGAACCTCTTTCCCTTGGGCGGGTTGGGTAACTTGTCCGTATACTTGGGCAGCAGCTTTTTGACGATCTCGTTAGCCTCCGCCCGGGTCATACCGGCCACGGCGTGGGCCACTTCGGAGGCAAACTTGGGCTCCAACGGTGTAAAGTGGTCGAGATTGATCGCCTTGGCTACCCCACCGAACTCAATGCCGCCACCTGAGGCCACACGATTCACCAACGAGGTGGCTATCTCGTACAGGCACATCTCGGTCATTGGGCCGGCACCCACGTAGG
Source organism: uncultured Anaerolineales bacterium (assembly GCA_964393895.1). Classification (GTDB taxonomy): domain Bacteria; phylum Chloroflexota; class Anaerolineae; order B4-G1; family B4-G1; genus B4-G1. Next base: position 8,786 of record CAYMWP010000010.1, on the reverse strand, counting down.
TCAGGTTCATCATCGGCAGGTGGCTGTTGCGGCAGATGGCCTGCGTGCTGATGCTGATGGGCCACATTATCTCGAGGCTGGTGTTGCAGCCGTATCTGAAATCCATGGGGAAGGTCAGGTGAGCCGCGGCCCTCAAGACCAGTATGGACAGCAGGTGATAGGCCACGTTGATCACGGCCACACCCGCCGGCCCGCCGGCGTAGCCGCCCATGATCGGCCCGCTCTCGCCCACGATCTGCCCCCCTCGGGCGCGGACGTAGGCGACCTCGTTCAACCGCTCAAAGTTCACCTGAAGCGGGGCCATAAAGCCGATCACCCAGGCGTCGGAATTGCGCAGTCCGAACGCACTGCCGGTGATCTTGCCGGCGTCAGTCACCGCCGTGGCGATCGAGTTCATGATCGGCAAGCCCGGCCGTTGCGCCCGGCGCAGAGCCTCGCGCCCCAGCACCACCGACCGGATGCAGGCCAAAAGCTCGAGAGGCGAACCAGCCTGCACCGTCATACCGTTGATCAGGGTGATCGTGGGGCACGTGACCGAGTTGATCAGCGGGTTGCGCCCGTAACCTTCCACTATTCTGACGTATACGTCTTCGGTGGTGGCAATGCCACCGCCCGCTCCCAGGAAACAGTAGGGCGGGTCGTCGCTCTCCGGCCGGCGGGCGACCATCGTCTTTTCGTCGGCCCCCTCGCCAAAGACCGGCGCGGCAGGGGCGTCCCTCAACCCCTCCAGAATCTCTTCTTTGGTGAAAGGAATCACCCGGCTGGTGGATGTGCAGTAGCAGCCGGCCTCGGCGCAAAGCTCCAGCCCGGCCTGGAACACGTCGTCCGCCAACTTGTCGTCGTCGGGGACGGGGGTTTCCGGATCGTAGCGGATGTCGTACTTGGCCACCACCTCGCGGAGTTTGGGCACCACGACCTTCATGGCGAAATCTTGTTCGGCGTAGTATGGGCCGTTCAGCGCTCGTTTGACTATCTCGAAAAAGCTAATCATTTTCCACCGTCCTCCGTCACTTGCTCATCAGGTTGCGAGCCAACTCCACCGCGCCGGCGGCCGTCTCGCTGTACCCATCGGCCCCGATCTGGTCGGCCCATTCCTGGGTGGTCGGCGCGCCGCCGACGAGGACAAAATAGTCCTCCCGCTCTCTCACGTCGTTCAGGATATTGACCACGTCCCGCTGACCGGGCATTGTGGACGTCATCAGAGCGGATATGGCGATGACGTCGGCGTCGAGTTTCCTGGCCTCCTCGAGGAAGGTGGTGGCGGCCACGTCTTCTCCCAGGTCGTGCACCTCGAACCCGGCCAGCCGGAGCAACATGCCCACGATGTTCTTGCCGATGGTGTGAATGTCGCCCTTGGCCGTGCCGATCACCACCGTGCCCGATGACTCGGCTTCTCGACCGCTCTCCCTGACGGCCGGCTCGAGCACCTCCATCACTGCGTTGCCGGCGTCGGCGGCCATCATCATCTCGGGCAAAAAGACCTCCAGCCGTTCAAACTTTTCGCCAGTGGTGCGCAGAGCCTGGCGCAAGCCTTGCTCCACTGCCTCCATCGGGTCTCCGCCAGCCTCCAACCACTCTTGAGCCGCTTTCTTGGCTCCCTCTTCGTCGCCTTCCATAATGATGTTCCGTAGTTCTTCCAGCAGATTGTCCTTAGTCATGGTAACCTCCTTATTTAATTTGATTTGTTGGTCTTGACTATTACCTGATTGGGAATGTTTGATTTTGTTTGTGTGAGATTTATCGGCCCCTCCTTTTCTCATTTGAACTTTAGGCCGTAGCCTGCCAACTCCTCCTTGATTCTGCCGTACAGCTCGACGTATTCCTCGCAAGGCTCTATCGAGTCCCAGTCGTAACACTCCTGGAACCTGGTTCCCTTGGGCGGATCGAGCAGCTTGTCCTCGTATTTGGCCAACAGTGTTTTGGCTATCTCGTTGCACTCGGCCCGGCTCATCCCCACGGTGGCGTGGGCAACTTCGGAGGCGAATCTGGGTTCCATCGGTGTGAGGTGATCGATATTTCTGGCAGCCCCTACCCCACCGAACTCTATCGAGCCGCCGGAGACTATGCCCGTCATCACTCCCGTAGCGATCTCGTACAGGTTCATCTCGGTCATTGGGCCGGCGCCGCAATAGGTGTAGTGGAAGAGGGGCAGGGGGCTGTTGCGACTGATGGCTTGCGTGCCGATACTGTGGGGCCACAGCAACAGTTGATTCGTGTTCCACCCGCGCAGATGCATGGGGAAGGTCAGGTGAGCGCTGGCCCTCAGGACCAGTATGGTCTGCAAGTGATAGGCCACCTTCACCACAGCCACACCCTCTGGCCCGCCGGCGTAGCCGCCCAGGAGCGTGCCGCTTTCGCCCACGATCTGCCCGCCCCGGGCGAGCACGTAGGCGACCTCGTTCAAACGCTCGAAAGAGATCTTTAGCTCGGCTATTGAGCCGATGAGCCAACCATCGGAATCACGCAGTCCGAACTGGCTGCCGGCGATCTTGGCTGCGGCGGTCACCGCCGTAGAGATCGAGTTCATGATCGGCAGCCCCGGTCGCTGTGCCCGGCGCAGGCCCTCGCGTCCCAATACCGCCGCCCGGATGCAGGCCAAAAGCTCCAGAGGCGAGCCAGCCTGGACGTTCGCGCCGCCGATCGTGGCCAGGTTGGGGGTGGTGATCGAGTCGGCCAAGGGATTGCGCCCGTACCCTTCCACCAGTCTGACGTATACGTCTGGGTTGCTGCACGTCGCACCGCCCGCCCCCACGAAACACCAGGGCGGGACGGTGCTCTCCGGCCGGCGGCCGACCAATGTCTTCCTGTCACTTCCTTCGCCAAAGACGGGCGCGGCGGGGGCATCTCTCAAGCCCTCCAAGATCTCCTCTCTGGTGAAGCGGATCACCCGGCTGGTGTCTGTGCAGTAGGTGCCAACTTCAGAGAAGAGCTCTAATCCGGCCTGAAAGACGTCATCCGCCAGTTTGTCATCGTTGGGGATAGGGGTTTCTGGATCGTAGCGAATGTCGTACTTTTTCACGATCTCCCTGATTTTGGGGACCATGACCTGCATGTCGAAATCTTTTTCGCTATAGTAAGGGCCGTTCAGTGCTCGTTTGACGATCTCGAAAAAGTTTATCATTTTCCCGCTCCTTCCACTACTTGAACCTCAAGCCGTAGCCGGTTAGTTCCTCTTTGATCCGACCATATAGGTCAACGTATTCCTGGCAGGGCTCTATCGAACCCCAGTCATAACACTCTTGGAATCTCTTTCCCTTGGGTGGGTTGGGCAGTTGGTCCACGTACTTGGGCAGCAGCTTTTTGACTATTTCGTTCGCCTCCGCCCGGGTCATACCGGCCGCGGCGTGGGCCACTTCGGAGGCAAATCTAGGCTCCAACGGCGTAAAGTGGTCAACGGCTACCGCCTTGGTCACCCCACCAAACTCGATCGAGCCGCCGGAAGGCACGCGATTCACTATCGCGGCGGCAATCTCGTACAGGCACATTTCGGTCATCGGCCCGGCGGCCACGTAGCTCAAATTCAGCAGGGGCAGGTGGCTGTTGCGACTGATGGCTTGCGAACTGATGCTAAAGGGCCACATGATCTCGAGACTGGTGTTACAGCCATATCTCAGGTCTATGGGAAAGGTCAGGTGAGAGCTGGCCCTCAAGACCAGTAGGGTCTGTAGATGATAAGCGACGTTGATCACGGCCACACCCGCCGGACCGCCGGCGTAGCCGCCCATGATCGGCCCGCTCTCGCCCACCACCAGTCCTCCCCGGGCGAGCACGTAGGCCACCTCGTTCAACCGTTCAAAGGGGACCTGGAGTGGGGCTGTAGAGCCAATTAGCCAGCCATCAGAGTCCCGTAGCCCAAACTGGCTGCCGGCGATCTTGCCAGCATCCGACACCGCCGTGGCGATCGAGTTCATAATCGGCAGACCCGGCCGCTGTGCCCGGCGCAACCCCTCGCGCCCCAGCACCACCGACCGGATGCAGGCCATGATCTCCAGAGGTGAGCCAGCCTGGACCGTCACGCCGCCGATCTCGGTCAGGTTAGGACAGGTGATCGAATTGGCCAATGGATTGCGTCCATACCCTTCCACCAATCTGACGTATACGTCTTCACAGGAGGCAGACCCGCCGCCCGCTCCCACGAAACACCAGGGCGGGTCGTCGCTCTCCGGCCGGCGGGCGACCATCGTCTTTTCGTCGGCTCCCTCGCCATAGACCGGCGCGGCGGGGGCGTCCCTCAACCCCTCCAGAATCTCTTCTTTGGTGAAGCGGATCACCCGGCTGGTGTCTGTGCAGTAGGTGCCGGTCGCGGTATACAACTCTAGCCCGGCCTGGAACACGTCGTCCGCCAGTTTGTCGTCATCAGGGACCGGGTTCTCCGCGTCGTAGCGGATATCGTACTTGGCCACCACCTCGCGGAGTTTGGGCACCACGACCTTCATGGCGAAATCTTGTTCGGCGTAGTATGGGCCGTTCAGCGCTCGTTTGACTATCTCGAAAAAGCTAATCATTTTCCACCGTCCTCCGTCACTTGCTCATCAGGTTGCGAGCCAACTCCACCGCGCCGGCGGCCGTCTCGCTGTACCCATCGGCCCCGATCTGGTCGGCCCATTCCTGGGTGGTCGGCGCGCCGCCGACGAGGACAAAATAGTCCTCCCGCTCTCTCACGTCGTTCAGGATATTGACCACGTCCCGCTGACCGGGCATTGTGGACGTCATCAGAGCGGATATGGCGATGACGTCGGCGTCGAGTTTCCTGGCCTCCTCGAGGAAGGTGGTGGCGGCCACGTCTTCTCCCAGGTCGTGCACCTCGAACCCGGCCAGCCGGAGCAACATGCCCACGATGTTCTTGCCGATGGTGTGAATGTCGCCCTTGGCCGTGCCGATCACCACCGTGCCCGATGACTCGGCTTCTCGACCGCTCTCCCTGACGGCCGGCTCGAGCACCTCCATCACTGCGTTGCCGGCGTCGGCGGCCATCATCATCTCGGGCAAAAAGACCTCCAGCCGTTCAAACTTTTCGCCAGTGGTGCGCAGAGCCTGGCGCAAGCCTTGCTCCACTGCCTCCATCGGGTCTCCGCCAGCCTCCAACCACTCTTGAGCCGCTTTCTTGGCTCCCTCTTCGTCGCCTTCCATAATGATGTTCCGTAGTTCTTCCAGCAGATTGTCCTTAGCCATGGTAACCTCCTTGTTCTGTTCTATCGAGTTTGCTCACTGCTCGACTCACCGTCTTGGCAGCTATTTAGACCTCCGAGGTCTCATTGCAGCTTATTCGAGCGCAAAACATTGGCCGTTTTAAACATTTGCAGTGGGCGAAACGGTTGTCAAAGACCTCGGACCCTACACGAGTCTCAGCCAGAGAGGCTGAGCAGTATCTAGTATACCAGGTAGAGACGGGCCTGTAAACGGTGAAATGTATAACCCCAAGCCCAGGAGGAATGTGCATTGTGCACACTTGCCAAGAAACAGCTTTTTCGAAAGGCCCAAAATACCGTCAATATCTGTTTATTGCCGCATGAAGGACGCTACAAGGGTTGTGGGCGCTATCCAGCGCGATTCAGATGCCAATCCTTGATCACGAGATGCAAGTTTAGCAGTGTCAATGGGTCTTTGAGGTCGAGGGACCAGGTCTCTTGGATACTGGCGAGGCGCTGTCGTAGGGTATTACGATGGATGTAGAGTTCTTGGGCTGCCTGGCGTTGATTACCGTGACGGTCCAGAAAAACTTCTAGAGTGCGCAGACAATCCGTTCCCTTTTCTCGGTCTCGATCGGCCATTTCGTGCACGATGCGATGGAAACGACTGGCCGAAAGAATCTCGGGCGGCAGGGTGCCCATCCAGTGTAGCACCCCCAGGTCCTGGAATGGCCAGATGCCAGGGTGCCCGTCTGAGAGCTTTTCGCCCAGTTGGAGCGCTTCGACTGCTTCTTGGTAACATCGCCGTACGCGCGCAGCGTCACGCGAGGGGGTCCCCAAGCCAATGAGTAGCGATAAACCGCTTCTGGAAGCAGCATCCATAATCGCGTGGGCCAGGTCCGATCCCGACCGACTGCCCCGCGTTCCATATAGGATTATGAACCTCTGTCCTCTCTGCACCACCACAGACTTGGTTCCGTTCACTTGGAGTTCACGGTCGAGAAAGGTCGCCAGTCTATTGGGCCTTGGAGGCCTGGCAGAAATCTCTTGCAGACTCATCACCTGGTACTCTCCTCGAAACCCCATGCGCGCCAGGGTTCTTTGCAGATCGTCCAGGTCGTGGTAAGGATCCATCTCCAGCAGGTTGTCCAAAAGCGTGTACTTGACGCGCTGCTCAGCCTCGTAGATCGCCTCCTCACGGGAGAGGATCAGGGCGGCCACTGTAGCAGCACGCTCTATCGCCAGAAAATCCAGTTCTTGCAGTTGACTCTTCCCGGCGATGATCCAGGCATAGCCGTAAAGTTCTGTGCCGACGAGGATTGGGGCGATGATCCTTTCGAGCGTCATTCCCATCTCTGGCACGCTGGGCACTCGCTGTGGCCGTGGATCTCGGCGCAGGTTCTCGAATACGCCTTCAGAATGTAGATAAGCTGCCATCTCCTCGGGTGTTCTTCCCTGAGCGATACTCCTCCTCCGCATCTCGTCAATAGGGCCGACGGATGCATGGGCAAGCATCACCAGGGAGCTGTCCTCTATGGTGACGGAGCGTTCCAGGAGGTTTGCCAGGGTTCTCGCCAGGTCATCAAGCCCTTTCCCCGCCAGAACTAGGTCTGTGAGCACTTTGTGTATGTGAAACGAGTGGTCAATGAGGGTGTACTGTTCTCTCAGGATGCGCTCGTGAATCGCCTGAGTCAACTCAACGAAGCGCACTTTCCAGGGTACTGTGATGATGGGGAAATCCAACTCGTCCGCCAAGCGGATCACAGAATGGGGAATGTGGACGATCTCGGCTACGATCATCCCTGCCAAACCCTTTTCTGCTAGGACGGGAATCAGTCCCAGGTATGCGTCAGGATCGTCTTTGAAGGCAACCCCTGTCGTGATGAGCAGGTCTCCTTTGCGCACCCAGGGGGCGACATCCGGGAAATCCACGATGTGGGTCCATTGGATGACATTGTCAAGCCCTCCCCGCCCGGCAATCACCCTGGATTGGGAGAGGATATCAAGTTCCTTCAGTACAGATGCGAGTGTCAGAGGCATTGGACTCGACCATTATATTACCTTTCATCTGGATGTCAATCCAATTCGCCTGGTGATTGCCCACACCTCATCACAGAGACCACAGAGAAAACACAAAAGACAGCCGGCGCTGGATTCATATCCAGCGCCGGCTTTACTTCTGACAGAAAATCGGCCCCTGGTGCGGCTGCGATGAGAACTGAACAACCCTGGGCCCTTTGCGCCCCAGACCACGCTACACTTGGGCGGGCTAGGCGCGGGCCGCCAATAGATCGTCCAGGCCCAACTCTCGCAGGCACTCGTCGGTCGGTTCCCCACTTTGTGGGTCCCATCCCATGAGCTCGTAGTAGCGATGCACGCACCAGTCGAGCTCTTCTTCAGTGATCTCGCTGCCGGCTATCGGCCCCTCGGTGAAGGGTTCCATCACGCGCTTGGGCAGCTTGTCATCTGCGGCGGTGAATCCCTCACGCAGGTTGAACAAGCGCGCCAACGTATGGGCGCGCGCCCCGACATCCAGGATGTCCTGAACGCTATAATCTTCCCCCGTCACCCCCGAGAGCGCCTCCGCCAGATGATGATAGTCGTAGCAGTAGAAGAAGCAGTTCATAGCACAATCCTGAAAGTGCATAAAGTTCACTTCGTGATAAAGGATCTGCATCTTTTCCTCGCTCAGGTCGTCCGGTGGCAGCGGGCCGACCTTGTTTTCCAGCACCGCGTTGACCCGATCGAGCATCCAACCCTCGTTGGCAAAGTCGGTGTCGTGGATATTGATCATGTGATCCGCGCCGAGAGGTGAGATGGCGTAGCCGATGCCCATGGCGTGCTTGAGCCGCGGCTCGTGCATGGGCAGTTCCTGGCCTTTGATAGTGAGGGTAAAGGGCTTTGTCCCTGGCCCGAAGCGCTCGCTCATACGTGCTGTGCCCTCGGCCATAATGTCGCCAAATCCCTCACGATTGGCGATCATCTCCACGGAGTGCAGCAAAAGATCGGCCTTGCCCCAGCTATATTCCAGGCCGCCGGTATCCTCGCTCGTCAGGATGCCCTTTTCGAAACATTCCATCACGAACGCGATAGACATTCCTGTAGAGATCACATCCAGCCCGTATGCGTTGGCCAGCTCGTTCGCCTTCAGCACAGCCAGGTTGTCCTCTATGCCACAGCAGGATCCAAGGGCGCCCATCGCCTCGTACTCGGCGCCTCCGTACGCGGGATCGAGTCGGAGATAAGGATCATCGGACTCGTTCTCAAAGACCTGCTTGCATCGCACCGGGCACGCCTGACAGGTGTCACGTTCCTTGAGGTACATCTCATAGTTGTGCTCCCCGCTCAGCAGATGACGATTTTCAAACATCGCCTTGCCAAAGTTGCGCGTCGGGAGCGCGCCTAGTGCCCCCCAGCCCATCAAGCTATCCTGCGTGCCGCGCCCAATGCCGGCCGCCGCCCACGCCATGCGCTGCTTATAGTTCTGTCGCAACCACTTTGCCACGTCAGTCACGCGATCTCGGTCGGCGACCGGCAGGTCCATTGTCCCCCGCACTGCCACAGCCTTGAGGTTCTTGGATCCCATCACGGCGCCCATGCCATTGCGCCCGGCAGCCCGGTTGACGTCGTGGATCACGTTGGCGTACAGCACCAGGT
>CAYMWP010000009.1:43617-58263 GCA_964393895.1 uncultured Anaerolineales bacterium | reverse complement strand
GACCCCCAGACGATGCGCCAACTGATCGAGCTCGGCATAGATCCGGAAATGTTTGCCACCTTTTCCGGAGTGGGCGGGGCAGTTCTCGGCGGCAGTATGTGCTGCCTGACGGGCCTGGTCATAGGCGCTGGAATGGGCGCCATCGGCGGGGCCATCTTTGCCGCCATCAAGCCAGACTAGGGAACGGACCGTACCTTTTCGACATGGGTGTGCATTTCGACTGAAAGTAGTCGCGCCTTCCATGTCGCGCGCTATGGAAGGCGCGGCTACTCAACTCATCTAAAACACACCCTTTCAACGTTCGCGAGTTGATAACTTGCCAAGACGCAATTTGCCACGAACGTCTGTTATCCGCTCGCGCCACATGCTTGCCTCACTTTATTGAAAAGGTACAACTAACCAATCTATTGATCTAGCCCCGATCCTACCGCGGCCAATTCCAGACCAGCGGGAGGGTGCTGCGGTGCACCCCACGAACCAACTTGCGGTCGCGGCACCCGATCAAAGGAACCTGTGTATGTCGAGTCCACCCACACGCCCGCCTGACCAACACGAGGCGTTCAGTGCGCTGTTGCACAACCGCGATTTCAAGCTGCTCTGGATCGGCCAACTGCTCTCCCAGATCGGTGACCAGTGTCTACTGATCGCGGCGATCACGTTGATATCGAGCATCTCCCAATCGCCGTGGGCCATACTCATCCCCGTCATCTCGATCGCCATCCCCCAGCTCATCTTTGGGCTGGTGGGCGGCGTCGTGGCCGACCGCTGGAACCGCAAACTAACGATGGCTGGGTCCGATCTGCTGCGCGGCCTGATCGTCCTCTCCATCCTCCTCGTGAGTGACGTCCAACATCTTTGGATTCTCTACCTGGCGGCCGGGGGACTGGCCTTGGTGGGCGTCTTTTTCTACCCGGCGCGCAACGCAGTCATCCCCAACATCGTGCCGCCCGGCCTGCTCCTGGCGGCCAACGGCCTGATCCAGGGCAGTTATATCATCGCCCTCATCGTAGGGCCGCTCATCGCCGGTGTAGCGGTCGAACTGTGGATGCCGTCGGCCATCATCTTTGACAGCGCGACTTTCATCATATCTGCAATAGTTATCGCCGTGATGAATGCTCCAGAAGCGACGCCGGAGCAGGCGGGCGCGGGCAAGACGAACACCATCTGGGAGGATATGAAGGTCGGACTAGACTTTATCCGCCACAACCGGGCCTTGCGACGGGTGTTGACGATCACGTCCATCGCTACGCTGGGGATCGGCGCCATCGTACTGCTGGCTATTCCCCATCTGGAGGCGCAATTGGGGGCCGGAGGCATGGAGTACGGGATCGCGATGAGTATGCTGGGCCTGGGATCCGTTATGGGCGGGGTGGTGGTCAGCCGGCTCTCGCGCCGACTCTCCGCCAGCACTATAGTGGGCGGGATGCTAATCCTGGGAGGCGCCGCCATCGTCGCCTTCGCCTTTGCCACCAGCTACGCCGTCGTGCTGCTCAGTGTCGCCGTCATCGGCCTGTGCATCGTGATGGCTCGGGGCGCGCTGGATACGATCTCCCAGGCACTTTCGCCCGACGAGGTGCGGGGGCGGGTGCAGTCGGCCGTCAACTTGCTCGTCGTCGCCGCCACCGCCCTGGCCGAGGGGCTGGCCGCCCTGCTCGGCTCTCTGTTCGGGGTGCAAGCCGTCTTTGTGGCAGCCGGGGTCGTGACGGCGCTGACCGGTGTGGTGGCGATCTTTGCCCTGCGCTCCGCCGCGCAGTTGGTGAGCAAAGTGGCAGTGATGGGAAAAGCATAGCGCGGCAAGCCGCAAACGAGCGGGTAACGCTCGCAAATCACGCAAATGTTGCTGGATAACACTATAGACTCAGGAGGATGATTATGAAAGCGCACGAAGTTGACTATCATATTTTCGGCGACGACCTCCAGTTCGTGGAAATTGAATTGGACCCCGGCGAGACCGTGATCGCGGAAGCGGGGATGATGATGTACATGGAGGATGACATCACTTTTGAGACCAAGATGGGGGATGGCTCCAAGCCCAAGGCCGGATTCCTGGACGCCGTGGTGAGCGCCGGGAAGCGGGCCGTCACGGGCGAGTCGTTGTTTATGACACACTTTTCGCATACGGGGAGCGGAGGCAAACGACACGTCGCCTTCGGAGCGCCCTACCCGGGCACGATCATCGCCATTGACCTGGACGAGGCGAACGGCGAGTTGATCTGCCAGAAGGATTCCTTCCTGTGCGCCGCGCTGGGCACCGAGTTGAGCATTGCCTTTAACAGAAAATTGGGGGCCGGGCTGTTCGGCGGCGAGGGCTTTATTCTGCAGCGCCTGCGCGGCGACGGCATGGTCTTTATCCACGCTGGCGGCACCGTCGTCGAGAAGCGCCTCGACGCCCAAAAGATCATGGTGGATACCGGCTGCATCGTCGCCTTTGAGAAAACCATCAACTATGACATCCAGCGGGCGGGCAATCTAAAATCTATGGTCTTTGGCGGCGAGGGGCTTTTCGTGGCTACCTTACAGGGGAGCGGCCGCGTCTGGCTCCAATCACTGCCCTTCTCCCGGCTGGCCGACCGCATTCTTAAATTCGCGCCCTCGGCGGGGGGAAAGAGCGCGGGCGAAGGCTCGCTCGTGAGCGGGGCGGTCAAGTTCTTGCAGCAATAGCACGCTCGCAAAACCAATCTCGATCTGCGCAGTCAGGCAGATGCAACACAGACCTGCATTACCACGCTATGCTTGACACCACTGCAAAGTGTGCTATACTTTTGCCGAGATGATGACATATACCATTCGGCTGATCGTGGATAACGATAACGTTTGTCCGCCCCCAGGGCGGCTGACGGTGTGACACGTCCGCTTCCTGCTTTTGCAAAGAAAAGCCGCCCAACGTCGGGCGGCTTTTACTTTAGGACAAGATGACGTCCTATCAAATCCTTGGAGGAGATGGCTATGTTAAAGACACACAATTGCGGCGAGTTGCAGCCCGCGCAGGCGGGCCAAAAAGTCCTGCTGGCAGGATGGGTCAACCGTTGGCGCGACCATGGCGGCCTCGTCTTTCTGGACCTGCGCGACCGTTCTGGCATCGTGCAGGTCACGGCCAATCCCGACGAAGCGCCAGAGGCCCACGCAGTGATGCAACAGGCTCGCGGCGAATACGTGCTCCAGATCGCGGGCGTCGTCCAGGCCAGGCCGGAAGGGCTGACCAACCCCGAAATACCGACCGGGGAGATCGAGGTACTGGCGCATCGAGTAAAGATACTGAACCCGGCCAAGACCCCTCCCTTTTACATCTACGACGACAAGCCGGTTGACGAGTCGCTGCGGCTCAAATACCGCTACCTGGATTTGCGACGGCAGCGCATGCAGCGCAACATCATCCTGCGCCACCGGGTGATAAAATACATCCGCGACTATTTGGACGAGCGGGACTTTGTCGAGATCGAAACCCCCATTCTCTTCAAGACCACACCAGAGGGAGCGCGCGACTATTTGGTCCCCAGCCGCGTGCATCCCGGCCAATTCTACGCCCTGCCCCAGTCTCCCCAACAACTCAAACAACTGCTGATGGTCGCCGGGTACGAGCGCTATTTTCAGATCGCCCGCTGCTTCCGGGACGAGGATCAGCGCGGCGACCGCCAGCCCGAGTTCACGCAACTGGACCTGGAGATGAGTTTCGTCGAGCAAGAGGACGTGCTAGCCCTGGTCGAGGAGATGACGATCGGCATCGTCGAGACCTGCTCCGACCGCAAGCTGCTCACCAAGCCCTTCCCGCGCCTCACCTATCGGGAAGCGATGAGCCGCTTTGGCACCGACCGGCCGGACATGCGCTTTGGGATGGAATTGGTGGACGTCTCTGACCTAGTGGCCGCGTGCGGCTTTGGCATATTCAGCCGGACAGCCGCCTCGGGGGGGCAGGTCAAGGGGATTCGCGCTCCCGGCTGCGGCGACTATAGCCGCCGGCAGATTGACGAACTGACCGCCCTGGCGCAACAGGAAGGAGCCAAGGGCCTGGCCTGGCTGGCATTGAGGCAAGAGGGCCAAGTGCGCTCCTCCTTTGCCAAGTTCCTCGCCGAGGACGAGGTAGCCACTATCGTCGAAGCGATGGAGACGCAGCCGGGCGACCTATTGCTGTTCGTCGCCGCCCAGCCCCGGGTCGTGGGCGCTGCCCTGAGCGAATTGCGGCTGGAACTGGGCGAGCGGCTGGGGCTGCGCGACCGGTCCGTGCTGGCTCTCTGCTGGGTGGTCGAGTTTCCGCTCTTTGAATGGGACGAGGAAGGCCAACGCTGGGACCCCAGCCACCACCTCTTCACATCGCCCATGCCGCAAGACCTGCCGCTCCTGGAGAGCGACCCCGGCGCGGCGCGGGGCCAGCAGCACGACCTGGTCTGCAATGGAGAAGAGATCGCCGGCGGCAGCATCCGTATCCACCAGCGCCAGGTGCAGGAAAAGGTCTTTGAATTGATCGGACTGGACGTAGATGTGGCACGGGAGCGATTCGGCCACATGCTGGAGGCATTCGAGTTCGGCACTCCGCCCCACGGCGGGATCGCACCCGGCATTGACCGGCTGGTGATGCTCCTGGCCGGCGAGCCCAACATCCGTGAAGTGATCGCCTTCCCCAAGACCCAGCAGGCCGCCGACCTGATGGCCGGCGCGCCCTCGCCGGTCGAGCCAGAGCAACTGGAAGAACTCTGCATCCAGATAGTAGAGAGCGACCGACAAGCAGCCAAATGAGCGTCGGTGGGGGATTTGCGCTTTTTGCCAATGCATGGTATAGTCTAGGTGTACCCTGCTGTGTTCGTGAATGTCGTTTTACGTTTTGAGCCAACACCTATAAAAGCGAGGGCTGTCTCTTCAGAGAGGAATGCGATAGCCTCCGGGCAAGGCAGACCGCTGAGCAGGCCCTCACCTGCGAGAACAGGGTCAAAACTTTTCGACACACGGCATAGCGGGGACCCGAATTCATATATGGTCGCACAAACGCCGCCAGCGTGTTGGCGGCGTTTGTGCGAGGTTTGACTTACAGAGCGAACGGGCCTGGGGGTGCTCCGCTCCTCCCCAGATGAAATCTAAACCTGCGGGAGCACGCTGTCTACGCTCGCTCCTCGGCGAGGGGCAGCCAGACGACAAAAGTAGAGCCTGCATCCGCCTGGCTCTCTACCGTCACTCGCCCGCCGTGCAACTCTACGATCTCTTTGGCAATCGCCAGCCCCAGGCCGGTCCCCGACACCCGTGTCTGCCGTTCCCCCTCCCCCCGAAAAAAGCGATCAAAGATGTAGGGCAGGTCTTTCTCTGGAATGCCTATCCCGGTATCTGTCACTGACACCGTCGCCCATAGCCGTCCCTCCGCCTCCGCTTTTCCGGTGGAGGCCATCACCTTTCCGCCCTCCGGCGTGTACTGGATCGCGTTCTCCACCAGGTTGCTCAACGCCTGCTTGATTCCGTCCGGGTCAACCATGGCCACCGGTTCAGGCTGCGCGAGGCGACATTCCAGTAACAGACTCCGTTCCTGGGCCAGCGACCGAAAGCCGGCAACAGTCTCTTCGATCAGCTCGTCGAGAAGAGTTGGGCGGGGCTTTATCTCCAATCGCCCGCCGTCAATGCGAGAAATTTGCAGGATGTCCTCCACCAACAGCGCCAAGTGATCCGCTTCCTCTGCCAAAACCTCCAGGTACTCTTTCCACTTTTCTGGCTGCCGCCGCATCAACTCCACGTACAACTTGATCGTAGTGATCGGCGTCCGAAGCTCGTGGGAGACACTGGTGACAAAGCGGGTCTTTATCCGGTTCAGCGCCTTCAGGTGGCTGACGTCGTGGATGGCCACCACGGCGGCCGGCTCGTCTGTTCCCACAACCCGTCCCGCTCTTAGCTCCAGGTCCAACCCGGTCAGTTCTAACGCCATCTCGGGTCGCTTCTCAACCGTCTCGGCGCACGCCTGCCGCCCCAGTCCTTGCACCATCTTTTGTAAACGGGCCGCATCCCTCGGGGAGAGTGTCTTGGAGAGCCACTTCTGCGCGACCGGGTTGGTTTGCAGGATCTCGCCGCGTTCGTCGGTGACGACGATGCCATCAGAAATAGTGTGGAGGATCGCTTGCAACCAGGCGTATTGGGCCTGGAGTTGCGCAGTGCGCGCTTCAACCTGTTGCTCCAACCGGTCGGCATGGTGACGCAACTCTACCATGTCGTCGAAGCGCGCTATGGCAATGGCGATGGCGCGCTCCAGTTCGCGCAACACGGGTGGTTTGACCAGGTAGGCGCCCACCCCGGCCTTGCTGGCGCTGCTGACCAACTCTTCCGTTTCGTGGGCAGTCAGCGCCACCACCGGTGTGGGGCAGCACTCGTAAATCTGATGAGCGGCCTCAATGCCGTCCATAGCGGGCATGGCGACGTCCATCAAGACGATGTCAGGCCGCAGGGCTCTCGTCATCTCGACCGCTTCGAGCCCGTCCAGCGCCTCCCCGACGATGACGTAGCCCGCTTCTTCCAACAGACCCTTGACCATTTCCCCGACCAGGTGATCGTCCTCGGCGATCAGCACGCGGATGCTCTTGCGATCGTTCATCTTTCGCTCTCTCTGGGCGCTGCCGGCAGGGTGAAAGTAAAGAGGCTCCCCCGACCGGCCTCGCTCTCCACTCCCACTTGCCCGCCCAGTTTCTCCACGATGCGCCGCACGATGGATAGACCCAACCCATACCCCATGGTGCGAACCTGGTCGAGCCGCACGAACGGGGTAAAGAGCCTCTCCTGGGCCTCTGGCGGAATACCAGGCCCATTATCGCGCACCCAGAAGCGGGCCATAGCAAGACCCGAAGTGTTTTCGAAAACCTTCGGGTCTGCTCCCAGTTCGAGGCGCGGTGGGATTCCCTCCTCCGGCCGGCCGCCGTACTTGATACCGTTACTGATATAGTTGACCCACGCCTCTTCGATCCACGGGCCATAGCCCAACGCTGCCGGCCAGGTGTCTGGCGAGACGATCTCGGCCTGCCGTTTTTCGATCATCTCTGACAACCTCTCTTGAGCTTCGGCCACGATGCTCCCCATGTCCAGCGGTGTCACGTCCGCTTCCATCTGGCGCACTCCGGCCAGCACCAACAACTCGTCAATGATGTTGCTCATCTTGCGCCCGTTACGCACTATCCTTTGAAGATGGCGCTCCAGATCCTCTGCCGCCAGGGTGGTGTGTTCTTCTCTCAATATCTCGGCAAAGCCGACGATGAGAGCTAATGGTCCCTTGAGGTCGTGGGCCACGGTGTGAGCGAAGGCATCCAGTTCTACGTTGTGCGCTCGCAGCTCGGCGTTCAGGCGGCGCAGTTCCACCATGTCATCGAAACGCGCCCTGGCGATGATGAGGGCGCGTTCCATTTCTCGCAGATTGGGCGGTTTGACCAGATAAGCGCCCACGCCAGCCTCGCTGGCCCCAACGACGAACTCGCTCGTTTCGTGAGCGGTCAGCGCCACCACCGGCGTGGGGCAATGCTCATAGATCAGGCGCGTGGCCTCGACGCCGTCTATGTCTGGCATTGCGATGTCCATCAGGACGACGTCAGGTTGCAGGGCCTTTGTCATCTCGACTGCCTCTAGCCCGTTCCCCGCCTCCCCGATGACGACGTAGCCTGCTTCTTCCAACAATCCCTTGACAGTTTCGGCCACCAGGTAATCGTCTTCGACGACCAACACGCGCACGCGCTCTCTATCGCCCATCCGTCATACTCCCTACGCCTCCGCTTTGAATCGGATCGCCGCCACCGCGCCACTGTCGTTGCGCAGCGACAGTTCTCCGCGTAAATTTTTGCGTACAATGTTCTGTATCAGATCAAATCCCACACCGGAGCGTTCTGACCGCAACACGTCTGTGGAATAACCTGGGCCATTGTCTCGAAACTCGAGCAGGACTGTGTCCCCGTCGAGTTGAATGCGAGCACCGATGCCGATGGACCTTTGCTCTCGCAGGCCATGTTTGACGCTGTTAGTCACCAGCTCGTTGATCACCAGCGCCAGGTTATGCGCCTGGTCGGGCGTGACGCGGACCGGGGAGGGAGCCACGTCCACAGATACTCGTCTATCGGGCGGGAGCATCTGCAAGGAGGAATGAGTGACCTGCGCCACCAGATCGCTCAACGACAGGGGTGCCCACTCGGAGGCGGAGAGCATACTGTGCACGGTAGCCAACCCCTGCACCCGACCAACCAGACTCTGCATGATGGCCTGGTAAGGCTGCTCCTCAATCTTGGGGTGGCGGCGTTCGGCGTGGAGCAGGCCGATGATGGCGGTCAGGTTGTTCTTGACGCGGTGGTTGACCTCGCGCAGCAGCGTGGCCCTGGTCTCGGCGTCCTGCCGCGCCTGCTCGTACAGCCGGGCGTTCTCCATCGCCACGCCCAACTGCCTCGCTACGGCCGTGTAGAACGCCAACTCCTCCTCTCCAAAGGCGTTGGGCTTGCTACTCTCCAGGTTGAGCACCGCCATAACTCGATTGCCTATCTCGACGGGCACGGCCAGCTCAGAGCGCACCTCGGCCGCGGCGACGGCATAGTCCGCCACCTCGTGCACGTCCGAGAGGATCACGGGTTCTCCCGTCCGGTAGACCCGGCCGGTGACACACTGATCGGTCGGGTAGCGGAAGACGCCTCCGGGCGGCGGCGTGAAGCCAAGTAGAGAAGGATGACTCCTCATAAACTCCCCATTCTCGTCGGGCAGCATAAAGCCCAGGTATTCGACGCCCATCTCCCGCTCCAGCACCTCGATCGTCCGCTCCAGCACCTGGTCAAAGTCGAGCGTGGAGGCCGCCGCCAGCATCATCTCACGCAAGACCTCGGTCTGGGCCAGTCTCCGGGCCGTCTCCTCGTACAGCCGGGCGTTCTCGATAGCGATGGTCGCCGAGGCGACCAGCGGTTCCAATAATTCCAGGTCTGCTTTGTCAAAACGGCCTACCTCCGTGTCCAGCACCTGGAGCGCGCCGATCACGTCCTCTTTGACCCGCAGCGGCATGGTGAGTATGGAGCGCAACCCCAATCCCGTCTCATCATCCACTCCACTGTAGTAACGCTCGTCGGCCCAGGCGTCCCGCACAACCAGGCTTTCGCCGTGGCGGGCCACCCAGCCGCAAATTCCCTCGCCTGGGGCCAGCCGCCAGCCACGCACGACCTCGTCCCGGGGAGTGGCGGCCTGGAGGCAAACCAGGTCGCCCGTCTCCGGCTCGATCAGCCAGACCGAGCAAGCGGTCACGTTCAGCAGGCGGCGCACCTCGTCCAGAACTGTGTCGAGTATCTGATCCAGATCGAGGCTGGAGGTGAGCGCCTGGCCGGCTCGGTTGAGCACGCTCAGCTCACGATTACGCTGCCGTAGACTCTCCTCCGCCCGCTTGCGCTCGCTGATATCGCGCGATATCCCCATGACTCCCATCAGTTCGCCGCGCGCGTTACGCAGGGCGGAGGCAGAGATGAGGCTGGGAAACACCTCGCCGTTCTTGCGCAAGGCAGAAACTTCCCGCAGACATTGGCCCTGCTCGACCGTCATCCGGTGAACCTCGACCCCTTCCTGGGGGTCCAGGTAGAGCACATCAATGTGTTTTCCCAGGATCTCTTCCGCGCGATAGCCAAACGTCTTTTGCGCTGCCTCGTTAAACTCGACGATACGTCGTTCTACATCAACCGTGATGATCGTGTCCAGGCTGTTTTCGATGATGCTCCTGGCATATTCCTCCGACGCCCTCATGGCTTCTTCCGCTAGTTTGCGCTCGACGATGGCCGTCAACTGGCCGGCGATGGTCTCGAACCGTCTCAAGTCCGATTCTGTAAATGGCTCGGCGCGAGAAATATCCAACAGACCAATGACCTCGCCCTCCGAAACTAGGGGAACGTTGATCACGGACTGGATGTCCAGAACCTCACAGATGCGGGGAATGAGCTCCCGAAGCGCCTGGCGCAGTGGCTTGGGGAGATGGACCGTTTCGGCGAACTGGGCCATCAAACGCCGGATTTCCTCGGGATCGTTGACGAGCTGCGCTCGGCCCGCTTCCAGCACTTGCCGGTATACACTTCCGGGTTGCAATGGAATGCTTATCGCCGGTATTTTCGTACCGATCAGCTTTTCGACCCGGGCCTTCATTGCCGGAGGCAGGACGAGGTTCTGCATCACCAGGCGTTCCCCGTCCTCGCTGAGGAGATAGGCTGTCGCCCCAGGGCTGGAAAATATCCTCTTTGTCTCCTGGGCCAGTAGTTGGACGATCTCCCCAAGACTATCACCCCGGTTGGCGGCATTGTTCATCAGATTGATCAGGGACAGGTCCTGCGACTTTTTCCGGATCTCCTCCTCCACCCGCTTACGCTCGGCGATCTCATCCTGCGCCTCTTTGTACAGCCACGCGTTCTGGATGGCGATGGCCGCCTGGTTGGCAAAGGCAGTCAACACAGGCAGTTGGCCGCGGAAAGCGCCTGGGCGCAGACTGTACAAATAGATCAGGCCCAGCAGGTTATCCCTGGCGATCAGGGGCAGGCCGGCGACCGCTTTTACGCCAGCCGCCACGACGTGCGGATTCGCCAGGCGCGGCGCTCCCTTGCCCAGAGGAGGGGATATCGCGCCATCCTCACCGATCTCGTCAATGATCGCCGCCTGACCAGAACGCGCGATCCACTCGGTGAGACCGCCATCCCGGGCGCGGTACTCGATAGATAGCACGCCCGGCAGGTCTTCGGCGCTTTGGTCCACGCGACCCGCTTCATCTATCAGCAGCACGGTAGCGTAATCGGAAGCCGTCACTTTGCTGGCGAGGGATACGATCTCGCCCAGCACCTGGTCCACCTCGAGAGAAGCGGTCACGGCTCGAGATGCCTGGCTCAAGGCAGTCAATTGCTCCACCCTCATCGCCAGCGCTTCCTCCGCTTGCACCCGCGCGGTGATGTCGCGCAAGGCCGCCACCTGAACCGCGCGTCCCCGGTAACGCATCATTTTGCCCTGTATCTCGACGGGGAAGGTGGAGCCATCTCTGCGTAAGGCAGTAGCTCTGTAGGGCTCTTCGTGCCCCAATAACATATTGCCCTCGACCATCCCGCGGTGTTCCGGGGAAATCCACTCTGTAACAGACCGGCCGACAGCTTCCGAGAGAGTGTAACCAAACATCTTTTCGGCCGCCAGGTTTTGTCCAAAGCAGACACCTTTTTCCAAGAGGAATATCGCTTCAAAAGAGGCTTCGGACAAGGCGCGAAACCGTTCTTCAGAATCCCGCAGCGCCTCTTCCGTCCACTTGCGTTCAGTGACGTCGGTATAGACGGCCACCACCCCCACCACTTTGCCTCCGAGCAGAATCGGTGAGCCGGATACTATGACGTCCACCGCCGAGCCGTCTTTGCGGTAGCGGACGGTCTCGACCGGAGAGAGACTCTTCCCCGATAGCACTCGACGGGTAAAGCCGGTCGCCTCTTCAAATACGTCGCTGCCGGGCCTGGTGATCAGCGTGTCAATGTTTCGCCCGACCGCTTCAGCCGAGGTGTACCCGAACAGCTTCCCCGCGCCAGGGTTCCACTCCTGGATGTTGTGCTCGGCATCCAGAGTAATGATGGCATCGGGGGCACAGGCCAACACGCTCTCCAGGTACAGGCGGCGCTCCTCGATCTCGCGCTCCAGTTGCTCTCGCCCGGCTGTGGAAGCTTCCAAATCGTTGGCGATTTGCGCTTGTGTTTTGTCCTCGTCTCTCACGTCGGCCTCCTGCTTGCCAACCGTCTGTTCTAGGGACTCGTCCTTCATCTCGTGTACCCCTTGGTGGGTAGCAACAACATCACACATCCGTCACCTTGCGGTGGGCGGGCATCGCGGTGGTTGAACGCTGGCTATCTAGGCCGCCCTGCTTCCCTGGTTACCGCAGGCGCAAGTACCTTCGTTTACCGGCGTGTATTCAGTATAGACCAACCTGACGCGAAAGTCAAAGTTGGAACTTTGCGCAACGTGGTGTATAATGGTCGCCAGCCTCGCCTTTTCCCATAACGGGCATTGCTAAATGGGCGTACAGGTTAGATACTTTGAGGAGGTCGAAAAGATGAAAAAAGCGTTCAGTTTCCTGGCCGGGTTGGTGACTGGTGCTGTGGTAGGAGCAGCGGCCGCGATACTGCTGGCTCCCTATTCCGGTTCAGAGTTGCAAGAGAGGATGCGCACTCGCGCGCGCGGATTGATCGAAGAAGGTAGACGAGCCGCCGCCACCCGCCGGGCCGAGCTGCAAGCTCAACTCGAGGCGTTCAAGGCCGGCACCCCGGTCGTCGTCGAAACAGAATAAACCCTAAAGATTTAAGGTACTGTTTACCGCATCTGGAGTGCACCGCAGAGACGCAGAGGAATCAAATTAAGGTTAGTCGAGTCACCAGGACAATCACCAGTGCGGCGATTGAGGTACATCGTACCCAGGGACGTTGCTGACCTATCTGAAACTTTGCCAACGCTCTCAGCCCCCGTACCGGGGGCTATGAGCATTCTATGTCAGGACTGAACAGCCCCGGCTCCTTCAGGGTCTCGAAATCCTCAGTTCGTACAGCGCCGGGTGGGTGGTGAGGGGAGCTATCCCGGAGAGCACGAGCACCGCTTCGTCCCAATCCTCACTGCCCAACGGCGCTATCCATTCCGCCGTTCGGTCCTCCTCCACCGGCAGTCGCTCAATCGTGACAGTCTCGCCCAGCCCGATCAGCAACGCCAGGTAACTTTGGGCCACGAGACCATCGCTCCGCACAAGGCCGGCGGCTTCCCATCCGCCTGCCCCTGATTCCACGTCATCGGCAAACTCGATCTCGGGGATGGAGACGTCGTCGAGCAGAAAGCCCACCCCGGTGATCGCCTCGTCGGTCAGGTACGCAAAGCGCACCAGCACCTCGTCTCCGACCCAGGGAGCCAAGTCCACCTCTTCGCGCACCCAGCCCGCGCTATTGCCAGTGTAGCCCCAGCCCGGATTGTTGCCGTTGGGGTCGGCGTCGCTGCCGGAGGGCACGGACAGCGTCTGCCATTGCTCCCCGCCGTCGGAGCTGACCTCGACGGTGGCGTAATCGTACCCCGGCTCGAGGTCGTACCACGTCCAGTAGGTCAGCGTCGCCTGCTCGACGCCGGAGAGATCAAAGGCGCGGGTGAGCGTGGTCAATGATTCGTCGGCGCGGTTCGACCACCAGAAGTGACGCCCACTGTGAGGCGGTACGTCCAGCAAAGGAGTGACGGTCGTCCCGGTGAACTCGATACGGACGTCATCGTCGCCCCGCAGCAGGATGTAATCCGCACCGTACTGCTGGACAGACGACTCCATCGTGACCGGATAACTCTGGTGGATAGCGGCTAACGCGGGCCTCTCCAGATCGAGCGTGGCGTAGCCATACGTCGCCGGCTCGCCGTCCAGGTAGTTGGCCGCCAGCCACCCGGCAAAAAGCTCCTCGAGGGTTAAACCTTCGTCCAGGCTGGCCAGAGTTGCGTCAAAGCCGGCGACCCCGTCGAGCGGCTGGGCCGCCAGCTTCCGCGTGCCCTCGTCGCCCAAGCGCTCGTGGAAATAGACGGCAAAGAGATAGGCTGCCCCCCGCTGGCCTGCGTCTCCTCCGCCTTCCCAAGCGACGAGCGACGTATCGGGACGCTCCAAGTAGACTCGTTCCGGCGCACCCGTATCGAGACCGCTCAAATGAACCGCCAGTTCCGCCAGTCCCTCTTTGACCCAGCGCTCTTCGTTGCGATCCTGGAACCACTGGATAAGCCGTTGGAACTGGCGGGCCAGCAACGCGTAATAAGTCTGGCTCCCCACTTCGACCCTCTCGGCGCTGACGACCATCATCTCGGCCTCGTTGGAAAAAGGATACCGGTCGCGGGGGAACTCGTTCCCGCTGGAGACGTAGCCCATAACTCCCTCACCCAGGCCAGTGGCGTGCAGGACGTGAACGTGTGGGTCGTTGTCCACCCCTGGCGTCCACTCGGAACCAAAGGCCGCGCGGGTGGCAGGGTAGACGTGCGTCTCGAAGAAGAGCGCTACCTCTTCCAACCGCCGCACGTCGTGCCACACCCCCTCCTCGACCCACAGCGCGACGTGCTCGGTTTGCACACGCAGGCGAGCTTTTATTTCCCGCTGCTCCTCGCCGATACCGTCGGTGATCCAAAAGGTACGAGTAGCGTTGGGCACCCGGCGGGGAGGAGCGGGGTTGACGACGGTATAGTCGAACGGGCGGAGCGGCGGCTCGACCGGCACAACAGGGACGGGACGAGGGGTATGGGTAGGTGGGGGTGTGGAGGTAGGAGGGTGTGGGGGTGTGGGAGTACGAGTGGGTGGGGGGAGATGTGTGGGAGTATGGGAGTGTGGAGGTGTAGGTGTGCGGGAGGGCGCGCACGCCGCCAGGGTTAGCACCACGACAAGCAGCAAAATACGGTCGCGCATCACTTATTTGACCTGGGTTGCCGCCTCGATCAGCCCTTCAAAAAGTCGGCGCATCGCGGGGCTACTTTGGACCATCACCTCGGGGTGCCACTGCACGCCGACGCAGAATGGGTGATCAGATGCTTCCACTCCCTCGACGACGCCATCGGGAGCGCGGGCAGTGACGACCAGCCCATCGCCGACATCCTTGACCGCTTGATGGTGGGCGCTATTCACGCCCAACTCTCTGGCCCCCGCCAACGATTCAACCGGCTGGCTGCCAGCCCCCGCCA
>CAYMWP010000009.1:0-43517 GCA_964393895.1 uncultured Anaerolineales bacterium | reverse complement strand
CCCAACTCTCTGGCCCCCGCCAACGATTCAACCGGCTGGCTGCCAGCCCCCGCCAGCGCAGCCAGCCGGCTGCCCGCCACAACCTCGACCGTGTGAGCGACCTCGGGCACAGGGCGGCCGGCGACAGGGCTACTATGAGAGAGAGCGCCGGGAACCTGGGTGGGAATGTCCTGAACGAGCGTTCCCCGGGCTGCTACGTTGAGCACCTGAACGCCCCGGCAAATCGCCAGCAGAGGGAGCCTATCCGCCAGCGCCCAGCGCGCCAGCACAAGCTCTGTACGATCCCGCCGCACATCCACGCCCCACAACAACCCGGAGCTCTCTTCGCCGTAAAGCTCCGGCGAGATGTCGCCTCCACCGGAGAGAATCAGGCCATCCAGGCGCTCAAAGATAGCCCGCAGCCTCGCTTCTTCCACATACGGTGGAACGATCACCGGGGCGCCCCCGCCCAGTTCCACGGCCCGAACATAAGTCTGGCTCAGAGCGAACAGGGACGGGCCGGGCGGACGGGCAGAGCGGTCGGCGCGGCCAGTGATACCAATGACGGGAAAGAACATTGGGATCTCCTGAAAACTGGCGGATTATAACCCGGTGGCAGGTCTCCACGCAACTGTGTGGGACGTAGAGCGGGTTTCCTGCCCACCACCTGGGGACAGGCTATACGCAAAAAAGGGCGTAGGTGTATCCTACGCCCACCTCTTGGGTTTGCTCGGCAGACAACACAAGGGAACTACTAGACGCGCTTTTCTCGCAGGCGGGCCTGCTTGCCCCGTCGTTCTCGCAGGTAATAGAGCTTGGAACGACGGACGTGCGCCCGCCGCGAAACCTCGACCTTTTCGATGCGCGGCGAATTTAGCAGAAAAGTGCGCTCTACGCCGATGCCGTGAGAGGCGATGCGCCGCACAGTAAAGCTGGCGCCGGCTCCGCCGCCGCGCTTGCGAATGAGAGTGCCCTGAAAAGCCTGCACTCGCTCCCGTTCCCCCTCGACGATACGCACGTGCACCTTGACGACGTCGCCCGGATTCAACTCTGGAATATTCGGATTAGGTTCTAGTTGACGATTCAAAGATTCGATAAGGTTCATTTGCTCGATTCCTCACAAACTTGCGCCCCCAAGTGGGAGCAACGCCAGCCTCAAATAGGACAGCGCCGCAGATTATACTACGTTTCTTCATCTAAGGCAACCCTGAGCACGCTATGCATGGCAGCGATGGTACAAACAGCCTATTGAGATTGCAGCCGAAAGGTGGTAACATAATGATACCCAAAGTGTGTGGAGGAGAGAGGAAATGTTTCAATCAGACGTTCGCCCCCTGGCCCGCGCTCTTCCGGTTGCCGCTCTGGTGATCGGCGGCCTGGCACTGATTCTGCTGCTGTTCCAGTAATTCGAAGAGCGAGAGCAGTTTACGTGTTCTCAAACTCGATGCCTCAAATATCATAAGACCATCCAAGCAGGGCAACCCCGTCGTGTTGCCGTGCGTCCACGCCGGCCTGTACCCAAGGCCGGCGTGTTTGCGTTCCACCGCCGGGGTCGCTGGTCATGTCTTGCCAATGTCGCCATTCCAGGTACAATAAGAACCCTTACAAATCTCTGGAGAGGAGCAATGACAAACATCAACCTGGACCAACTGTGCATTCGCACCATCAGCACTCTGGCGATGGACGCGATTCAGAGGGCCAACTCCGGTCATCCCGGTATGCCGATGGGAACGGCGGACGCCGCCTACGTATTGTGGACCCGCTTCCTCAAACATAACCCGGCTGACCCCGCCTGGCCGAACCGGGACCGGTTCGTCCTTTCTGCCGGGCACGGCTCAATGTTACTCTACAGCCTGCTCCACCTCACCGGCTACGACTTGCCGCTGGATGAGTTGAAAAACTTTCGGCAGTGGGGCAGCCGCACGCCGGGTCATCCCGAGTACACCCACACCCCCGGCGTGGAGACCACCACCGGCCCTCTGGGGCAGGGCTTTGCCAACGGGGTAGGGATGGCGATAGCCGAGCGCTTCCTGGCCGCCACTTTCAACCGGCCCGGCTTGCCCATTTTTGACCACTTTACCTACGGCATCGTCTCCGACGGCGATCTGATGGAGGGCGTGAGCCACGAAGCGGCCTCCCTGGCCGGTCACCTGGGACTGGGCAAGCTCATCTACCTCTACGACGACAACGAAATCTCCATCGCAGGCTCGACCGACATCACCTTCACCGAAGGCGTACCAGCGCGCTTCCGAGCCTACGGCTGGCACGTCCAGGAAGTGGACGGGTACGACCTGGACGGCATCCAGGCCGCCATCCGCGCCGCGCAGGAGGAGACGGAGCGCCCCTCGCTTATCGTGTGTCACACCCACATCGGCCACGGCAGCCCCAACAAACAGGATACCGCCGCAGCTCACGGCTCGCCGTTGGGAGAGGAAGAAGTGGCGTTGACCAAGGAGGCCCTCGGCTGGCCAGCAGATGCCCATTTCCTGATTCCCCCGCAGGCCCTGGAGGTCTTTCGGCGCGCAGTGGAGCAGGGGCGGGAGGCTCAGGCCCATTGGCAAGCAATGTTCGACCGCTACACCGCCGCGTACCCGCAGGAGGCGGCGCTCCTGGAACGACTATGGGCGGGCGAATTGCCAGAGGGATGGGACCAGGATCTGCCGGCTTTTTCTGCCGCCGACGGCCCCCTGGCCACCCGGAAAGCCTCCGGGGCCGTTCTGAACAAGCTGGCCGAAACGCTGCCCACCCTCCTGGGTGGCTCGGCCGACCTGGCTCCCTCCAACGTCACGCTCCTGAAGAGCTATGATGATTTTCAGCAGGAAACCCCCGCCGGACGGAACCTCCGCTTTGGCGTGCGCGAACACGCGATGGGCAGCATCCTCAGCGGGATGGCGCTGCACGGCGGCGTGATACCCTACGGCGGCACATTCCTGGTCTTTTCCGACTATATGCGCCCACCGGTGCGGCTGGCAGCGATGATGGGCCTGCCGGTCGTCTACGTCTGGACCCACGACTCGGTCTGGATCGGCGAGGACGGCCCCACCCACCAACCGGTCGAGCACCTGGCGGCTCTGCGGGCGATCCCCAATCTGGTCGTCATCCGCCCGGCCGACGGTAACGAAACCGTAGCAGCCTGGCACGCGGCGCTGGCGCGACGTGACGGCCCCACCGCGCTGATCCTCACCCGCCAAAAGCTGCCCGTGCTGTTCGAGACTATGCACGACGCGGTTCAAAAGGTCGCGCGCGGAGCCTACATCCTGACTGAAAGCTCCGGCGCGCCCCACGCGCTCATCGTCGCCAGCGGCTCCGAGGTGCACCTGGCGCTGGAAGCGCGGGAATTGCTGGCCCAGCGGGGAATCGGGGTGCGGGTGGTCAGTATGCCCAGTTGGGAACTGTTCGACGCGCAGCCCCTCGAGTACCAGGAAACAGTGTTGCCGCCACAGGTAACGGCGCGGCTGGCGATCGAGGCCGGGGTAACGTTGGGCTGGAGCAAGTACGTCGGTCCCAATGGCGACGTGCTGGGACTGGAGCGCTTTGGCGCTTCGGCCCCCTACGAGGTATTGATGGAAAAGTTCGGTTTTACCGCCGAGGCGGTGGCCGAGCGAGTATCGCGGCTGCTGGGCAAAACGCAAAATGACTGATACAGGTTCACATACTCTCACGTATACGGGTTACTATGACGGCGAGCGCCGGCCGGTGCGCGGCGTCGTGCCGGCGGAAGATTTGGTCTCCATCCACGTGAACGGCGAGCCACTCGTCAGCCTGGCCTGTACGCCGACCCACCTCGAAGAACTGGCGTTGGGCTTTTTGTTCAACGAGGGGCTGATCGCAGGGCCGGGCGCGATAGAGGCGGTTGATCTGTGTGACCAGAAGCGCCGCGTGGACGTCTGGCTGCACCAGGACATTGAGATTCCGCAGTTGCGCACCATCACCTCTGGCTGCTCCGGCGGCGCCACCTTCAAAGACGTGACCGGTCTCTATTACCACGTCCAATCAGATCTGCACGTCACGCCCCAGCAAGTGACGCAGTTGATACAGGATTTTGAGCAAACGACCGCCCTCTACCGCCGGACGGGAGGCGTCCACGGGGCGGCGCTGGCCGAGGGTGAGCAAATACTGTACTTGGTCGAGGACATTGGCCGCCACAACACGCTCGACAAGATCGCCGGTATGTGTCTGCGATCGAGTTGCTCCACGCAGGGTCGTATTCTACTCACCAGCGGGCGCGCCAGCTCCGAGATGGTGAACAAGGTGGCGCGTATGGGGGTTCCCATCGTCATCTCGCGCACTTCGCCGACCTCGCTGGCGGTCCAACTGGCGCGAGGATGGGACGTCACTCTCATAGGCTACACGCGACGGCGCAGTTTCCGCGTCTACGCGGGCGAGGAGCGGGTAGTCAATCAAGCCGGGTGATAACTGCTCAGCCTATTGCTCATTTAGACCTCCGAGGTCTCACCAAAGCACATTCGAGCGTGAAACATCGGTCATTTTCGAGTCTCTGCTCAAAAAGTTGGTGGAAAAGTAAGGCGGAATGGCATTCCGCCTTACATCACCCCGGTTGAGATGATAGACCGCTTTCCTGGTACGCTGTTAATGGGGTTCGCAGATATAACGGGAACACCGGGGGGAACCAGCCCCGACCCGCATCCTACCAAGCCATACTCCCGCGTCTATCTCTCCCCCCACCTGGACGACGCTGCACTCTCGTGCGGGGGCCGCATCTGGCAGCAGGCGCAGGCCGGCGAGCGCGTGTTGGTGGTGACGATCTTTGCCGGAACTCTTCCGCCCGACGCTCCGCTCTCCCCGTTTGCCCAAGAGTTGCACGCGCGCTGGGAGCACCCCGGCGACGCGATCGCCGGGCGGCGGGATGAGGACCGGGCGGCGCTGGCCCTCCTCGGAGCAGACCTGGCCCATTGGCCCTATCCCGACTGCATCTATCGCCATTCGCCCGGTGACGGCCTATTTTACCCCGATTGGAAATCGCTGTGGGGCGAGGTGCATCCGGCGGAGAATGGGCTGATCGAGGAACTGGCGAGCCGGCTGGCTCAGTTGCCGCTGCGTCGCGGGGGCGCGCTCTACGCGCCGCTGGGTACCGGGCATCACGTGGATCACCAGATCACGCACCGGGCGGCGGCGGTTTCCACGCGCGCATTGACCTGCTACGAGGATTTCCCCTACGCGGCCACACTGCAAAGCGGGCCGGAGGAAGGGCGCTGGCAAGAGGAGTTGGTCCCGCTTTCCGAGCAAGCACTGGAGGCCCGGATCGCCGCCGTCGCCTGCTACCGCTCGCAGATCAGCTCCTTCTGGGCCGACGCGGCAGAGATGGACGCAGCGGTGCGCGCGTTTGCAAATCTAATCGGCGACGATGGGCCGGCGGAGCGGTACTGGAAGCGATTGCCATAGAACGGTTACGCGGGACCTATGGCCGACTTCCGCCCTGCTTTGCCTGCGCCTGGGCGACGAACCGCTCCACGTCAACGACGAACCGCTCGTGGGTCGCCTCCCCGATCCGATCCGCCTCGTCCCACGCCTTGATGTGAAACACCAAGCGGCGACCCTCCGCCTCCACCAGTTCGGCGCGGGCGCGGACGCGCATCCCCACTGGCGTGGCGGCCAGGTGGCGAACGTCAATCCGCCCGCCGACGGAGGTCTGGCCCGGCGGGAACAGCCCTTCCAACGCGCGCACCGCCGCGCCCTCCATCAGCCCCACCAGCGCGGGCGTGCCAAAGACGGGCACCAGTCCACTGCCCAGGCGAATGGCGGTATTCTCCTCGCTCACGACTGTTTCGATCTCGCCTACCAATCCGGGTTCAAGTTCGGCCATCGCTCACCTCGTCAGAAAGGGGATACTCTTGAACAGACAATATACGTCGAACGACGCCAGTCCAGCGAAAAAGGCTACCAGCCCCCACGTCCGTACTCGCTGTGGCAGAATTCTCACCAACTCGCTCAATCCCAACGCAGCCGCTGTCCCGATGGGGATGAGGGCCGGGAAGAGGTAGCGGCCCTGATGTTGAACGAAGGTAAGGTTGTACCACACGTAGGTGGACAGGGTAAAGAGGGCAGAAAAAGCAAGGAGAAGGGAGGAGGGGAAGAGGCGAGGGCAATGTCGGACGAGGTGGGTGACAAAGCCTGCGGCCAGGAGAAGAGAGAGCAGGGCCAGCGCCCGGTAAACGGGGATAGGAAGCGGCACCGCCATCCAGCCGAGTTGTCCCCAAAAGCTCTGGAATGTGAAAGCCAACGCCCGTTCCCAGTAGGCCGCCCAGCCGTAAAGCGCCAGAAACTCGCTCGTGCGCATCTGCCCTGCGACGACCTCGTCGTGTCGCGCCAACCCCAGCGGATCGGCCCAGCCGTATGTCAGACCATTACGAATGAACCAGGGGGCAGATATGAGCAGCGCCGGAACGAGCATCCAGGCCAGTTGCCCCACCGCCCACCTCGCCGCCCGGCT
Source organism: uncultured Anaerolineales bacterium (assembly GCA_964393895.1). Lineage (GTDB taxonomy): Bacteria > Chloroflexota > Anaerolineae > B4-G1 > B4-G1 > B4-G1. Next base: position 37,087 of record CAYMWP010000009.1, on the reverse strand, counting down.
TTCCTGTCGCCAGCGGATTGCGACCGCAACTACAGCCACCCCTATGGCGACGTAGGCCTGGGGCTTGGTCAGCAGCGCCGCCGCCAGCAGCAACCCAATCGGCCAGGGACGCTCGCGCCTTTCACCGATGTAAATTGCCAGCGCCCATAGCGTCCCCCCCACGATCAGTTCCGCCAGCGCGTCGTTCTCCACCCCGGCCGTCATCGCCACGTGCTGCGGGATAAAGGCGATAAAGGCAGCGGTCATCAATGCCAAATCGGATCGCGTCGGAAAAACCGCCCGTACCGTTCCAAAAGCGACCAGCAGCAGCGCAGCCCCGAACAACACCGAGAGCAATCGCAACGGCAGCAGCGCGCCGCCAAAGAGCAAGTAAACCGGAGTCGCCAGCAGGTAATAAAGCGGCGGCTGGTGGTCCTCGTACTCCACCGCATCAACGGGGAGTTGCGGCGGAAAATTCTCTGTCGTCAGGCGGCCCAGGTATGCCTGGTCATAGTCGCCAGGCTCAATGACCGGCAAGCCCCGGCCCTCGGCCAGGGCGCGGATGTAATTATAGTGAGCGGGTTCGTCGGGGATCTGCCAGATAGGTGTGAAGGCAGCGTAGAGGATACCAAGCGCGACGTAAACGGCGACTATGGCGACCAGGATAAAGCGAGGTGAGGGTTTTGGTCTCATAGATGATGCTATCTTGCCCCACGTCGTGGCGCTAGGCCTCCGAGGTCTTGGACAGCCATTTCACCCACCGTTGCTGCCGAAAATGGTTGGTGTTTCACACTTGAAATAGCTCAATCGAGACCTCGGAGGTCTGAATTGGTGTTAGGCTGAGCAGTTACCTGGCAAGTTACCAACACTGGCCCCACAACGTGGCACAATTTGGCAAATTGCGTCCCGACTTTGAAAAGATACTTTAGAATGTTAAAGCGCGTCGCACGTGAGCCTTTCTCACCTAAGGCTAAGAGCGCGGCTCTACATCCACGATGTTGGGGCCGGCGGGCGGGGCAGTAGGTTGGGCGGCGGGTTTGGTCTTGGGCGCCTCGATCATCGGCGGCTCAATATCGGCGTGCATGGTGGTCTGACCGCGCAAGTAGGCGCCCTCGTTGAGCAGCAGCGAGTTGATGGTCAGGTCGCCCCACACCCGGCCGGTTTCCAGTATCTCCACCCGGTTGCCGGCGATGTCGCCTTTGATCGCGCCGGAGATAGAGATGTTGTTCGCTTTGATCTCGGCGATGACTTTTGCGCCCTCGCCAACGACCAGGTTGCCAGTGATGTCTATGGTGCCCTCGACGATGCCGTCAATGCGAACGCCGCCATCGGACTGGATATCACCTCGGAGGTGGGCATTGGGGCCGATGATCGTCTCAATCTTGGAAGCGGGAGCCGCAGGAGGGACTTTGTCAACAGTCTTTTCTCTTCCAAACACGGGTTTTCCTCCTCAATTTTTGAGTCACGTTATGGCGATCAGAGTCGTCTATTGTGCAATGGATGATACATCGGCGCTTGCTTTTTGTCAATTGTCGCCGATGACCCGTTGGCGGGCCTCCGCAAGCGCCTGTTCCTCCTCTTCCCCCAGCGGTTTGGGGGAAAGCCAGCTTTGAATCGGTTTGGCATAGATACGCGTCGCGCCTCGGCCGTAGAGCGCCGAGATGACGACGCCGTTTCCCTCACCGTCCGCCAGGGCCAGTGCAAAGCTCTGGTCACCGCCGGTATCCTGAAAGGCGCGAAAGCGCACCATGCCCACGCCCTGCACTGCGTGGGCCAGGGTCTCATCAATCTGCTGGGTGTGCGCTACCAGGCGCTCGGTGCGCGCGTTCGTCTCCACCAGGCGCGAGGCCAGGGTCTCTATCGCCACGGTCAGGTTGGCGTCCTCCGTTCCTTCCGCGGCAAATAGCGCCTCGTCGCGGCGCTTTAGGCGGCTCACTCGAGATTGCAAATCGAGGATCCACACGACGCCGACGATCACCAGAATCGTCAGACCCACCACCCAGATCAACAGTGTAACGTCCATTGGTTTACCTCCTACTGCTCCACCCGCACCGGCCCCAAGATGATCCGATCGCCGGCCAAGTCACCCCCCAAGTCTACCACAGGAAGCCGACGAAGGGAAGTCATCCCATACATTCCTACCTCCAGCCAGTAGTCGCCCGGCGGCAGGTCGGACGGAAGGGACAGCCGGTAGGGGTCTTTCAACGTTTGCCCGGGCAGCCATTTGGGGAACCACAGGTAAGTGGGGCAGGCTCCGCCCAGGGGGGTGTAGTCGTGCCCGACGACGGGGCGGCCTGCTCCGTCTATCAGATGAATAAAGATGGTGTAGCTAGCGCGAGGGGAGGCCAGGGCGCGCCAGGTGAGAGTGAGGTGCAAGGGCCGCCCGGCCCGGACGGGCAGCGGCTTCTCCCAGAATCCCTCCCGCGCCCGCCAGCCCGCCCGCGCGCGTGCTCCCATCAACGCTACCCGGTTATCCAGGTTCGCCAGCGCCCGCTCCAGCGTTTGCGCCGGGGGAGCGTTTGAGGAAGGCCATACGGTGACGGTCGCCAGCTCCAGTATAGTTCCGCCGGTGGAAAGTTCTAGCTCCGCCCGCCCGCCGCTCAGGTCGGCGTAGCCCAGCTCGAGCGGGTATTCGCCCGGCGGCAGAGTGAAAGGGACGGGTATCTCGTACCGCTCGACAGCTGTTTCTCCGGGCAGCCATTGTGTCGTGAGGGTGCGGCTGTCGGTCGTCCAGCGCGCCTCCACGGGGCCAAGTCGAGCGTAGGGCATCCAGATACCGTCCAGTGACTCCGGCGTGCTTTGGTAGAGGATCAATTCCAGTGATTCGCCCGCTTGGACGGTGTGGGTTGGCAGATCGTAGCCCAGGATGTGAACGCGATCGTCGGCCCAGAGGTCGAGGGGATGAGTGGGAGCAGCATCGGTCAGCGGCGGGATGATGACGCGGTAGAAAGGTCCCTCCGGCAGCAGGCGGAAGCCGGCGTCCCGCACCGAGGGCCGGTAGTCGGACAGGTAGATGTCGCCTTCCTCGACGTGCGCCCATACCGACTCGACCCACGGGTTGGCGGTGGAGACGTAGACCAGCTTTACGTCCGCCTCATCCAACGGTTCATCCTGGGTGTAGGTGTGCACCCAGAGCGGGGTCAGATGTTCCCAATCCGAGAGCAGCAGCGCGCCCTCGCCGCGCCCGGCAAAGCGCTCGTAGACGGCGGCGACGTATTCCTCGGCAGCGGTGAAATCGTGGAGGGAGATACCGCGAGTGATATTGAGAGCGGCCTGGTAGAGAGGCAGAATGAGCAATAGACAATGAACAATGGACAATGAATAATGGCGAATTTGGCGGGCGAGAAAAGCAAGCAAGGACAGGGCGCCGAGGCCGGCGACGATGGATAGCGCGGCGAACGGCAGGAGCAGGTAAGCCATCACGTCCTGGACGGTGTTGAGGGTAAAGAGCAGGTGGGTGGCGAGAAAGGTGTAGATGAGGAGGGCGGGTCGAGGCGCGCGGCGGGCGAGACCGATCAGGCCGGCGGCGATGAGGAGGATGACGGGGAGCGGGAACTGGAGCCGCAGGAGCGACCAAAAGACCAGCGCCCGGTCGAGTTGGTCGGCCAGGCCAAAATGAAAGAGATTGACCCGCAATCCCCTGGCGGTGACGTGTCCCCAAAACCCCTCCCAGGTGCGCATATCGGTGGGGCCGAAAGGGGCGCTGGGACTGCGCAGGGGGTAGTAGAGGAGCGGGGCCAGCCCCAAGAGCAGGCATCCGATCAGCAATAGCAGCATCCGCCATTGGCGCAGGATGCGGGGGCGCACGGTCAGGACAAAGAGGCCATAGGCCGGGACGCCCACCAGCGTGACCGGGTGGTGAGTGGCGGCCAGCCCCAGGGTGAAGGCGAAGGCGGCCAGCCAGCGGTCGTCGTCGGTGCGCCACCAGCGGATGAGGAGCCACAGGTGAGTGGCAACCAGCGCTGCGCTGACGACGTGGGCGTTGGCGTGGATGGCGTGCTGCCACAAGTCGGGGGCGGCGGCGAGGGAAAGAGCAGCGAGGAGCGCGGCGTCAGGCGTGAAACGTGAAACGTCAGGCGTGAAACGTGAAACGTGAAACGTAGGACGTGAGGCGCCAAGATCTGAGGCGATGAGGTAGACGGCAGTGACGGTCCAAGCTCCAACGGCGGAGGCCAGCAGGTTGGTGCGGAAAGCGACGGTGCCAAGCGGAACGAGGGCCTGCCAGAGCCTGGCAAGCAGAGTATAAAAGGCATAGCCCGGCGGGTGGGCGATCCCGGCGATGGCGGGGATGAACTGGTACTCGGACGGGTCGCCAAAGAGGGTGGCCGGTGCTGCGGTGGCGGCATAGAGGACAAAAACGGCTACGAAAAGAAGGGCCGGGGCGAGAAGGCCAATTGGTAGTCGCCGGTCGCCGCTGGTCATCGGTAAAGTCTCTGACCAGGCGGAGATTTCAGCGGGGCCTCGATGGGGCCAACGACCGCCTGCAAGTCCTCCTTGGAAATGGCTCCGCGCCGCAATAACAGCGGAGGAGAACGCATACAGTCGAGGAGGCTGGAGGGGACGCCACCCTCACACGGGCCGCCATCCAGGATCAACTCGATCCGCCCACCCAACTGTTGCTCGACCTCTCGCGCGGTGATGGGGCTGGGCTGCCCCGAGAGGTTGGCACTGGTGACCGCCAACACCCCTCCCGCATCCCGAATTAGTTCGCGGGCCAACGGCAGGTCTGGCACACGCACGGCCACGGCGGGGCCGAGACTGACCGCATCGGGCACAACGTTGGTTTTGGGCAGCACCAACGTCAGCCCGCCGGGCCAGAAGCGGGCGATCAACTGCCTGACCTGATGACTGGACTGAGGCGGGAGTGCGGCGACGCGGTTCAAGTGCGCGATCTCGGACAACAGGAGGGGAATGGGTCTATCTGATGGGCGTTGCTTGGCCTCGTATAGACGAGCCACGCCGTCCGCGCTCCACGGGAACGCCGCCACTCCGTAGACGGTATCGGTGGGAAAGGCGACCAGCCCGCCACCTTTCAATATCTCTACGGCGCGAAGTAGGGCGTCATGATTGCTTGTGTGACTGATTTCCGTTTTCATCGCTATTGGCCCGCACGAACGATCAGATGGCAAGTATAACACGGGCCATGAAGACCGTCAAACACTCATTGCTCGCGCAACCCGCCCCCGTCGCCTTCCGACCACAGGCGGGCGTCCAAGAATTGTACGACCAGGTCGAGGCCGTGCCCCCATAGCCCCGCGTCGCCCGCCAGCCAGGTATCGTCCTCGACGGTGGCGGCGTATTCGTCGTTGATGTAAAAGCGGCAACTCTGTCCGGCGCAGGCCACGCGCAACTGGTTGGACTGCCGGCCGCGATGGATGTGGGGAAACTGTTGCCAATCAACGAGCTCCGTCTCCTCGCTATCCTCCGCCCGCAGGACGGCGTAGTAGCCGTCGCTGCCTACGGCAAAGGCATAGTAGTGGTCATCGTCCTGGGCGCGGTAGACCAGGCCATAGCCGTCGAGATCGGAGTCTGAGAGCGGAACGGCCTCGACTTCCAGAATGAAATCGGAACCGGGATCGGTCAGCAGCATTACCGTGGTTTCGTTCGACCGGGCTTCCAGGATGATGGGAAAGGCGTCGGCCTGCCAATCTGGGAGGCGAGCGGGGCGAGGGTTGTTCCAGCCCAAGGTCAGCGCGACGACGAGCGCCGATCCCATTGCCAGGGTCAGCGTCATCAAGACCAACGCGCCACGCCACCACCATCGTCCATCTCTCATCGTTACTGGCATTGATCGTTCCTCATCGCCCGCCCCAACAGCGATTTGAGTCGCCAGTAGCGCTTGGTCATGATCACCGTCTTGGTCGTCTCGCGCGCCACTTGTTCTGGGATAGAGCCGAAGAGACGCTGTTCGAACAACCGCTCGCCAGTCGCACCCACCAGCAGCAAGTTGCAGTTCTCTGACTCTTCCACGATGCCGGTCACAACATCCGGCGCGCGTACGATGCGCTTGTTCAATGGATAATCGTAATGACCGGCAATGTTAGTCAACAATCGTTCAGCGCGGGCCGTCGCCGCCTCGTCGGCTTGTTCGCTTAGAACGTGCAACAAGGTGACAGTTGCATCTTGACTGGTTTGGGCCTCGAACTGGCGCGCCTGGGAGATAGCCAGTTCGATAGCCAGGATGGCGTGGGGGCCGCCGGCGGTGGGAATCAGGATGCAACGCGGGAGTTCCCGCTTGCGGAAGCGCACTACGGCCAGATCACAGGGCGGGTTCTTGGCTACCAGGTCAATCACGCTGCCAAAGGCAGCATCCGGCGTCTCGGTGTAACCTGGCCAACTCAGTATCATCAGGTCTGTATTTCGCTCACGAGCCGTCTTCAAGATCGCGTCGGCGCTGGTGCGTCCCAGGCGAATCATGGTGTGCACCGGCACGTCTTGCTGGCGAGCTTGTTCGATCACGCTCTCCAGGATGGGTTTCCCCTGGCGCAGGAAGAAGCGCCCGTCGTTGATTCCCAGTTGGCGTGGTACGCGTACCACGTGCAAGGCGAACAACTCGCCCCCGCGATCTTGAGCCACCGCCGAGCCGAGTATGCTCAGCAGTCGCGCTTGTGAGTGGTCGGCGACGGGTATCAGAACAGAGTATTCGGTCACGGCGACGACTTCCTCGTGGATGATGCGCACCGGCTCTGGCATCGCTTCGGTGCGGCGGACGTAGGCCACGTAGAACAGGAGGCCCAATCCGATCCAGGTCAGCGTCGCGTACCAAGCGATGGGGCTGATTTTGAAGAGGTAAACCGCGAGCGCCAACTGAGACACGATCCCCAGGAGGGGAAACAGGGGCCACAGCGGTACTTTGAAAGGGCGTTCCACCTCGGCCCTGCGCCGCCGCAGGGTGATGAGGGAGGCATTGACCATCACAAAGAGCAGCATGAACATGACGTCGGCTGCGCTGGCCACGTCCTCGATGGGCAGCAGGGCCACCATCAAAGTGACCAGCACGCCGGAAAAGAGAATAGCCCAGTGGGGGGTGTGCCGCTTGGGGTGTACCTGCCCAAAGGCATCCGGCAGGTCGCGCTGGCGCCCCATCGAAAAACAGATCCGTGATGAAGAGTACAGCGTCGCGTTGAGAGCCGATAGGGTGGACATCAAGCCACCGACAAGGAGCACGGTCGCGCCGTAGGGCATCAAGTTGTCCGCCGCCTCCACCACCGCCCGTTCGGCGTGCGCGCCGAGAAACTGCCAAGTGGGGGAACCATCCGGCGTCTGCATTGCACCCAGCAGCACAAAGGCAACGGCGAGGTAGATGGAGACCGCGATAGCGATGGACAAAAAGATGGCGCGTGGGACGTTTCGTTCAGGAGTCACTACCTCCTCTCCAGATTGGGCGATTATCTCGTACCCTTCAAAGGCGATAGCGGTCAGCCCCATGGCCGCCAGCACGCCGCCGACCCCGCGTGGGAGAAAGGGGGTGAATTCGCCCATCCAATCGGCTCGCTCGTCAGTGCAATCAGGCCAAAGACGACCAGAACGGCGAGAATAGCGACTTTGGTCAGTGTAAGAGCGTTACCGACTGTGCCCGTCTCGGCGGAGCCTCGGTAGTTGATAAAAGTGAAAAGGGCGGCGGCCAAGACGGCCAGGGCGATAACCAATACATCCTGAGAAAGGCCAAAGAGTGAGACACGCGCTGTCTCCAAAATGTGGGCGGCGAAGGAGCCAAAACCCAACGAGTAGAGACTGCACGCCATGGCCTGGGCAAACCAGGACATCCAGCCAGCGAGAAAACCCCAGAAGGGACCAAGTCCCTCCCGCGCCAACGTATAGCCGCCCCCCGCTCCCGGAAAGGCCGCCCCCAATTCGGCGTAACTGGCAGCGGTGAGCAACGCGATCAGGCCATTGAGGAAAAAGGCCAGCAACAAGGCCGGCCCGGCGTGCCCCGCCGCAACACCAGTCAGCACGAAAATGCCCGCGCCGATCATGGCCCCGACGCCGATCATGGTGATGTCGAAAAGGCGCAGGCCGCGGGTGAGGGTAACTGTAACGGTGGAATTGTTGGAAGCTTTGTCGCTCATGGTCTAGGATATAAGGGAACGGCGAAGGCAGCCACTCGAGCGGGGGTCTCCGTCTGCGAACGCCATTACGTCTCTGTTCCTGTAGCTGCGCCTTGCCAATCCAACACAGCGTGTCTCTGCACGACGATGAGAGAGCCTTCTCCCTCATCCGGTTCCAACCCGAAGGCGCCCAGGTCCCACCAGCGCACCAGGCCGGTCAGCGTCTCGCCGGTGCGCAGTTCGACCCGGACCGTCGTCTCGGATTTCAGCGCTTGCTGTAGATAGGCGCTGAGGGCCTTGCGATACCGCTCCCGATGCCACTGTAGCCTTTCCAGAGAAGCGTCGTAGTAGGCGGCGATCTTGGCCAGCGCCTCATCGTCCTCGCCCACGCGGCGGTAGCGTTGCTCCATGTAGCGCAGTGTGCCTGGCTTTAAGCCGATCTCGTCCTCAATTTCCATCAGGTTGCCGCCGCCGTGAAAGGCCCGCAGGTAGCGCAGTTCGTCTCCCAGGCTCATCCCGCACCTCCGGCCTTGCGATAGTAAGCGATGGCGAGTTTGTTGAGTGTGACCTCGTCCCCACCCGGCTCGCGGACGACGATCTGGTAGGGGCCGAAACCGACTACCACTCCCTCGAACGTCTGGCCGTCGAAAAGCGTGAAATTGAGCGCCGCGCCAGCTTCCTGCTGCTCCTGCAAGTAGGCCAGTTCAAAGCCGTCAACCCCTTCGGGCAGGTAAGCACGCTTGCGATCAATGGATCGTTTGGGCGGTTTCTCCTCGACGACGCGGCGCATATAGTGACCGTTCCAGTGCCGGGCCTCTTTTTGCGTCAGCTCGTCCAACGGCTTGCCGATCTCTTCCTCCAACGCGGCCCGGTCTATGTCGAAGCGAGCTGCCAAGGTCAGCAGGTGCGCGATCTGGGTCTCCCGCGCCGGCGGCGACTGGCGTGGGGGCTTTGGTTCCTTGGGCTGCTCCCTTTTCGGTAGGGGTGGCCTGGCAGGCCGCTCCTCGCGGGGTGGCGGGGGTGGCGGGGGGGTCGAGCGTGGGTTGATGTCCCACTCGTCAACCAGGAGCGCCTTGGCCAGTCGCGCCAGGTCTCGGAAGGAGATTTCCTGTGCTCCTTTTTCGTACTGGATAAGCGTGGTGATGGGGATTCCAGATCGAGAGGCCACTTTGTTGATGCTCATATCTTTGCGCTCGCGAATTTTTCGCAGATCCTCGGGCATCTTTTTCTCCTTTCTCCATATCACTGGTTAGGTGCGAGGTGTCCTGACCTTGATTATGCCACCAAGCAGCCAGTTTGTCCAGCGACAGATCGGCCGTCGGCAGCGTGCATCAGGGCTAACCTGCGTCCTCAGAAAAGCGGAGCTTGTGGTATCAGCCGGTGGTTTCAACCATTGGCGAGACGGCTTTCAGCCCCTTGTCCCAAACGTGATACGCTCCCACTTCACCTTTTCCTACAACAGAGGTGGTGTTATAATCCCCTGCGCTGACGCAACGCCAACCGCGTATCTCCAGTCGCTCGTAAACTGGCGCACTTCAAAGAGGAGGAAACCTATGTGTGGTATAGTCGGCTACGTGGGGCCGCGTAACGCCCCCCCCATCATTCTCGAAGGACTGAAACGGCTGGAATACCGGGGCTACGACTCGGCCGGTTTGGCGGTCGTGCAAGCCGATGGCGCCATCGGTGTGCGGCGCGAGGTCGGTAAACTGAGCGGCCTGATGGAGATGGTAGCCGCCGACCCGCTGAACGGGCGGATCGGCATCGGGCATACTCGCTGGGCCACTCACGGCGAGCCTTCCCGCCGCAACGCCCATCCCCACGTCGGCGCCACCGGCGAGGTCACGGCCGTCCACAACGGCATCATTGAGAACTTTTTACCGCTGCGGCAAGAGTTGGAGGCGGAGGGGCGCCGCTTCGGCTCAGAGACCGATTCCGAGGTGGTGGTGCACTTGGTCGAAGCGTACATGGCGGGCGGGGCGGATCTGGAGACGGCGGTGCGCCAGGCGCTGGCCCACGTCAAGGGGGCCAACGCTTTCGTCTTCCTCAGTAGCCGGGAACCGGACCGGCTGGTGACAGCCCGGCTGGGCAACGCCGGTGGCATCACCGTGGGAGTGGGGAAGGGAGAGATGTTCATCGCCTCTGACATCCCCGCCATCCAGGCCCACACCCGCGACATGATCTTTATCGAGGACCGGCAAATGGCAGTGGTGACGAGGGATGGAGCGCGTGTCACCACGCTGGCAGGCGAGCCGGTAGTGACGGAAGTGTACTCCATCCCCTGGGATCCCGTGTCGGCGGCCAAAGGGCAATACCGTCACTTTATGCAGAAGGAAATCTACGAGCAGGCCCGCTCCGTCACAGATACCATCCGCGGGCGGGCCAAGCTGGAGGCCGGGCACGTGCGGTTAGAGGATCTGGAATTGACGCCAGCGCAAGCGCGGTCTCTGGAAAAGATCGTCATCGTCGCCTGCGGCACCTCGGCCTACGCCGGGCGGGTGGGCAAGTTCATCCTCGAAGCGCTGGCCCGAGTGCCGGTCGAGATTGACTATGGCTCCGAGTTCCGCTACCGCGATCCCATCATCGGCCCCAACACCGCCGTGCTGGCGATCACTCAGAGCGGCGAGACGGTGGACACACTGGCGGCGATGGAGGAAGCTCGGAACAAGAAGGCGCGGCTGTGGGCTATCGTCAACGTCATCGGCAGCCAGGCCATGCGCATCTCCGATGGCTACATCCTGATGCACACCGGCCCCGAGATCGGCGTCGCCTCGACCAAGGCGTTCACCGCCAGCCTGGTGGACCTCTACCTGCTGGGCTGCTACCTGGGAGAGCTACGAGGTATGCTGAAGGGAAACGAACTGCGACAGCGGGTGGACGATCTGGCGCGGCTGCCCGACCTGGTGGGTCAAGTGCTGGAGCACGGCGACGAGTACGAACAATTGGCCAGCCAATTCCACGACCGCGAGCATTTCCTCTACCTGGGCCGGAGCATCAACTATCCCATCGCTCTGGAGGGAGCGCTCAAGCTGAAAGAGATCTCTTACATTCACGCCGAGGGCTACCCGGCCGGCGAGATGAAGCACGGTCCCATCGCGCTGATTGACGAGGCCATGCCGGTCGTCGCCATCGCCGTGCGCGACCACGTCTACGACAAGATGGTCAGCCAAATTGAGCAGGTCAAAGCGCGGGGCGGCATCGTCGTCGCGCTGGCGACGGAGGGAGACGGGGATATCGGGAGCAAAGCCGATTACGTCATCACCGCCCCTCCCACTCCCCGGCTGCTCTCGCCCGTGATCAACGTCATCCCACTGCAACTGCTGGCCTACTACCTGGCGGTGCGACGTGGCTGCGACGTAGACCAGCCGCGGAATCTGGCCAAGAGCGTCACGGTCGAATAAACACGAACAAGGAGAACCCATGTGCGGCATTTTCGGTATCGTCGTAGCAAAAGAACAACCCCTGGGCGAAATCCTCACCGCGGCCGGGCGACGGCTCGCCTACCGGGGGTACGACTCGGTGGGTTGCGCCACGCTACGGGAAGACGGCACGATTGATTTGCGCAAGGACGCGGGAAAGATAGACGAGACGGCGGCGCGGCTGCGGTTCGCCGAGATGGTCGGGCGGCGGGGTATCACCCAACTGCGCTGGGCCACCTTTGGCGCTCCCTCCCAGGTCAACGCCCAACCCCACCTGGATTCCGACGGCGACCTGGTGGGTGCGCACAACGGCAACGTGGTCAACAACGTCGAGCTGCGCCAGCAGTTTGTCGCCGAGGGCATGACCGTCCGCTCCACCAACGACGGCGAGTCCTGCGTCCACGCCGTAGAGCGATACGTGGACCATGGGCACGGCATGGTGGAAGCGATCCGCCGCGTCTACCACGACCTGGAGGGCGACTATGCCTTCGTCATCGGGCGGGTAGGGGAGGAACAGCTATACGCCTTTAAGAAGGGCTCCGGCCTGGTGGCCGGCCTGGCCGAGGGGTTCACTTGCGTCTCATCCGATCTGCCCTCCATCCTGCCGCTCACCCGCCGCATCCTGCGCCTGCGAGATGGCGAAATCGTCATCCTCCATGCCGACCGGCTGGAATTGCGCGGGGTGGACGACGGGAGCCCCATCGAACGGGAGATGGAAGAGATCACTGAGAGCATGAAGACGGCCGAGAAAGGGGGCTATCCCCACTTTATGCTCAAGGAAATCCACGAACAGCCAGGCGTGGTGGGGGAACTGCTCCACCTCTTGGGAGCCTCATCTCACGTCGCGCCGTTGGTAGAGCGCATGGCCCAGGCTCGCCACCTCTACCTGGTCGGCTGCGGCACCAGCTACCACGCCTGTATGCTGGGCGCTGTCTATCTGGCCCGTTTGGCCGGGCGACCCGCCATCCCGGTGCTGGCCCCCCAGTTCATTCCCCAGTACGGCCCGGCGCTGGGGCCGGAGGACGTGGGGGTTTTCGTCAGCCAGAGCGGAGAGACCAAGGACGTGCTCAACGCTCTCAATGTGGCGCGGGAGCGAGGGATAGGTATCCTGGGGCTGGTCAACGTCCTCGGCTCCACCCTGATGAACGTGAGCGAACGTTACCTGCCCCTGGCCTGCGGTTACGAGATCAGCGTCCCGGCCACCAAAACCTTTACCAACCAGGCGGCGGCTTTTCTGTTCCTGGCGCTGCGCATGGGAGATCATTCCACCGACAAACTGGCCCGCCTGCCCGACCTGCTAGAGGAGACTCTGGCGCTGGTCGAGCCGCAGGTGGCGGCGCTGGAGCCGGCCCTGGCCAATAGTGACGACCTCTACTGCCTGGGTTACGGCCTCACCTACTCCATCGCGCTGGAGGGGGCGCTCAAGCTCAAAGAAGTGACCTACGCCCACTGCGAGGGCATGCTCTCGACCGAGTTCAAGCACGGGCCGCTCTCGGCCGTACACCAGGGCTACCCGGTCATTTTCGTCGCCGGGCCGGAGGACGTGCCGCTCTTGGTGAGCGGTATCAACGAGACCACTTGCCGGGGCGGACGGGCCATCGTCGTCGGGGAACAAGACAAGCAACTGCGGGCCAACGCCGACGATCTGATACTGCTGCCCTCGGCCGGCCCGCTCCTCAACCCGCTGCTGGCGACCCTGCCCCTGCAACTGCTCTCCTACCGGCTCAGCCTGGCCCGGGGCTACGATCCCGATTTCCCGCGCAATCTGAGCAAGACACTGACGGTAGATTAAGTACAGGTTTCCGTTAATTCGTGCCGAGTTTTTCACACTCACACCGGCCTAAAGAGCCGGTGTTAGGGCACTTTTCGGCCAATTTGTGGGCCTAGCGCCGCCTCTTCTATGGCTGAGAATCAGCCCGCGGTGCGGGCCGGCGCAAAGCGGAACGAATTTTGCATTAAGCTCTCGAATCAAGCTGAGTCTCCCCAGCCGATATAGTCTCAAATTACGTGCTCAAGCCCCGCATGGCCGTAAAAAGGCGGTGCAAGTGGCAAGCACACAATCTCTGACTATCTCCCTCAGCCTACTGTGGTCCAGATTCACACAATTATCACCAAACCTTCACCTTACGCTTACCAATAAATCGGTCAATGTGTGATATAATACAGCCACATGTAGTCAGTCCAGGCAACAAAAGCCCAAGCTGTGCCCATATCAAATGGGTGTGTTTCAAACAAGTTGGGTAAGACCTCGGAGGTCTAGGGTCTCTACTGAAATGAAACACACCCATATCAAATAGCCCGAACGGAGGTGGTGTCAGATGGCCGAAAAAGCCAAAAAGCCTACAGAGACAAAGAAAAAGACGTCAAAGCCCAAGAAGCCCAAGAAGCCCAAGAAATCCTAATAGTCTTGGGAGGCGATATGTAATCAGCGGCCCGGTCGGTATGACCGGGCCGCTTCTTCCTTCCTGTAATCCCCATCATCTTGAACCTGCTACTCTCCAGGCAGGCTCTCCCTCTCAGCCCATTTCCACTTCCTACATCTCTGACACAACGTACCGTTGCCGGTGCGCCTCCTTCGTCTCCGACCCCGACCGCCGTCGCTGCCACTGGTACGGCCCTCCCCTACTGGCGCACCGGACAGCCGTTTGCGCACGAGCCGCCGTCGAGTATAATTAAGGCAGTAACCGTGGACTCTTCACCCTCAATGACGAAAACGCTCCGTGCGGCTGTAAGCGCAGCGGCGTCTCCCGACCGCCGCCGGAGGGATTGGGCTCGCCCACCGACAGAGGGTATTTTCGGAGTGGTAACCCCAAAGAACAGCATTGCGCCTGACGAGGTGCCTATATGAACGCACATAATTCCACCTCCCGCCCCATTGAGCCTGTCACCGGCGCCTTGCGCGTCGCCGGCGGCGCATCTCGGGATGCCGAGCCTTGCGCTTCCGTCCAGTCTCCGCCGCCACGGGTGGCCCGTGGACGAGAGAACGAACTGTTGTTCCTGTTGTTTGACCTGGATAAGGCGGCATCGCCGCACCTCTACCGGGAATTGCGCGAGGCGGCGGCTCAGGCGTACTGGTCGGCCGCGGGCAGCATCACGGCGGCACTGCGCAAGGCCGCCGCCGCCGCCAGCCGTCATCTGTTTCGCGCCAACCTACACTCCGATCCCGCCAGGCGGTGCTATGGCACTTTCATCTGCGCTGCTCTGCACGGCGAGGATCTGTTCATCGCCCAGGCCGGCCCGGCCCAGCCGTGCGCCTTGCGCGGAGGCTACCTCGAGTACTTTTGCGACGAGGAATTGCCGCGCCTGGGAGTGGGCCCACTCACCGACGTGCGCCTCTATCACACCCCCGCTTCCATCGGAGATACGCTGCTACTGACCTCTTCCACCTTGCTCCGGGAAGCCAGCGGCGACGCCCTGCCCCGCGTGTTAGCCCGCGCCGAGATGCGGGAGATAGTCGCGGGCCTGGAACAGATCGGAGGTGGAGCCGACCTGGTCGCGCTGGTCGTGCGCTGGGCCGGCCGCGAATCACCCCCCCGTCCGCGCCGTGCCAAGTCCACACCGAGCCAGCCGCGCGAGCGCCCCATCAGGCGCCCGGTCGAACCGCCCAAGCCCAAGCCAGAACCACGCCCGCGCCCCAGGCCGGTCCGTCAGGGGCCTGGCCTGGGCGAGCGAGTGGGACGCGGCCTCCGCCGCGTGGGCAGCGGCCTGGGACGTGGCATCGTAGCCACCGGCGCATGGCTGGCCGGCGGTGTGGGCGCATTGTTCCGGCGCATGCTACCCGGCGCTGAACGAGAAGCCATTCGGCGGGAGCGCACCCCCCGCCCGATTCCCAAGGAGAATCGCACCGTTATGGCGGTCGCCGCGTTCGCCATCCCCCTCGTGGTCGCCGCCATCGTGATACTGGCCTATGGCTCTTTTGGAAAAGAGGCGCGTTTCCAGGGCCTGGTTGACAGAGCACAACAAGAAGTCGCGTTGGCCCAGGAAGCGGGAACAGTTCCTGAGCAAGCTCGCCCTCATTGGGAAGCCGCGCTGGAATACGCCAACACGGCCGTCGCATGGCGACCCGACGATACGACGGCCATCGCGCTCCAGGCCCAGGCTCAGGCCGCCCTGGATGTCCTCGACGGCATAGTCCGCCTGACCCCCATACATCTGGCAGACCTGGGGCAAAGCGATACTGCGCGCCGACTGGTCGTCCACGGACAGACGATCTTTGTGCTCGATCCGGCGTCCGGCTGGGTGGTCCAACTGACCCTCGCCCCGACCGGCGACGGCGTGCTCGAGCAAGATGTCCCGTCTCCCCTCGTCCACACCGGACAACACATTGCAGGCCAAGAGATAGGCAATCTGGTGGATTTCACCTGGATGAACCCGGGCGGCGAGCGGCAGACGAGCAACCTGATCGTCCTCGATGAGAGCAGCGCACTGATAAGCCACGATCCGGCCTGGGGAGGGACGGAAGGAGAAACGAGCTTGACCTACTCCCTGTTGGGCACACCGCCGACCGGAACGGCCAGGGCCGTTGATTCTTTCGAGGGCCGCCTCTATATCTTGGATGTCGTCGACGACCAGATATGGCGATACGAACCTAGCGGCGACACCTACCCAGAGCAGCCCGACCGCTACTTTGTCACGCCGCCGCCCATGCCATTGGCGGACGCCCTGGATATGGCAATAGACGGCAACATCTACCTCCTCTATGCCGATGGGACGATCCTCAAATTCCTGCAACGCGAACCTCAGCCTTTCGAAATACGCGGTGTGCCCAAAGGTCTCGGCCAGGCGGTCGCGTTCGCGCTGGACCCGGATAGCCGTAGTGAGACGGTATACGTGGCCGACCGGGCCAACAGCCGGGTGATCGAATTTAAACCTGATGGAGAATTTCACGCCCAGTTCCGCGCCGCAGGGGCGTTCGACGAGCTGGAAGCGCTGGCGGTGGATGAGACGGCCGGGCGATTGTACGTGATCAGCGGAGGACGGCTCTACGCGGCAGAACTACCCTAATCAGTGCAATCGTGTTATAATCCGCCGCGATGACCAGAAATCCATCAATCCTCAATCAACAAATCTTGAATCACTTGGAGGGTAAAAGTGCGACGTAATGCAAGGCGGGCTGCCCGTTCGAACATGGCCCAAAAGCTCTTCACGTTGAGCCTCATCGCGGTATTCCTTACCGTCGCCGTCATGGCGGGCCTGGTAGCTTTCGACCAGGTGAGGCAGTTCATCGCCGCCGACGACATGTTGCCCGATTTTACCATAGAGGACGGCGGAGCTGACGAAACTCCGTGGGACCCAACACAGCCATTGCCAGAGTGGGCGGGGACCGAACGGGTCAACGTACTGGTGATGGGTATTGACCAGCGCGAGCACGAACAAGGCCCCTGGCGCACCGACACGATGCTGGTTCTGACGGTTGACCCGGTCTCAATGACCGGCGGGATGTTATCCATCCCGCGCGACCTGTGGGTGCCGATCCCCGGCTACGAAGAAGGACGCATCAACACCGCCCACTACCTCGGCGATATCTACGACTACCCCGGCGGCGGGCCGGCGCTCGCAGCCAAGACCGTCCAGTACAACCTCGGCGTCCACATACACCACTATGCACGTGTCAACTTTACCGCCTTTGAGGAGCTGGTGGACCGCACCGGCGGAGTTGACATCTACGTGGAACAGGAAATCAACGATCCCACCTATCCATCCAGCGACCCTGCCGACCCCTACGGTTACGACCCCCTGCACATCCCGGCCGGCTGGCAACACTTTGACGGCGAGATGGCGCTCAAATACGCGCGCACCCGCCACTCCGGTGGTGGCGACTTTGGCCGGGCCAGGCGCCAGCAAGAGGTCGTGATGGCAGTGTTCGAGCAGATCACGCGGCTCGACATGTTACCGCAGTTGGCGTCCCAGGCTCCGGAACTGTGGCACATGCTGGAAGATGCGGTAGTGACCGATCTCAAGCTGGACGAGATCATCGCCCTGGCAAACCTGGCGAGCAAGATAGAGCCAGACGACATCCGCTACGCCGTGATTGACGAGCACTATACCCAATTCTGGGAAACGCCCGACGGGCAACAGGTGTTGATTCCCTTGCGGGACGGAATCCGGGAACTGCGCGATTCCATCTTTACCACCGCAGCCCCTGTGGTGGCGGAGGAGGACGACCCGGCGGCGCGGTTGGCGGCCGAGGCAGCCTCCATCCAGGTGCTCAACGGAACGGCGACGGAGGGACTGGCCGGGAGCACTAGCGAGCGCCTGCAACAGCAGGGCGTACAGATCGCAAACATCGCCAACGCCGACCGGTCAGACTATACCGAATCGCTCGTCATCGTCTACACCGGCAAGACCTACACAGCCGAGTACCTCGTCGGCCTCTTGAACCTCCCTCCGACGGCCGTGGTACACGGCAGCACCCCCAACGCCGAGTACGACATCTCGGTCATCCTGGGAGCCGATTACCAGCCGCCGGAGGAATAAGCCCCATCCGCCAAGAAATCGAGGACCCTAAAGGGGTGTCTTTTCAATAAACTAGGGTTTGGTAGATGAGAAACCAGGTTTTTCGGAAAAAACCTGGTTTCTTCGCTGTTAACTGAACCCTGTGACTGTCCACATCCGCACAGCTTTGACAGAGCAAGCGGGTAGAGTATAATGTGGGTGAGACAATTAAATCGGGTTATAGCGACATAATCCAAAGAAGGTAAACTATGATTCCCTTGCGCGATACCATACCCACCCGCCGCTTTCCCATCGTCAACACCACCCTCATCGCCATCAATGTGCTCGTCTTTTTGTTTCAGGCCATCCTGGGAGCGCGCCAGGCGGAGCAACTCATCTGGGCGGCCGGCCTGGTGCCGACTCGCTTCTGGCAGGTTGGCGGGGTGAGCGGCTGGCTGCCTCTGCTCACTTCAATGTTCCTGCACGGCGGCTGGTGGCACCTAATCTCCAATATGCTGGCGCTCTACATCTTTGGCGATAACGTCGAGGATCGGCTGGGGCACACGCGCTATCTGCTGTTCTATCTGCTCGGCGGCCTGGTCGCCAGCGGCGCTCACCTGGCGGCTTACTCCGGGTCGTCGCTGCCGACGGTGGGGGCCAGCGGGGCCATCGCCGGCGTACTGGGGGCTTATCTGGTGCTCTATCCCTACGCCCGCGTCGTCACGCTCGTGCCCATATTCTACTTTATCCGCATCGTCGAACTGCCGGCCCTGATCTATTTGGGCTTTTGGTTCATCTCCCAGTTGTTCAACGGTCTCTTTGCCCTGACCTCCACCGACGTCTTTCAAAGCGGCGGCGTGGCGTGGTGGGCGCACATCGGGGGCTTTGTCTTTGGGCTGGCGCTGGTTCGCCTCATCGCGCCGCGCCGCCATCTCCCTCCGCCGCCACGCACCTACATAGACGATTATCGTCGTTGGTGAGACCGGGCCGCCGTTCGCTATGAAGATCAACGTCTTACTCGTCGGCGTCATCTGCGCCCTGCTCGCTCTCCTGCTCGGTTCAGTGCTGGCGTTCGAGTGGCGCCACGCCGAGCGCATTTACCCTGGCGTGCGAGTGTGGGGCGTGGATGTGGGCGGAATGCGGCCCGGCGAGGCCACCGCTGCGCTGGAAACCGGTCTGGGGCTGAACGGCCCACTGGTGACGCTGCGCGGGCCGGATCGTTCCTGGAACATCCGCCCCACCGACCTGGGCCTCCGACTCGAAACGCCGACCACGCTGTCATCGGCCTATGCCCTGGGACGCGAGTTCTCCCGGCCGGGAAACCTGCTGGCTCACCTGGAACTGCTCCTGTTTGGCTTTGACCTCCCTCCCACCGTCGTCTACGACGAGCGCGAGGCCCGTCTCTACCTGGAGACGCTGGCGGAGCAGGTTGATTTTCCTCCCACCGACGCCTCTCTCTCCCTGGATGGCATCGCGCCGGTCGTCAATCCCGCCCGGCCCGGCCGCCGCTTGGATGTGGAGGCGACTCTGGCGGCGCTGACGCCGGCCGTGACCGGCTTGACGCCCGCCGAGGTGGATGTGGTCGTCCGCGAGGTAGAGCCGCTCATCACCAAAGCTGAACCGGCCCGCGCCGAGGCCGAACTGCTGCTGGACGGCCCGCTCACGCTCCTCATCCCCGACCCCCTCGAAGGCGACCCCGGCCCCTGGACGCTCCAGCCGGAGCAGTTGGTCACCATGCTGGTGGTGCAGGAGGAGGACGGAACGCTGCACGCCGCGCTGGACGGGGGCGCGCTGCGGGCCCATCTGGAGGAGATGTCTCCCGCACTGGCGATTGAGCCGGTGAACGCCCGCTTCCATTTTGACGAGGATACGGGCCAACTGGAACCTATCAGCGCCAGCAGCGAGGGACGCGCGCTCGACGTGGGGGCCAGCGCGGAGCGCATCGTCCAGGAACTGGCAGCCGGCAACCGCTTCGTGGGCCTCGTCGTGGAGGCCGTCCCACCCTGCTGCCCAGATAGCGCCAGCGCCGAGGAGCT
Source organism: uncultured Anaerolineales bacterium (assembly GCA_964393895.1). Taxonomy (GTDB): domain Bacteria; phylum Chloroflexota; class Anaerolineae; order B4-G1; family B4-G1; genus B4-G1. The sequence continues at coordinate 17,173 of CAYMWP010000009.1, read as the reverse complement.
GGGCATCGTCGAGCTGGTGGCCGAGGGAGAATCATACTTTATCGGCTCTCCCTCCGGGCGGGATCACAACATCCGGCTGGCGGCCTTCAAATTCGATGGGCTGGTCGTGGAGCCGGGGGAGACTTTTTCCTTCAACCACTACCTGGGGGAGGTGAGCGCCGAAGAAGGATACGACGAATCCTACATCACCGCCGGCGAGCAACTGGCTATCGGCATCGGCGGCGGCATATGCCAGGTGAGCACCACCGTTTTCCGCGCCGCCTTCTGGGGCGGCTACCCCATCACCGAGCGCTGGTATCACTACCAGCGGGTGGGCTATTACGAGTTGCGGGGCGGCGGAGTGGGGATGGACGCCACCGTCTATTCGCCGAACGTGGACCTAAAGTTCGTCAACGACCGGGCCTATCCACTGCTGATCGAGACGGAGGTGGAGGAAGCAAACCATCGCCTGATCTTTCGCTTCTACTCCACCGACGACGGGCGAAAGGTCGAGATGGAGGGGCCAGAGATCAGTGACGAGACCGAGCCCGGCCCGCCCATCTACCAATTGCGCGAGGAGTTGGCGCCGGGGACGGTGATCAAGTGGCAGTCGGCGGTGGACGGGCTGACAGCGACCATCGTGCGGCGGGTCCGCGACGCGGCGGGCGGCCTGATCTATGACGACGTTATCGTCAGCAAATACGCGCCACGCCGCGCCGCCTATCACTATGGCCCCGGCTACGAGCCGCCGGAAGAAGGGACGGAACCGTAGCCGGCACGCGGGTCTTTGGAGGAGATGGATCAAGGCGCAGGGATGGGCGTCAGAGGGATGCCTAGGGCAATCACTTTTATCCAGACCTCCGAGGTTTAGGTCGCGCATTTGTCTCGAGAACGTGTTTCGTATCGCCAGAGAATCTTTGGAAAGGCGCTATTTTGTAAACCTCGGAGGTCTAAACGCTCATAATTTATAAACGCAATTGCCCTAGAGGGATGCCTTCGGCGGCGACGTTCTGGTAGAGACCGAAGCGGCGTTGCTTCATGCGCTCCCAGCGCTCCTGCCCGATGACGCGGGGGCCGATGAGCACGTCGAACTCTAATGAGACATCGGCGGCAAGGTTGCTGATAGCGTGGCTCAGCCGCCAATCATCCCGATCTACAATGATGAGGATGTCTATGTCAGACCAGGGACGACTGTCGCCACGAGCCTTCGATCCGAAGAGCACTGTCTCCCGCACACGCTCTGGGTAGTGCTGCCGTAAAAGGCCGGCGAGTTTGGATATCGCCTGTTCCTCCCTGGGCAAAAGATGTGTTTTCACAGTCAGTCTTCCTCTCGAAGATAACGCTCTATCCGCTGGACGAAGCGTTGTGCGTCTTCTACGTCAGTGCGGGCACGTTCAGGCTCTATGGTTGTCTCCACATCGTAATCACTGACGTGTCCGTCGTCCATCACCCGCGTCCTCGCTTCTCAGCAAAGCATTGGCCGCGTAAAAGATGGCACAGTAGGCGCGGTTGATCGCCGATCCACAAAAGCCGTCGGCCAGGTTGTGAGCGGCTACCTCAAGCATCTCGCGTGCATTCTCGACGTAGAGAGCAACCTCGTATTTTGGACCGTGTTCCGAGACAGACACCAGTGCCTCCTGTGGATAAGTATAAGAGGAAACAGGGAGAAAGGCAAGTGTCAGCGCCTACGAGCCGCCTGAGTGAGAGACGGAATCTTGAACACAGCCATTGTTGATTTTGCTCCCAATTACTGTATAATGACGGCGATCTCAAACCGTTCACCGACTAACGCGATCATCCGCTGGCAGGACACATTGCTCGCCGATCTGATGCAACAAAGCAAACCCCTGTCTGGGACAACCGCTCAGAAGATGGAGGGATAAATATGGCTACGAAATGCGTCAACTGTGGAAGCGAGTTACGTCCTGGAGCCAGGTTCTGCGCCCAGTGCGGCGCACAGCAGCCGGCCCCTCCATCGCCGCCTGCCGCCGCGAGGTGCATCCGCTGTGGAGCCGAGTTACGCCCCGGGGCCAGGTTCTGCAAGGCGTGTGGCGCGCCGCAGCAAGAGTTCCCGCCAACCGCCGTCGCGCCCGAGCGCCCGCCGGCCCCACGCCCCGCCTACCCACCGCCGGCCCCACGCCCCGTTTACCAGCCGCCCCCCGCGCCGCCCCCGCCAGAGGCGCCAAGAGCGAAACGAGGCCGGCTCAAGACCGCCCTGGTGATCGGAGCGCTGCTCATCCTGCTCTGCGCCTGCGGGGCAGGCGCGGTCTACCTGGCTACGTCGTTCGGTATCCTTGATCTCAAAGACCTGATCAGCGTCGCGGAAGCAACGGTAGCGCCTACCCAGGAGGCGGTCGAAACTCCCACTCAGGAGCTGCTCGAAACCCCTACCCAGGAGGCGTCCACCGGGACTGTCACGGAGCAAATCGGCCCTGAGGGAGGCGAGGTCGTCGGCCCCGGTGGAGCCAGGGTGATCGTCCCAGAAGGGAGCCTGGAACAGGAAACGACCATCAGCATCGGCGAGGCGCAGACTGTCCCGGAGATACCACCCGAATACCTGGTATCCTCGGCCGGCCCGGCCTACGAGGTGAACACGTCCGAGGGAACCGTGTTCCGGGATGGGGCGGAACTCGTGCTGCCGCTAGAGCGAGAGGCAGGAACGGACGACAACCTCTACACCGTCTTCAAGTGGGATGGCTCGTCGTGGTTGGACGTGGGAGGTTTCGTGGAGGGGGACTTTATCCGGGTAGAGGTGAGCGATTTTTCCATCTATCGCCCGGTGTACGGCTACCAGGACCGCAGGCCGATCAGATTCCGCAACGGCGGCCCCTACGACGCCCGGGTCTACGTCTGGACCTATGCACCCAGGTTCACCGACACGCCGGCGCCGTTCCCCGGTGGAGGCATCAGTTGCCGCGCGCCTGGCCCACCGGCGGTGGTGGAGCGGGCAGTGTGCCGCTCGCTCCCCTTGGGAAGCTACGAGTTCTGCATCGAGTTCCGCAACGACGACGACGAACAGCGGCACTATATCTACGATTGGCTGGGAGGCGTCGGTGAGGACGACCCCACGAGTTGCGACCTGGCGGAGACGATTGATTTCCGCACCGACGTCGTGAACACCGAGCCAGGCCCCTGTCCCGCGCCGCCGCGCACCCCACCCGTGGGCGGGGGCACGCCTGCTCCTGGCGCGGGAGACGTGACGGTGCGACTTACGTGGTTCAACGCCGACGATCTGGATCTACACGTCATTGACCCCAATGGCGAGGAGACCTCTTTTATGGACCCCACCTCCTCCAGCGGCGGAGAACTCGATCGCGACTCTAATGCCGGCTGCTTCGAGGTCGCCGCCAGCCCGGTGGAGAACATCTTTTGGCCCGCCGGCACCGCTCCGCGCGGGCAATATACGGTCAAGGTGTACTACTTCCTGGATTGCGACGGCGTCGGGCCGGTCGAGTTCAGATTGCGTATCATGGCGGACGGGAACGTCGTGTACGAAGGTACGGGTTCGTTTAGCGCCGAGGACGACGAGTTCACCTACAGTTTCAGCCGCTGACGAGGACGCCGCCTGCCAGTAGCGGCTATGTAAACACGCCCTGGTCGCGCGTAGGCGCGGCTCTCGCTTCAGGGCGAGAGGAAGGGAAAGATCAGTGCCATCAGCACACCGGCCGCGATGACGGACGCCACCTGCCCGGCGGTGTTAGCGCCGAGCGCGTGCATCAGGATAAAGTTCTGATTGTCCTCCTCCAACGCGACCTGTTGCACCAGTCGCCCGCTCATCGGGAAGGCGCTGATGGCCGCAGCGCCCACCAGTGGGTTGATCCGCCGCCCCGAGAGCACGCACACCAGTTTGCCGAACATGATGCCGCCGATGGTATCCAGCGCAAAGGCGAGCAACCCCAACAACAACACTTTGGCGGTGTCCAGGTTCAGGAACACCTCACCCTGCATCGTCGAGCCGATGGTCAGCCCCAGAAAGAGAGTGGCGGTGTTGGTGATCGCCTCCTGGGAAGTGCGGCTTAGTCCCTCCACCACGCCCGACTCTCGCATCAGGTTGCCCAGCATCAGCGTGGCGATGAGGGGGGCGGCCTGGGGCAGGAAAATTGCCGCCAGCAGTGTCACCACGATAGGAAAGAGAATCACGGCCGTCCTGGAGACAGGGCGGGGCGTGTACTCCATACGGATCGCTCGCTCCCGTTTGGTGGTAAAGAGCCGCATCAACGGCGGTTGGATGATGGGCACCAGGCTCATATAAGAGTAGGCGGTCACGGCGACCGCCGCCGCCAGCCCCGGCGTCTCGAAGAGATGCCCCAACTTTGCCCCCACGTAGATGACGGTCGGGCCATCAATAGCGCCGATGACGCCAATGCTGGTCGCCTCGGCCAGGTTAAAGCCCAGCATAGTAGCCACGATCAGCGCAGCAAAGATACCCAGGTGGCCCAGCGCCCCCATCAGGACAAAGATGGGCTGGCTCAGGAGTGGCCGCATATCCATCATCGCACCCACACCTAAAAAGATCAGGAGGGGGAACAGCTCGGTCTCTATCCCGGCCCGCTCCAGCACACCGAACAGCCCCTCCGGCCCCATCACGTAGGCCGAGACGGGCAGGTTGCCCAGCATACAGCCAAAGCCGATGGGCAAAAGCAGTGTCGGCTCGTATTCTTTGGCGATGGCCAAATACATCAGCAGGCCGCCCACGGCCACCATGACCGCCTGCTGCCAGGTGATGGTCAGCAAGCCTCCCAGAAGCACGCTCAGGTCAATTCCGCTCACGACTCGCTCTCCCTGTCCGCAAAATCCAGCAAAGCTTCACCGTGAGCGACCTGGCGGCCCTCGGTGACGTGTATCGCGCCGACGGTCCCCGTGCGCGTGGCGCGGATGACGTTGTCCATCTTCATCGCCTCGATGACGAGGAGCTCGTCGCTGGCGGCAACCTGTTGGCCGGGCCGCACCCGGATAGACTTGATTACGCCGGGCAGGGGGGCAGAGACCTCGGAGGTCTTCTGAGACCTCGGAGGTCTGAGGGGGGCGCCGTCTGGGACTGTTTCTCTCGCGACCGGTTCCGCCATCACCGGCGCGGCCTCCACACCCACGACGAGTATCTCTCCGTCCACCTCGACCCGCACCTGTTCCCGGCGCGGGTCGTCCAGCACTCGAACGTCGAACGTCTGGCCCTCAAGCGTGATGCGGTACTGTTTCATTTGACTCTCCTCGCGGGCGCGCGGCGCGTCAGTTGGCGCTGGTGGTGGAGCATGCGCCAGCCGCTGACCGCTTTCCCCTCTTCCAGAGCGCCGATGGTGATCATCTTTTGCTCGGCGCGGGCCAGCGCGACTCCGATCGCCGCCGCCCGTAGACGCATGTCCCTATTCTCGTGCTCCTCCACTCCCCCGGCGGGTTTGTCTCTGACGGCCGCCGTCATGAGGTACATCAGCCCGCAGAGAAAAGCCAGCGCCAGGAACAGCATCAACATGCCGATGCCAGACACAACTAATGAGATGACAATTGGGCTATCCAATCTCTAATCTCCAATCTCTACAGTGGAATACTCCCGTGTTTCTTGGGCAGCGAGGCGGCTTGCTTGTCGCGCAAAAAATCCAGGGCGGCGATCAGCTTGGCCCGCGTCTCACTGGGCAGGATCACGTCGTCCACGTGGCCGCTGGCCGCCGCCGCGTAGGGGCTGCCGAACTGTTCGTGAAATTCCTCGATGAACTGCGCCCGCACTTTTCCCGCGTTCTCCTGCTCCGCCAGACGCTGGCGGTAGAGGATGTTGACCGCGCCCTCCGCCCCCATCACCGCGATCTCGGCCGTGGGCCAGGCATAGACCAGGTCGGTGCGGATGTATTTGCTGCTCATCACGATGTAGGCCCCGCCGTACGCTTTGCGGGTTACGACGGCGACTTTGGGCACCGTCGCCTCCGAGTAAGCGTAGACGATCTTGGCTCCGTGGCGGATGATGCCGCCGTGCTCCTGCACCGTGCCGGGCATAAAGCCGGGACAGTCCACGAATGTTACCAGGGGGATGTTGAAAGCGTCGCAGAAGCGGACAAAGCGGGCGATCTTGTCCGAGGCATTGATGTCCAGCACGCCGGCCAGGTGGGCGGGCTGGTTGGCGATCACGCCCACGACCTCGCCGTGCAGACGGGCAAAGCCGACCACCGCGTTGGGAGCGAAGCGGGCGTGCACCTCAAAGAAACTTTTCAGGTCAAAGATGTGGGTGATGCCCTCCCGTATGTCGTAGGGTTGGCTACCATCGGGCGGCGCCAGCGTGTCGAGCGCCGGGTCGGCGCGGGCAAGCGCAGCGACGTCGTCGGTTGGATCGAGACGCGGCGGTGGGTCAACGTTGTTCGAGGGCAAGTAGCTCAGCAGCCGCTTGGTGATGCTCAAGGCCTCGTTCTCGTCGGCGGCCACAAAGTGAGCCACGCCGCTGACGCTGGCATGAGTCTGCGCCCCGCCCAGTGTGTCAAAGTCCACCTCTTCGCCGGTCACCGTCTTGATCACCTCCGGCCCGGTGATGAACATGTGGCTGATGTGCTCGGTCATGATGATGAAATCGGTCAGGCCGGGGGAGTAAACGGAACCGCCGGCACACGGCCCCAGCATGACGCTGATCTGGGGGATGACGCCGCTGGCCTGAGTGTTGCGCCAGAAAAGCTCGCTGTACCCGGCCAGACTCCACACTCCCTCCTGGATGCGTGCCCCCACCGAGTCGTTCAGGGAAACAAATGGCACGCCGGAGCCAATGGCCAGGTCGAGCACCTGGCACACTTTCTGCGCCTGCACTTCGGAGAAGGATCCTCCGACTACAGTAAAGTCCTGTGCGGCCACAGCGATCTTGCGCCCGTCAACCCGTCCTATACCCACCACCACGCTATCGCCAGGGAAGCGTTTCTGATCCAACCCGAAACCGGTGTGCCGGTGGGTGATGTAGGGAGCCACCTCGTGAAAGCTGCCGGGGTCGAGCAATCGGTCGAGCCGTTCGCGGGCGGTAAGTTTCCCTTTGGCGTGCTGCTTCTCCATCGCCTGGGGACCGCCGCCTTGCCGGGTGGCTTCCCGGCGGTCGAGCAATTCTTGGTCTAGATCATTGACAGTCATTGTACCCTCCCGCGACGGTAACTGCTCCGCCTTAGTGCAGCGATGCATAAATTCGTTCCGCTTTGCGCCGGCCCGCACCGCGGGCTGATTCTCAGCCATAGAAGAGGCGGCGCTAGGCCCACAAATTGGCCGAAAAGTGCCCTAACACCGGCTCTTTAGGCCGGTGTGAGTGTGAAAAACTCGGCACGAATTAACGGAAACCTGTACTAAGCAGCTTCCCGCGACGCACTTTTAGATCGGATCTCATTATAGTATCGAAGGTGAAGCGGGTCAAGCGCGCGAGCATTTGACGCTTCTGGTGAATGTGTGTTATACTTGTGACGGCCAACGACCAATATCTGCGGAGGGGCATTTTGCCTACGCAATATCTGCTCGGGCTCGGCAAGCATAAAGGGCCCGTTCATGGGAGTGTCATATACTGAACGAGATGAAAAACGGAATTATTTCTGCCATCGGCGCTTACGCACTCTGGGGAGTGCTCCCGGTCTATTGGAAGTCCATTCAGGCCGTCTCCGCTCTCGAGACCATCTGTCACCGCATGATCTGGTCATTCGTGTTCGTCGCGCTCGTTCTGATCTGGAAAAAGCGTTGGCGCTGGCTAGGTCAGGTGAGAGAACGCCCGGCGACGCTGATCACGTTCCTGGTCACCGCCGGTATCCTGGCGCTCAATTGGTTCATCTACATCTGGGCGGTAAACACGGGCCACGTGGTGGATGCGAGTCTGGGGTACTTTGTCAACCCGTTGCTCAGTGTGTTCCTGGGCGTGATTTTTCTGCGCGAGCGGCTCCGGCTGTGGCAGTGGGTGGCTCTTGGGTTGGCGGCCGGTGGGGTGGTTTTCCTCACGCTGGGTTACGGCGCGTTCCCCTGGATCGCGCTCACGCTGGCCGTCAGCTTTGGCCTCTACGGTTTGCTGAGAAAGACAGCGCCGCTGGGATCGCTCGAAGGGCTCATGCTGGAGATGACCTTTCTGTTTCCACCAGCGCTGGCGTATCTGGTTTACGCCGAGTTGACGGGCAGCGCCTCTTTTGGGCACGCGGGGATAACGACTAGCGCCCTGCTCGCGCTGACCGGCGTTGCCACTGCGTTTCCCCTGCTCCTGTTCGCCTCTGCCGCCAGACAGGTCACGCTCGCTACGGTGGGAGTCTTGCAGTACATCACCCCGACGCTTCAGTTTCTCCTGGGAGTGCTGGTCTATGGAGAGGAATTTACGGAAACACGGGTGATCGGGTTTAGCGTGATATGGACTGCGCTCCTCATCTACTCCATCGAAGGGATCGTACAGGGGAGAAAACGGGCGATACGCCAGAGCGTGTGACCAGATGGACTGGAAAGCGATTCCCAAAGTCGAACTCCACTGCCACCTAGACGGCGTACTGGATCGGGCGATGGTGCGGGATATTCGCCGGGATGATCCCACCTTTCCCATTGATCCGCGCGAGTTCGAGCGGGCGTATCCGATCTGTGACCTGGACAGCTTTTGGAATTGGTGGCATTTCATTGACCCGATTGAGGGAAAGCTGGAAATTTTCTACCCGATACTCGGCCAATACGTCGAGCGGCTCAAGGCACAGAACGTGCGCTATGCGGAAATTATGCTCCCTTCTGGTGGGCTTCCGCAGGATACCGCCGAGGCGGTGGAAGAGGTCCGGGCTTTTCGGGAGTGGCTCAATCAGCAAGAGGCGGGTCGCACTCAGGTCGAGTTGCTGGTCGTCTTTGGACGCGACGCTTTCCCTGACAAAGTTGCCAAGTTGGCCGAGAGACTGGTGGCGCTCTACGAAGCCGGTTTGATCTTTGGCGTTGCTGTGGCGGGTCCGGAACAGGACCATCCAATCAAACCCTTCCAACAGACGATGGCGAAATTGCGCGAGGCCGGGCTGGGCATCGAGATCCACGCCGGCGAGTGGTGCGGGCCGGAATCGGTTTGGGATGCCCTGGATCACGGCTACCCGCACCGGATCGGGCACGGCGTCAGTCTGTTTAAGGACGAGAGACTGCTCGACCTCGTTCGGGAGCGCGGCATTCACGTCGAGGTGTGCCCGACCAGCAACCTGAAGACAGGCAGCGTCGCGCGCATCGAGGAACATCCCGTTCGCCTGGCCCGCGAGTTGGGCCTCAGCTTTAGCATCAACACCGATGATCCCGGCCCGTTCGAGTGTAGCATGGTGTCAGAGTACGAACTGCTCTCGAACGTGTTCGGATTCAGCGACGGTGACTTTCAAACGATCTATGTCAACTCATTGGAGGCAAGATTTCAGCCCGAATTGCGCATAGAGGATTTCACCACGGAGACACGGAGGGTGCAGAGAATTTGACATTGATGTCAGAGAGATCAATTGTTAAGCACAATTTTCGCAAATTCGATGAGTATCTCAATTTTTCTCCGTGTTCTCCGCGTCTCCGGTGGTAGTTAATAAAAGGAGTAAAACGATGAAAATGATAGATTTGACCGTTCCATTGGGCATCGGCACGCCGCCGTGGCCCACCTACGAGCCGCTACAAATCAAATACTTTAAGCGGCTGGCTCCCAACGGAGCCAATGGGCAGCTGCTCACCCATTCCAACCACCTGGGCACTCACCTGGATGGCGAGATACACTTTTACACCCCCGGCAAAGACATCGCCGCGCTCGACCTGAACGACTTTTTGGTGGGGCCGGGGGCGGTTGTGGATCTCTCCGACGCGACCGGCGACTATCAAATCTACACCTCAGAGATGGTCGAGGAGCGGGTGGAGGTGCGGGAGGGAGACATCCTCATCATCCACACCGGCTACCACCACTTTGGCTGGGACCATCCCACCGCCGACGAGATCCGCTACATGGTGCAGCATCCCGGCCCCGACCGCGAGTTCGCCGAGTGGGCCAGGCGGAAAAAGATCCGCTGGATCGGTGTGGACTGTGGCAGCGCCGACCACCCCATGAACACCATCATCCGCGATTGGATGGGCCGCCAGGCCGCAGAGGCCGACCAGGTCTTCCGCGAGATGTACGGCGCGTCGCTGGCGGAGCGGTTCACGCCCGACAAGTACCAGTTGATGCACATCGAGATGTTCCCGCACGGCATCATCCACGCCGAGTGCCTGGGCGGGGAGATTGACCTGCTGTGCAACCGGCGGGCGACCATCGGTTTCTTCCCCTGGCGGTTCGTGGACGGCGAGTCGTGCATCGGTCGCTGCGTCGCCTTTGTGGAAGACGACGAGTACGAGGAGTTGATGGCCCGCAAGGCAGAGCTTGCCCAGACGCGCTTTGGCGACTGCTACGACGTGACACACGTGGAGCGGATCAACGAGTTGACCAAGCGGTTCTAAAACTTGACTGGACACTGGCGGGTTACGATTTTCGGAAACAGGACGCAGATCAACGCCGAAACAGGAATTGCTGGATGCGGAGAAGGAAACGATGTTACGCAAGCAAGTGAAGAAACAGGTTGGGTTGCTGGCACTAACTGCGTTGGCGCTCGCATTGGTGACGCCGGCCTGCGGTGAGACCGTTTCACCAACGCCGACGCCCACACCACGACCGACCGGCCAAGTGGATACAGAGATGGGAGGCAGTCTCTCCGTTCAAGGAGTTGTGAGAGACCCTGCTGGGAATGTGGTTCCTGACGTTTACGTAGCTATTACGGTCTTCGAGGAAGGACCCTATTGGGACAGAACTGGAAGCAGTTATCGCCAGCTTGGAGAGTGGAATCTGTATACAGACGAGACCGGATCCTACTCCTTCGACAATCTAAAACAGGTGGACGGAGGACACTATCAAGTTTGGTTCAATGGCGACCAGGAATATGGAAAAGCGTACGAAAGCAGTGGTTACTATCTCATAAAGGAAACGAGTGGTGACGTGTATTCGCTTTCCGAAGGCAGTAGTGATTCACACTTTGCTTATCATCACAACGAGAGTGGTGACGTCTATTTGCTCGACGTAACGGTGCATCCTGTCACTGGCAGTGCCTGGACTGGGGTCATTCGGTACGAGGATGCCGATGGAGCTACAAAGGACTATTTCGCCACCCCACTTGGTCCGGATCATCGTATCGAACTAAACCGGGGAACCAGCCCTGCTGACTATGACTATACTGTCGGCGGAGACTTTACAAGCGATGGCAGTGAGGGATATTCTGGTGATCTTGCGGGTGGGACGTACTATTTGCTGTTTCAGTACACAAGGTCTGATGGAGTAGGGGTTGAATGTACCAGCCCTGCTATCGAAATACCTCCCGGCGAAACAAAGCAGTTTGATTATACAATTCCCTCAGATTCTTGTCACGCCGTACCATAAGCCCGTGTGATGTCAGCAATTCTCATCATGATGTCATGGGCAAATAAATGGATTGGAGGCTTGGCCGGATTTGGAACGTAACGTCGAAAAGCACCGGCTGAAGCCTCGAATCCGGCAAAATGAGGATTGCTGGTGTGATGTAGGATCACTAGAGCAGTCTACGATAGGGCGACAACTCTATTCTCTACCTCATAGAAGGCGGCCCTGTCCAGGCTAGGGAGCAGACGCCTGCCCACCTACAAACTTACACTGGAGGAAATATGACAGTTCGAGTTCGTTTTGCGCCCAGCCCCACGGGCGAGCCGCACATCGGTAACGTGCGCACGGTGGTGTTCACCTGGCTCTTTGCCCGCCGGATGGGCGGGCAGTTCATCCTGCGCATCGAGGATACCGACCGCACACGCTACCAACCAGAGACCGTCGCGGTCATTATGGACGGGCTGCGCTGGCTGGGGCTGAACTGGGACGAAGGGCCTGGGCTGGAAGAGTTGCAGCGGCTGGGGTTGGAGAACGCCGCGGAGTACGCGGTCGGCGGGGCGTACGGGCCGTACATCCAATCGGAGCGCCAGGAGATGTACCGAGAGGTGGCGGAGGAGCTGATCGAGCGCGGATGGGCCTATCGCTGCAACTGCACGCCAGAGCGGTTGGATCAGGTGCGGGAGCGCCAGCGGGCCAGCAAGAAATCGCCGATGTACGACCGTCACTGCCGCGACCTGCCGCCGGGCGCCATTTCTACCGACGAGCCGCACGTCATCCGCCTCAAGGTCCCGCTGACCGGCAAGACGGTCGTACCCGACGTCATCAAAGGTGACGTGGTGTTCAATAACGCCGGCATAGATGACCAGGTGCTCCTCAAGTCAGATGGCTTTCCCACCTACCACCTGGCCGTGGTGGTGGACGACCATTATATGAAGATCACGCACATCAGCCGGGGGGACGATTGGATTCCTTCCACCCCCAAGCGGGTGATGATTTACCAGGCGATGGGGTGGGAGCATCCCGTCTATTGCCACGTGCCGCTGGTTCTTGGGGCCGACGGCAAGAAACTGGGCAAACGGCACGGCGCAACTTCCGTCACCCAGTTCCGCGATCGGGGATACTTGCCGGAGGCATTGTTCAATTTCCTTGCTCTCTTGGGTTGGTCTCCAGGGGAGGGGGAGGAACAGGAGATCTTTGGCCGAGATGAGCTGATCGAGCGCTTTGATCTGTTCCGCGTCAATCGCGCCCCGGCCACTTTTTCCTACAAAAAGTTGGACTGGATGAACGGCGTCTGCATCCGCAGGTTGCCGGAAGAGGAGCTGCTGGAGCGGCTGTTGCCCTTCTGGCAAGAGACCGGAATGGTCCCCGATCCCTGCCCGGAGGAGACGCTGGCGACGCTGCGACAAGTCGTGCCGCTGGTGCAGGAGCGGCTGAGGCGGCTGGACGAAATTGTCGAGTGGACGGCCTTCCTGTTCCGCCAGGTCGAGACGCCGCCGGTGGAGAAACTGGTGGGCAAAAAGATGACGCCGCAGGAGAGCCTGATTGCTCTGCGGCGGGTGCGGAGTTTGCTGGCGGAGGTGGAGCCTTTCGAGCCGGAGGCGATGGAGCCGTTGCTGCGGGCGCTGGCTGATGAACTGGAACTAGGGGCTGGGCAACTGTTCGGCATCGTGCGCTGGGCGGTGACGGGCCAAAAAGTCGCTCCGCCGCTGTTCGGGTCGCTCGCCATCATCGGGCGGGAGACGGCGCTGGCCCGGCTGGACGCGGCCGAGGCGGCGCTAGACCCCAAGAGGCCCAAGAATCCCTAGGGCATTACGGTATGACACGTTTGTTACGCAGAGGAATCACGGAGAGCCTCAGAGCGCTTTTCCTTGCGTATCTCTGCGTCTTCTCTGCCGGATGTTGTTTATCCGCTATCTCTGTGTAGCAGTGCGACTGCTGCCTCAATGCCCCTAGGGCCTCTCAGCAACCGCGCCAGCCACAAGCGCCAACGCAACCTCTGCCAAATCTGTACCAACCGCGCGTGATCAGCCCCGGTCAGCGCGCGGGGACTGTAGCTCACCTGCACGTAGAGGCCGGCCAGCAAGCGCGCGTCTCGATCGACAGGGGCTAACGCCCCACCCCAGCGCCTCCCCTGCGCCAGAGCAGCGACGTGTTCCGCCAGCGACGCGACAAACTCGTAGGGCGTGTCGCCCGTTCGCAGTGGAGCGGCCAGTCGCTGGCCGTGGCGACGCAATCGTCCGTAAAGTGTCGTCGCTGCCTTTGCCGGCCGCAGGCGCTGCAACCACCAGCCATCGGCCGCCGACCAGGCGACGCTCGCCAACACCAGCAGCGCCAACGTCCCAGGCAACATTAGCCACCACAACTCACCCAACACCCCAAACAGCCGTGACGAACTCGACTCCCACCTCGTGACCGCTGGCTCCAGCTCCCCCTCCGGCTCGGGCCACTCGAGCGACGGGCTTGCGGCGGGCCGATCGATGGGCGGGAGCCCAGCCGTAGGCTCAAACTCTACCCAGCCATAACCGGGGAAATAGACCTCGGCCCAGGCGTGGGCGTCGGCTTCGACGACGACGTAGCGGGCATTGGTTGCGTCGTAGGTGCCGCTGGCGTAGCCGGTCACGTAGCGGGCCGGCAGGCCGGCCATCCGCGCCAGGACCACCATTGACGTGGCATAATAGTCACAGTACCCCTTTTGCAGATCAAAGATAAAGTAATCAACCACGTCCCGCTCGCGCGGGGGAGCGGGCACGTCCAATGTGTAGGAAATGGTTCGCAGGTGAGCCTCAATGGCGCGGGCGCGGTCGTAGGGTGTGGGTTCGGTCGCCGTCAGATCATACGCCAGCGAGAGCACCCGCTCGGGGATCAGATCGGGCAGAGCCAGGTAGCGCTCGCGCACCCAGTCTTCTGGATAATCGGTTCCGGCGGCCCGTAGCCCCTCCTCGCTGACGACGGGCACGACCGAGTCAGCCCGGTAGGCGGCAGCGTCAATCGTCGCGGCGAAGGCGTCGTTCGGGGAGCGCCAGGCCACTTGATAGTCGTGATCGGCCGTGACCAACGCGCCAGTCACGTAGAGTGCGTTCCCTAGGGCGCCTACGACTTGCACCTCCTGGCGCACCGTTCGCTGGGTATCCAGGATTTCCGTGATGGCCGGTTCGCCGGCCTCGTACGATACCGACGGTCCCGTCTCGCCCGTGAGCCAGCCATAGTGGACGTACCTGTCGTAAGCGGCGGCCCGCCAATAATAGCGCGGCTGCCGCTGTCTCCTCATGATCTCAGACAGGCCGGGCGGCAGGTCGCCCGTGCTGACGATCATCACTGCCCGCTGCGAAGGCCTCGGCCCCGCACGGATCACGTGGTAACGCGGCAGCCCCCCCGCCGCTCCCGACGACTCGCCAGGCTGCTGCTCCACCCCCAGCGACTCGGCAAGCGCCTCGACGCTTTCCTCCGTTTGCCCGGCGCCGAGTTCCCGCGCAAACTCGACCAGCTTTTGCACCGAGAGCGAGGGCGACAGTACGGCCGCCAGCACCAGCGCCAGCGAGAGCAACGCCACCGTCGCCACAAGCTCCGGCCCGGGGTCGGCAAAGTCAACCCCGGCAGCCTCCCAGCGGCGCACGGCAACGTCGTAGCCCACCAGCGCCAGCAGTAGCAGCGTCGCGCCCAGGAACACTTGCAACGCCCAAGACCCGCTCCCTGCGTAGGCGAGGGTGATCGTCAGCAACGCGCCGGCCGGGATGAGGGCGGGCAACGGCTGATCGCGCCGCCGCACCATCCAGCCAGCCCACACGCTTGCCGCCCACAGGGCCAACCCCCAAAGAAGAGCAATTGCCACCGGATCAAAGACGCGCTCGCCCGCTACCAGAGCCAGCACCCAGTCACGCACACGGGCCAGCAGCGCGCTCACGTCGCCCCACAGATCCAGAACGGCCACGACGGCCGGCAGTGGATTCAGGGGCGCGTCGTCCGGCAGCCAACTACACGGGATGCTTTGTATCCCCGCACTCCAGCACAGCCCGATCAAGGCCCGGAGCAACGCCGCCAACTTTGCCCCCAGCCGCCCGATGCGGATAGAGACCAGCCCCAGGCCGGACAGGGCGGCCAGGCTGCCGGCCCCACGCCCCGGCAACCCCGTCGCAGCCAACCCCCACCCGACCAGTATGCCGATCACGGTCACGAACCATATCTGGCGGGTATCCAGTCCGCGGATGACTTCCGCCAGCCCCAACACCACACTGCTCAACGCCAACCCGAGCAGCGCCAGCAACAACAAGTTCCGCAACCCCACCCGGCGTACGATCCATTTCAACAACCGCACGATAACGCCCTCCATCACGACAGCACTTTCCAGGCGGTCCGTTGGGGGCGGCGGATCGGGACCGCTCGCCCGGTGCCCAAGACGCGCCACGCCCAGTGTCCCTCCCGACCAGGCAGGGCCTCGGGGCGGTCGAGCAGGTCGCGGGTTATGGTGTGGTGCGCCACTTCCAAATCCGAGAGCTGCGCCGCCATCTCACGCGCATCGCCTGCCCCGCCAAAGGAGACGGGGTCGAGTAGCAGCACCGTGGGAATGACGCCCCGTCGTAGCAACGGCACGAGCGATTCGACCCAGTCTCCATCCACGGCGGGCGTGATGACGACGAGGCTGGCGCGCTGCCCCAAGTCAGGCCCTATCCGCGCCAGCAGTTCGGTCAGAGGCTGCTCGCCGAGGGAGACGAGCGCCAGCGAGCGCAGAATCTCCCAGCGATGCCCCTCGCTCTTGCGTGGCGGGAGCCACACCAATTGCTCGCCGTGCGCCGCCAACCCCACCGCCTGCCCCGACCGCAGCCCTCGGTCGGCCAGCGACGCGGCCAGGATCACTCCGTGCTCCTCAGTGCTATCCTGGCCTGCGCCCGCTTGGACGGAGCGGTTCATATCCAGCAGGATCCACCAGTCGCTGGCGGGGGTGCTGTCAAAGAGCCGCACGAAGAGAGAGCCGTGGCGGGCCGAGGTGGGCCAGTGAATCCAGCGCACGCTGTCTCCAGAGAGATACTCCCGTACGCTGGCGGCGCTGACGGTGCGCTCGAAGATATTGGCGCGGGGACGCCCCTCACCTGCCCGCCCGCCCGACGCTACTTCGATGGTCGGTAGAGGGACTATGGGCGGCAAAACCATCAAGGGGAGAGAAGCGTGGTAGTGTTGGGTGACAGTATACAGACCGAAGGGATCGCTGGTTTGCAGGCTGGTCGGGCCAAGCGTAAACAGCCCGCGCCGGGTGCAGACCGCATCCTTGTGCCAGCGGATGGAGCGTTGTCTGTCCACGCCGGCCGCCCGGCCGGCCTGGTAGTCGGGCAGGGTGGAGTGATCCGCCACCTCGGCCCACAGGGCCGGCACGCGGCCCTCGTTGGTGAGCGTGAAGCGCTCCACCAGACGATCGCCCACCTGCACCCAGCCGAAGCGCATCTCGCGAGTGAGTTGCAAGCCGCGCGCCAGCGACCGGGCCCACAGGTAGCTGAGCAGCCACAAGCCGCCCAATCCCACCAGCAGAATCCGCCAGCCCTGGTAGGGTATCAGCAACTGGAGTAGCAGCAGCAGGCCAACCAGGGAGGGCAACGATCGCGTCCTGAGTCGCAACTGAGATTCGGGCATTTTTCCTCACGGTGAGACAACGGATGAAAACCTGCAAGAATCCATGTCCCAACAGAATCTATCAGTCAGCTAATCGTTGTTCTCGATAACGCGCTCGACAAAGGTAGGGCAGACATAAAAGCTACGCTCCTTGCGCCCGGCAGTATCAGCGTTGATTGTATCCTAAACGATTGTTTCTGACAACGTCGAGCGGAGAGGGGCTCGTTTATGAGAGTGGGTGTTTTCTAAATG
>CAYMWP010000008.1:44147-58674 GCA_964393895.1 uncultured Anaerolineales bacterium | reverse complement strand
CCAACGCCGAATGTATAGGTATATGTAAGACTTGCCGCTTGGGTCACACCCGCTCTCATCCTCGCGAGCAGATTGTCCGAGGCATCGGTCACATCAATCGTCATCTGACGATCTCCGACAGCCGCCGTCGTCGCCAATGACACCTGTATCGACAATAATTGCCAAACCTTGGAAGCCGTTACAGCGATCGTTTTGTCGCTGTCGTCTGCCGTTACATCTGCCGTGACGACGGTATCCCAAGGATCAGTAACTGCCACGGGCAAATCGCCCTGGTCGCTGGCAATGGTAACAGCAAATGAGTTGGCCATTGTCTTCTGGCCCAACGATGCAGGCAAAATCCCTGCGAGGAATGCGGCGACATTAGAAACGACCTGAGTGATTCTAGGCATTATGCTTGCCCCCATCCGTTGCCGTCAGCAGGTGTCAATGAGCAGACGATCTCTAACGTCCCAGGAGCCCCTACGTTGCCGCTCTCTCGGGCGCCGATGCGTATCCTCTCAATGCCTGATAATTGCAGCTCGTAGGCAACCGATTCTGCGGCTGCTCCCGTTGCTGTGTATGTAATATGACCTGATCGTTGTAGATCGCTCGCCACGTCAGCTCCGGCGGCAAATGCGCCCAATTGCTCGATGGAGACGTCATGCCAAATGCCTACGCCCAGCGTCCCCGCATCCGTGCTGTACTCGCTTACTTCGATCCGAATGTCAAAGGCGCCCGCTGCGCCACCCCTGACGTAGCGACATAGGACCGTAACATGGCTACAGCCTGGCGTAATGACCTCTTCCGGATCTGTGTCCCATGCTCCAGCCGCTGCCAGTACCGCACTTGCTCGCTGTACACTGACGGGTACAACTCCTGGTATGAACCCCATTCGCTCCCCCTTTGAATAACAAAAAACGGACCGACACATTTCTGTGTCAGCCCGTTTAGATGGGCGGGTCTTCGATTGTAGTGAGAAACGAAGCAGAAGCCTCAACTAGAATATTGAAACCGGTCCCGCCTCGCCTCTATAGTATCACGGATCGCCCTCATTGTCAAGGGTATCGTCAAGCAAATGTCCAAGTAGCTCGTACCCGCCCCCTTTGGGCTCGAACCGCTTGACCTCGGGAGTCTGCCACATGCGCAGGTTGCCGTCCATCAGAACGAGTGTCACCTTCATAATGACGAACCCATTGCCTCTCTGCGTCTCTGCTACTCTCTGGAGACGATGTAGCAGATTTTGCCAGTCCCCTTCCTCATTATGTGGTCTCATCGTCCTCCAATTCTATCCTCATATAGACGAATAGCTTCTGGGCCGTCTTGGGACAATACGCCTCAGCTTGAGGCGGGAATCCTGGGAGCATCGTTCTCAGCGGCTGTGCGGCTAACTGCTCATGGCTTCCGCCACAGTGCGGACATTCTACCACATCGACGAGCTGCTCAGGTAGATCCCTCGGTAGTCGGGCACTCTTGTAAACGATGCGCGGTAGGTCTGCGCTGATCTGCATCTCTTCAGTAGCCTGCTCGATCACGTAGGTTCTGTCTGAGAGTTCCTTGATCCCATCGATGTCGAACTGGCTATAGCCGTCAGAGTTTGGCGGTGTCGCCCAGCCTCGCACTACGTAACACTGCTTAATGGTCGGGAACATGACTGCTACGATCATTCGTCCTCCTTATGGTAGTCTAGGCAAAGGGCCTTTAGAACAAGGTTCCTTAGTGAGCTGAAGCGTACAGGCGCAAGCCCAGCCGTGGCATTCAAGATAGTCACATCCAGGCACCTGCGGCAGGATGCCTTTCTCGTGCCAGTAGCTCATGCGCTTGACCTTGCCGTGTAGCTTCAAACACGAGGCACAATGCTCAGCCTCGCCTAAAGTCCACACGGCCTTTTGGTCACGGCACCCGTAGGTCATGCCCAAATCGAACGCCTCGATCCACCGGGCCTCCCACATTCGTAAGCGTCCAGCGACCGCTCCCCACGTGCCGCCTTTGTCCCTGGTCCGTTCCAGAATCCACTCGCCGAATCCGACGATGTAGACATACTGAGAGGCAATAAAGTTCCGCATCTCGTTCCGCTCGACGTCGGTCATGTCCTCTTTGGTAATGCCGCACTTTGTCAGGCCCATCAGAAAAGCTCGGCGCAATCCGGTCTCCAATACGTCGTGCATCCCGTCGAAAAATTCCTTGATCGTAAACACGTCCTGCCAGAGACCTCTTGCTACCTGGCGTAGGTCGCGCCCGAATCTCTCCCGAGCGCCCTGCTCAGACTCCTCCAGCGAATCAACGGATAGCAGGAGACATCCTTCTCCTCGCCCAGCATCATACGCTTCTCTGAACAGCTTGCGCAGGTACTGCGCCCGCTCCTTGATCTTACCCTCCACCTCTGCCATTAGAAGCACTCGGCGCTCGATCTCCTTCTGGTTCAGCGTCCAGCGTTCTAGCTCCCAGCCAGTCATCTCGTCAAAGACGACCTGCCTGGTTCTCTGTCCGTTCACATAAGCGTCCCAGCAGAGATAGATTACCTGACCAGCGGATAGCTCCCCGCCTTCCTCAAACTCCTTGATGACGACCTTAAATGCCTCATTCATCGAGCGCCCCCCACGTAGGTCAGCTCTACCAGCGCCCGTAGTGCCCGCAATTCATCCTCTAGCCCTTCTTCCGTCTCTTCCTCTTCCGGCGCCTCTTCTGATTCCTCTTCCTCGCCCTCTGGATACATCTGCTCAATTGTCGCTGTGATGATATCCGAGGTCAGGCCAAGCTGAGGCTGCTGCAGTGCGATTGTCGTCAGCACCTTCTGATCGATCATCCCCGTATCCCAGAATGTGCCCAACGCCGCCACCATCACGTCAAAGTCCACATCGACCACCGAGCCAAGGCTGACGATGATCTCTCTGTTGTAGTCCTCTGGAATTTGACCCTGCTCGACTGCCGCATCCATCACGATTGTAAAGATGTCCTCGAACACAGACCGCCATAGGTTCTGATATTCACCCCACGCTCGAAGAGTAGGTCTCATGGCGACCTCAGCGATGGCGCGATTCTGGGCCATGTCCGTCCTGCCTAACATGAAGGCAGGCGACTGTGTTCCCGTCGCCGCTTGTCCAATCAGCATCATACTGTCTTGTGCAGCATCACTCGCCCCAGTGGACATCGGCAGCCGCCTGGTATTGACGGCCTCATTCTGGACGCGGTAACTTCCTGCGCCTGGAGGCGGGTTATCCTCATAATTCTGGCCGACCGTATTCAAGCCGCTCTGTAGCTGGCTCTTCAGCATATCGACCATGCGCGGCCCACCCTTGACCTCATACTCCTCAATGACTGAGGCCACATTGCGAGCCACTGCTGCACGGTCAGTGGCAAACTGCTTGTATGCTTTGGCCCAGGGCTCAGAAGCGGTACAGAGCGGCCAGCCTCGGCCATCCATCCCATAGAGGGAAACGTGA
The DNA here is from genome assembly GCA_964393895.1 of uncultured Anaerolineales bacterium. GTDB lineage: Bacteria > Chloroflexota > Anaerolineae > B4-G1 > B4-G1 > B4-G1. The sequence goes on along the minus strand of CAYMWP010000008.1, from coordinate 55,255 downwards.
ATGACCACCGGCACCAGCTCGGCATTCTGATCCGCTCTATCAGCACTAGGCGGCAACTTGACCTTGGCGAGGTTATCTGGGCCTGCTAGCCAGTCAGGATAGTAGCGGGTCTGCTGCTTCGGCCCGTTGCCTCGGTCTTCCATCCACTCGCGCTTGTAGTAGAGCGGCTGATCCTTGTCGCCTTCCATCGAGATAATCTCAGTAATCTCTTCTGTCTTGATCGTCCTAATCGAGCATTCGCCGTTGACCTTCTTCTTCCAGATGACCAGGAATAGCTCGCCATCTGTCAGGAGGCTGTTCGAGAGCTTGCGAATATGCCGGTCGCCCAGAATGCGCCGGTTCGCCTTGCTCGTCCAGAAGGCGTCCCATATCTCCTGCTCTTGCTCTTCCGCCTTCAGTGAGACCTCTTGCCCGAATCCATAGGCCGTCCACAGTTTGGTCATGGCCGAGATGAGCGGATCATACACTGCCCACCACCGTGCCCATTGAACGATCCTCAATCGATCCTTCTCATTCGGCCCAGCGGTACTCCCGAACGGGCTGACGATGACCTCATTCTGTTGGAGCCTCTGTAGCCATGAGATCATACGCGGATCAAGCTCGCTCAACAGATGTTGTGACGTCATATGCCAGGGTGCTTTCCGATAGGCCGCTTCGTAGCCTGCTGCCTTGGCCCTTAGCGTCGTTACCTCCGATGCCGTCTGGACAACGGGACGCTTCTCTGCCCACCACTCACTCAGACGACTCATGCCTTCCCCCCAATGATATAGATAGTGTCTGTCTCATCCCGGCACTTGGCTAAGGCTTCTTCCAGGCTACCAAGCGGTGTGTCTGCCGAGTAGCCGTTCCCGTTACCCTTTCCAGGAGAGACGTAGAAACAGGAGTCGGGATCATCCGCCCCGATCTCGGCCAGGTAACGAGTTATCTTCTCGCCCGTCTCCTCCAACTGAGCGAAGTACGAATCTCTGTCCATACCCAGATCGTCTACTATCAAAGGTATGTCCATACCCAGATCGTCTAGTATCAAAGGTGAGCCATGAGCAACGAGAGGCTCTTCTACGTCGCGCACAAAGGCCCTCTTCGGCATGGCCGCGGCTGCTACCGCTAGCACTACCGACCTCAGAAATCCGCGTCTATTCATCTTCCACCTCTATTCCCATGCCGGACACCCAACACCCGACCTTGAGTAGCCATATGCCTAGCCGGACGCGCCAGTCGCGCTTGACGTGAACCACCACCTGCATCGTGATCTCCTTCGCCAAGTCGCGCTCGCAGATACACGCTGCCCGTCGCTGTAGCTTTGGCCCGTTCGGATGCTGCTTTTCGTACTCAGCTCCCCACTGCTCCAGCGGACTAGCCATTACTCCCCCCCTCAGCGCAGTCAGGGCACATCGCGCCATAAGTATCCTCGCTGAGTATCCAGCGCCAGCCGCAAGCCTCAGCACAATCCGCATGATTAGACCGCTGATCCAGCAGGTTCTCCCCGCAGACGATCAGCGTCGCCGCACACCCCTCCGTATGGTTGACGCAACGGATGGTCGATTCATAGTAGCTCGTTCTTATCGTCTCACAAGCCTGCTTGACCATGATCTCCCCCCTGAATCCTCGCCTCTTGATCTCAGCGATGTAGGCGTCTAGTTGGCTCGTGCCGTCCATATCACATTCCCCCAATCTCCGCAGGCGCAGTAGGCACACCACTGAATCTCTTCGTTCCCCGGCTCGATGAACATCTGCCCGACGTACTGAATGCCGCCGATCTCTTGCTGATATTCAGGCGAGACCGGTGAATATCCTCTGGCCGTCCCTGCCTTGAGCAATGCCGCATTATAATTGAGAGGGATGATGTGCTGCTGCCCAATCTCAGCCATGACCTTACCGATGTCCGCTGGCGAGCTTGCCAGCCAATCGACTATTCGCTTGGTCACAGATTCGTTATGGGCAAAGCTCGGCCAGGTCTCGTCCTGCCAGGTGAAAGGCGTTGCGGCTATAATGGCCTCGTCCTTATCCCACTTCTCTGATGTCTCCTGTAACTGGCGCACATACTCTGCCTCGTCGCCCTTGAGCTGGTAGCGCCAACCGCTTGTCTCTGGGTTGCCGTTCTCGTCGATGCCGGTCTCGCTGATGATGATGCGAGGCTCTGCGTATCCAGACTGAGCGAGAATCTCCAATACCCTGCGGTATCTGCCCAGCCAGTAGGTATCCCAGTTCATCGTCTTATAGCCGTACTCGTGCAGGCCCAGGTAGTCGCCGATCCCTTGTCCTAGAATAGGCCAGAGGTTCAGTTCGGGATTGCCCACGCTGAAGCAATAGGAGAGCGTCTGGTGTCCTATCTGGTTCAGGTAGTACGTCCGCCACCTCTCGAATTGCGCAAGAGCATTGGCCTCTTCTTCTGTGACAATGTATGGCTCATTCGGCCCTTCGATGATCTGGCACCATCGGCACTTTGCTAGCTTCGGTTCGGCCATCGCCATCCACTCATCCGCTCCCTGCTTGCCCTTGTAGATCAACTGCTTGTCAGGCTCGCCTTGCCCGAACCAGAGCCGCCCGATGTAGGTCATCCCTCCCAGCGGTGGCCCATCGTAGAGGTCGGGATGCATGATCTTTAGAAGGTTGACTCGTGACCGAACGATCTCCGTCTTGAGCCAGGGCTCGATGCCCGGCTTTTGGATATGGAACGTGAGCTTCGCCATCTTAATAGTCTCCAATCCGATATTGGCTTTGACGCATATTCGACCTCGGCGCCGCGGCTTGTTCTGCGTTCAGTAGAATAGGCCCAAACACACCATGAAGGATGCTATCGCTCAGGTCAGTCGAGCGGCCTATGTCCGACCTTACGTCCTCCTTGGCAATTACGCTCTTCTGATTGCGAAGGTTGACGCCGGCACTCCTCATTGCTAGTAGCTCCATCTGTAACTCTTCGTTCTGTGGAATCCAGAGTCCGATGTCCCCTTTGCCGCTCAAAAAGTCGGCCAGCCCAAACCAGGCGGCAGAGCGCCAATTCGTGAACCCAAATATGCCCGCTTCGTCCATAAGCTCTGTGCGATTCCCTGCCATAAAAGCAATCGCCGGACAGCCCTGCGTCCTCAACCAGTGCAGGATACCTGCGCCAATACCGATGCCGTCAACGCTCACCGTCGCCTGTGGATTCTTCCGCCACTGAGCCAGCACATAGGCGGCAAGCTCCATCGTGGCGATGTTCGGGTCTTCCGCGTGTTTGATCACTTCTAGGTCTCCAACGATATGCCCATCATAGATAAAGGCAATCGTCGAGCTATCATTCCCAGCCAGCCCGCCGCCCACGTCTATGCCTATGTGCGTCATCACACTAGCCGAGCCATGGTCCCGCGTCCGGCCTCGTGCCTCCCATTCTGCATGTAACTCATTGCTCCTGGTAATCCAGCGCAGGGTCATCAGGCCATGAACGCTACCTTCTGAGAACTGGCCCTCGACGCGATTTTGAAACTCGGCACTCTCTTCGCCCCATTGCTCGCGCCTTTGATCGATCCATTCCTGAGCCACTCGCCCCGCCGCGACCGCCTCTTCCTTGGTAACGTGGCGTACCCACCAGTCGGTGTAACCTCTTTGCTGACTGTGGATCTGGTAGAATCTGCCCACTGGATCGCCTGGCGTACTGATTGCCAACACGAACGCTCGCCTATCCATCCCTACGCCAGCCTGAGAGAAGACTCCTTCCATCGCATCCCACATCGGATCCGGGATGGCCTTGGCCTCATCAAAGATGACCAGCACTTCCTTCGCGTGACCGCCCTCCATGCGGTGATGGTCCGAACTAGTCAACGCCGCTGCGTACCCATGCTTCAGGTTCAGCCGCTGATTCAGCAGTTCCTTGCCGATCCGGTAGGGCTGTGGGCGCGCAATAATATCCCAGTTGAGATTCCTTGCTACCAGATGGATCTCCGGCCATAGAAAGAGGACGAGCTGCGCCCAGGCGGTGGCCGTCGTAAGCGCCTTCCAGTCGAGCCCGAGTGCGTCTCGTGTCAAGGCGAACCAATGAATAACCCCTGCTGCGATTCTCGTCTTGCCGAGTCCATGAATCCCTCTTGCTGATACGCGGCTCTCAGTAATCAGACTGCTGACGATCTCTAGCTGATAATCCGTCGCCCCTTGCTGGCTGTTCTCTTCAGGCCAGATAATACAATCGCGAAAGAAGCCCGCTGGGTCGTCGTAGTATTTCTCCCCAAACTCCTGGAAAGGCGTCTTGGGTTCCTGGAATGTGCCAGCCTCTTTGCGCCGGTCAATCTCGCGATCTATGAGCACTAGCTCCATCTCAGCTAGGGCATTCATTCAGGCCAGTTCTCGTCAGCCATAATCTCTGATGCTAATTTCCCTATCCTGATCCCTTCTCGCAGGGCAATGATCTGAGCATCTGATAGACTCGCATAGTCTACGTTGACGTTGAAGCTCTCCATCTTGGTTGGCTCGCCTACAATGTCGCGAATCTCCCCGTTCGCTTCTAGCACCATATCCAGGTCGCCTTTCGCCCAGGCTGCCCGCTGAACCTCGAAGGCGGTGGCGAGCATGTGGCCGTAGTACTCTTTAATCTTCTCAGCCGACTGATCCCGCCATTCTCCCTTTAGTTCTTCGATGTCACGCTCGATGGTCTTCCTATCATAAGGATTGCCTGTCCTTGGGTTCACGGTATAGGATGGATTTGGTTCTTGGTATCCGTCGCGGCCCGCTCGTGTCTCCTGAGATAGTGCCGTCACAATCTCATGCGTCTTGAGACCACGAATCAGCAGCGACGCTATGCGCTGCCTGCGTACCTCGTGCATATTAGGTGACCATCGTCTATCTATCGCTCGTACGGACATATATATGGGAGTCCTTTATAGGAGGCCCGTCCCTCCTATATATTTACAAAATGGGCTTATCCTTGACCAGATAGATCGTTGGTAGGCTAACGATGGTTACGACAGCCTTCCAGAGGATTTGTCCTGCCACGATACTCATGGCCGCCAAGAAAGGTATGGGTTCTCCTCCTAGGATCGGAGGGAGCAGAACAAATGCCAGAACCCCGAATAGAAACGAATCAAGCGGTAGACTGATCGCGTTTGATAACAGTACGGCGACCCATTGCGGCCCTCGATCCTTGAACACATGGTAGACCTCAGTGTCTACCAATTGGCTAATCACCTCAGAGATGATGCTTCCTGCCGTGACTGCCGGGACGATCGCGAAGACCTGTCCCCATTGCTCCCCGAGGGCAAAGAAAGGAGGGAAAGGCATATTCGCTACCCATGCCAGATAGCCTGCTTGGACCACATTGAAAATACCGCACATGATGATCACTGCGCGCGCCCATTCTTTCCCCAGTCTCTTGTGAAGCAAGTCTCGTAGCGTGAAAGTCAGGGCAAAGACGAAGGTGCCCGCAGGGAAGGTGATCCCTCGGTAGAACACGAGCTTCGTCGCTCCGATGTCTGCAATAGCCTGACAGATCACATAGCCCCCCACTAGGACTATGATGGTCCAGATAGTCGCTTTCTTCATGTCATACCTCTTTCGATAGTTGCGCTCACCGGCGCATGTACGGTTGTCCGTGCCCGTGCAGTCACGCGCAACGGAATGTCACCAAGCGCCTTCGACAACACATCGAAAACGCGACGGGCCATATCTTCTACGGTCATGGCTTCGGTAGCTAGCCCGTTGAGCCAATCCTCGAAAGACTCGAACTCTAACAGCGTGTCCCCTGGTCGGTAGGTAATATCTAGGACTCCCCAGAAGGGCCGTTTTCCTATAGAGCAGAGTGTCGAGAACGGCGGCGTATACTCGATCAAATCTACGCAACTATCGTTGGCGATCGTCTTTATATTGTCTGACATATGAATCCTATCTCCTTTGCTGACTTTGGAAATAATGGGCTGAGCATAGGCCCTAGCCACTTGGAGGGAATGAAGGTCGAGCATCGTTCGTATAATGTGTCCAGGCCGACCTTTTCTAGCTCTTCGCGCAAAACCTTCGCGTTATGCAAAAGCCCGTATTCGGCCTTGATCTCGAATCCCGCCTCAGTGAGTCCGGTAACCAATTCGCTGCGCTTCCATTCGTAGACGTGGGCAGCATACTGGGTATCATAACCGTCTTGGCCTTCGGGCGTATTGGGGCAAGTAAGGTATAACATAGCCCCGTCCTTGCTAACCGCACGACATTCTCTCAGAGAGGCCATGCCCAGATCACGGTGCATATGCTCGATGGAACTGGTATAGACAAGGAGGTCAAATCGTTGGGGGAGCAGACTAACAGCCATCTGTGCTACGTTTGACTCTATGAATCTCACCGGGAATGGGTAGTAATCATCCTTTATGGGCTTGCCATCCGTCACTCGCTTCTCTAGGAACTTGGCGTTCTTTGGCGCAATGTCTACGCCCGTATAACTCCCCAAGTCTTTTCGTTGGTAGCGCAAGAGAGGGAGCAAGAGGCCGCGCCCACAGCAGACATCGAGCAAAGCCGTGCCCTTCTTGGCCCAACGGATAATCTGCTCATGCTGTATATAATTCATCACATCGAGGGCTGAGAAGAAGCCGTCCCCGAATTGGCGATAGAAGTTGCGCATCTGGTAAGTCGTTGCCAATATCTCGCGCACGTCCATTCCTGGCTCTACTTTATAGACAATCTTTTTACTCACCTTGTAACTCTCCTATCGCCAAGGCTACATTGGGAGGCTTGTCAGTGGTATCTACGAGGAATAACTTCATTCCTCTATCCGCATCACTCCAATTGATCCCGTTTGAGGTGTCGGCTAAATGCAGGCGTGGTCCCACGCCTGCCTGTGCCAGGGCCGCGACGCTCATATTACCTCCACGAGAACTTCCTGTACCATCTCCATCCGCCCCCGTGACTAGATGAGCCTTCAATCCCGAAGGCTCATCTTCGCGTCCTGGAATCCTTACCTCGCCATGTCGTTTTCTCAACCATCGTTCTGCTAGCATATAAGATAATGCCGAGATTGCGCAGATCTTCGCCCTTTCGTTGCGTTCTCGGTCTATGAAATCCATTGGTTCGAATCCTAACGATCGAATGAGGGCCGAATGCTTTACTCCACTTTTGACGTCCCCCAGCCCTACCTGTACAAATCGCCCTCGCTTCTCATCGAATAAGGGCACCCTCCCGTATCGAAATCCTGAGCCCCAAGAGGACGAGTCTACCGAGTACCAGGGAAAGCTCTTCATCACGTTCCAGGAGGTAAGCCCAAAGCCATGAAACACGCTCTCTCCCTTGGCAATCTGATAGCACTTGGTGATCCAAGCCATGATCTCATCACGTCGGGCCTGCATCCCTGCAACGCCCAAAGCAATATAGGGATACCGTTCTATATAATGCTCCAACCATAACCATTCTTCGAGAACATGAAAGCAGGGCAAGGGCGTCGTGCCCATATCTTCCATGATTTGCTGGTTTCGCCAGGTTGCTTCTGCGTCTTTGATGACGTCCAGATTCGCATAGCTCGAGAATAAGTGCTTCCATCGCTTGATCCATTCTACATACTTGGGAATTGTTATCGTGACGCCTTGTGTCATAGCAGAGAAAGCCCCCGAATCAGCGAATACGTCTGGATAGGGCTCTGTAAAATACTTGGCGAATAATTGGTCCAGATCGGTGTCCTTGTAGTACCAGTAAGATAGCAAGATACGAAGGCGTAGTCCATTTCGTACAGCACCACGGCTTGCCCAGCCGTGGTGCTGTGGATCGCTATCTGCCAAATGGATCTTGGCCATTTTTTCAAATCCTTCCCATTGCTGAGTCCCGCTTACGAAGCGAGACTCAGGATTCTTGCTCTCCCCGTGCCCTTCGGGCCAGCTTGCCAAATATATCCCCGCGTGAGCCCTTAGCGAATTCACTAGTCGCCCTGCCCCCCCCCAGGCCTCAGGATAGCCCAGTGTCAAATAGAGAAACATCGACCGCCTCCAGAAGCGTCTGTACCTTGGCCGCCCCGTCCACGCCCGGCGCCTTCTCCATAAGAGAATAGAAATAATCCAAGGTGTCCGGAGAGACCTGGATGCGGATAAAGGGCCAGAAGTCGCGCTCCTGGGGCTCTCCATACTGTGTTGCTAGATCATCCAAGTCAGGCGCCGCGGAAGCGGCCTTATCCAAGATGCCCAATAGTTCCTCCTCATAGAACATTCCAGAAAGATCAAGCTTTGCATCGAGGTCGGCTACAATCTGCTGGGCATCCCAGGAAGCCAGCTCCGCCGTGCGATTGTCGAAGTAACTCAATATCTGTTTCTGTTCATCGGTCAGGCCCGTCCGCCGTACTGCGATGATCTCATCCCCGTCTGCCTCGATCACGCGCACCTTCTCGATCCCTGCCTCAGCCGCCGCGTCTATAACGCCATTCCCAGCTAGGATGACGTCGTTCTCATCAATAACGATTGACCTGGCTGCACCCACTTTGCGTAGTGAGTCCGAGATCATACCGATATTTCTGGGGCTGTGAATTCGTGGGTTCGTTGGATCCGGCTTGAGATCACCGATATGGTCTACTTGTTTTGGCATAATCCCTCCTGACTCATTATAGCATATTCTGGGCTATATGTCTTGGTTCATAATGACGCCTTCCCATAATTCACCTTGATAAACATAGCCGTAGCGACTCCGCAGGATGTCTATATGGCGCTCTCTGGCTGCTCGATTGTGCGCCTCTCTGTGACAGGCGGTACAGAGCGTGACAAGATTCTCGATGCACCAGGCTCCGCGATGCCCTCGACCTACTATGTGATGAACCTCCTGCGAATAAGCCCCACAGTCAATACAGCAGTTATCATCCCTCTCCAGGGCTGCCAGTCTCAGCCGGGTCTGTCTCCTCATCTCGTGCCTCCATATACTCTACCGCTCGACGCCGCGGGCAGTCCACAACCTGCGCTCCGCTCTGATCTCGTTCCCAATGCTCACAATCAGAGCACCACCCGTCGCAAGTTAGCGCCAGCGCCAGGTCCGCCACGATCCGCTCGGCGGTGGTCAATTTGTCAGTAATCGGAATAGTCATAGTCCGCATCCGTCTGGTCATAATCTACAAGGTCCTCAAGCGTCGCCCCGGCAAAAAGGTTGAAAATGCCCACAAGGGCAGAGACCAAAGAGGCCAATGCGCCAATCAGCGCGAACATATCACGCCCCCTTCGGCTTGATCGACATACCCAATGCCAACTCAGATCGCACAACCAGCCGATCAAGATCATCCCCTACCGGCTCGCCAGTGACAATGTGGCCAATGGCAAGGCTCAGCAGCGGCTCTATCTCTGACAGGCGGCTACTCAGCTCCTCTATCTCGGCGTCATAGGCGCGAGCATTCCAGCCGTCCGCTGCCGCCTCCTTTGATCGCCATGGCATCGTTATTACTGGACACTCACTGCAAGCTACTCGCCATCCCGTCGTGACCTGGCCTGGTTCCCAGGCCGAGTAGTACGCCTTCTTCCCACAAAACGGACATTCTCTCAGCTCTTCTAGCGCATTCATATGGCCCTCCCTAGCATACTACCCACATATCCAATGGCCACCAATACAAAGGGCAGAATCGTCATCACACATCCACCACCGTTGGCCTCATATTCGGCCCTGCGCAATTCCGCATAATAATTGTCCCACTCTTTCTGACCCTGCTCGGCTTCCTCATTGGAAACCGGCGTTGGTATGCTCACCGTTCTATCGCCCATGTTTCCTCCCTCTTGGGAATGGGCCGGGCTTTGTACGTTGCTCGCCACCCGGCCCACCGTGTGCCCCGCTGTCTCTGTTATCGGTCTCGATCTCCGGGCTCTGGGCTCCGAGCCCAAGCCATCCTTTTCGCCCTAGTCGCCGTGGCGGTCGAGCGCACCGTGCGCTCTGCTGCCCCCCACAAAAGCCGCTGGCCAGAGTCGCACTGGCCTAAACTGTGAGCGGCTATCTCTGCCATTCCCTATGGCCATACGATGCGGCGCCTCACCTTCCCGCACTTGACGCATTCCTGATTAGCGACCCACGAGCCCAACGGCTTGACGAATTGGCACACGCGATCTTCCCAGCGATGCCGACAGAACACTTGCCGCAACCAAATACTCATCTAATCTCCTCCATGTCCGCCAAGCAGCGGCTCACCACCTCTTCCAATGTATTCCCAAACCATGTCATGCTCTGACTCTGGTTGATCATCTCGATCTCAAATCCGGGCTTTACGCAACCTATCACCATCAGCACAGCGTCTACTTTTCCCATTCCTGTCGGTCCAAACAATACCCGAGAAAGGCTCTCTGAGTAACGTATCTTCTTGCCCACCAGGGCGAATATCTGATCTAGCTCTGTGTTCATTTCTCGCTCCTCGCTTGGCTTGCCGCCAAGCGCTTGGCTTGCGCCTCAGCCACCATCTTTTGGTACGGCGTCCGCGTACCGGTGGCCACTGGGCCAGCCTCTGTCGTCGTTACGACATACGGCCTACCAGGTATTTGCCGAACATTGTCATGGCCAGCAGATTTACGCCACGCCTCCCGCGTCGGCGTCACGCAGCCGTCGCGCGTTAGCGCGCGATTCAATGAGTGGGAATTGCCATAGTAGAACGACGTGATGGGCGATCCGTCCGGGCCCATCACGGAAAACGCGTTGTTCACGTCGTTCCACCGGCGAATGCGCCCGTCGGCGCATCGGGCCTCGTGTACGTGCGGGTCACTGGTGGATGCCGTATCCGCCCAAGCCCCCACCGCATCCTGGCCGTGCTTGACTACAGCGTGACTGTCTGGGCTCAATGTCTCGGGGCGTTGTACCACGGCGGTCGCTTGAGTTGCCATTCGCAAGCGGGCGCGCGCGTTCATCTGAGCGTATGGGCTTGTGAGTCCCTTCGCCGCGAGTAGGCCCGTGCCGATTGTCGTGATTGCGCCACCCCCACCACTGCCACCAGCAGGCCCTTGCCACTCCATGGTGGCCACACCCTGCGCGTGACTGGCGGGAGCTAGTATTAACAGGAGAAACACCACCAAGATCATCGCTCCAATTGTTAGTACGCCCCAAATGATCCTACTCATTTTGCTCCTCCTCTGTTAGATAATCGAACAGCCGCTTCAACTGCCATGCCTTTGCCGCGTCCCATGCCGCGTCCCTTGCCGCGTCCCTTGCCGCGTCCCTTGCCGCGTCCC
>CAYMWP010000008.1:0-44047 GCA_964393895.1 uncultured Anaerolineales bacterium | reverse complement strand
TGCCGCGTCCCTTGCCGCGTCCCTTGCCGCGTCCCTTGCCGCGTCCCATGCCGCGTCCCTTGCCGCGTCCCTTGCCACGCCCCTTGCCGCGGCCCTTGCCGCGTCCCTTGCCGCGTCCCTTGCCGCGGCCCATTCCACGGCCCTTGCCGCGTCCCTTGCCGCGGCCCTTGCGGCGTCCCATGCCGCGTCCCTTGCCGCGGCCCTTGCCGCGGCCCTTGCCGCGTCCCTTGCCGCGTCCCTTGCCGCGTCCCTTGCCGCGGCCCTTGCGGCGTCCCATACGGCGGCAAGCTCTTCTTGTGTCGCATGTCCATTGGCGTAGCGCCGCGCTACCTCTATTGCTTTCCGTGGCCGGGCATCATCTGGATATGCCCGCTCGAATATCGGTAACACACGCTCGGCACAGTCTGAGGCGAATAGCCGCCACTTGCGCGCGGACATGCCACCGACCTTGCGCGGCAACCGGCCTTGATGCCCGTTTACTTTGTCACCGTACTCTTCTACGTCGCCCTTAAACTCGAGCTCATAGAGAACCCCCTCCTCACAGCAGTACGCCAGGAGGGACTCAATTTCTTCAAGGCTGCCGTGATACCCTTTTTCGCACTCGACTAAATCATCGACGGAGTCAGTCCACTCGCCAGGTTCGTACTCTACCCAGCCGCCGTCGCCGTCGCAGCGATCACACCAGGCGCTGTCCTCTGTTCCTCCCTGCCCGTGGCAAAGCGGGCACTCCACCCATCGCTCTGTCGGCAAAGGCCATGCGAACTTTGCGTACGGCGACTTCCCGTCTGGCGATAACCATTTATAGTACGTCACCTCGTGGCCTCCTCTTCAGCGATCCACTGATTGCAAAGAATCAACGCCATCTCCAGCCGCCCGCGCATATATTTCGCGAGCGACAGGTCATACTGATGAGCTCCTGTCCAGGAGCCCAGGACATCGTCAAAGAGATAGCCGTCTATCTCCTTGACCGCATCGGAGGCATCCGCGTCGGCAGACATGCGCTGCTGCAAACGTAACCAGCGATGTATCCCCTCTGTCGCCTTTGTGTTTGACAAATAATTCCTTGCGCTTCCATCGATCCCATGAATGACGAGATTTAACGGACAATCTTTTTGCCGTATCTCTGTGACCAAAAGCACATTATCAGTATTCAGCCATTCATGATCTGAAATCTTGACTAGCATCGCGTTCCCCCTTTGTTCTGCTAGACCAACTGTTGCTGCCCCTTTTCTTCCAGAAACGCCTTGACCACTTTGGCCGCTTCAGCCATCGCATCTGGATGCGGTACATGCGATCCGCTTTCGTCGATGGTCTGCGACCACTTGAGCAGCACATCACACTCGGCTTCCGTCCAGCCTGGCACGTTTTCTTTAGTAACACTGGATTGCTTCCCCAGCAAGTAGCCGGTTAGGGCGTGGCGGTTTTGTTCTGCCCCCTTCAGCCCAGAATCCTTTAGATGAATCCATGCCGGAATGAGATCATTGAATAGCGCCTCGTCTACTTTCTTCATCCAAGAGCTCATCCCTTTCTTGGTGAGTCTCTGCTGGAGCAAAAGCCAACGTCGCACCTCCTCATATTCAATAGAGCCCTCAGCGAATATGAGATAGTCATACGCAAACTGGACTATAGCGTAATCCTCTTCTATGACAACCTCTACCGCGCTATCCAGATTCACTGCTCGTAGCTCATCCACCATCAGCCACACTTAGGCCTCCTTATACCAGCCGGCCATTTCATTCTGCTTCCGCCATTCTAGAGACGCCTCTCGATAGGTCTGCTTGCTCATGGACCTGACCCGCTGCTTGAATCGTCTGGCCCATTCGTCTATCGCCTCTTCTACGTCCATGCCCACGCCCATCACGCCTACCCAAGAGTCTCTAACGATAATCCGGTTCTCCTTAGATGTTATTGATAGAGCACATTCCATTCAGTATCTCCTCTCAGGCTGTCTTCTAAAACCTACGTCCGGACGTATAATTGCCCTAGGAACCGTCTCAATTCTGCTCATCGCGCTGCTTCCACATTTCCTTTACCAAGCTCAGCGCTTCGCCGCTCTTGATCGTGGTCGCCGTGGCGTACAAGATCATCCAGCCCAATCGCAGTGCTTCATTGTATTTTTCAATGTCCCGCGTGACGCCCTTGCCGCTGGTATGGCCGCCCTTTTTCAGCCACAACCCGCCCTGCACCTCAATGGCCAACTTGCGTTCTTTGTTGGCAAAGTCAAATCGCCAGCGTCGCGTCGGGTGAAACCGATGCTCTCGTACAAACGGCAAACTAACAGCCTTGAGCTGAAAGTCCAGTGTGTCTTCAAGCTCACTTTTTTTTGCCATGCTGCACTCCTCCTCTCCGCCGCTACAGCGTCCTCCCTTTCTGATGGGGACCGAAGCCCCCCATCAGTCTACTCGAACCAGCGTCGCCGCCGCTCACCACCATCTACCTGGTGCTTGACGGAATGGTAGCCGTTCGCTCGGTGCAGATCGCGGAGACGATTCGCTTCCGCCTCATCGAAATCCGCCTGACTCACGCCGTGGTTCCTGCCATGCCACCAGCCCACCTTGTAGGTTGGCTCGATCCCCAATTCCTCGTCGCTGTGCCAGGTATCGTCGCCCCCCTCCACCGTATCATTATCACCAAGTCCAACTAGCGCTGCCCAGAACCCCATCACTCTACCTCCTCTTTCGTTCCGTCCCCGCTCTCCACCCAGACGCGCCGCCTGGGTTCTTCTCCTTTGTAGCATTGGGCAATCCACCGAACCCACCCCCTGCTATCCCACCAAGAGCCGTGACCTTCCGTCTGATCCGTCTGCCACGCCATGCGCCATACGGAAATACGCCTAGGCTTTTCTGGATATGCTAACACGTTACGCCTCCCTTCGTGTATCTAACCAAACCTACTTCCACTTCACACCGCCCCCTTAGGTTTCTGTAGATCGCTCGGGCTTTGGGAGCGCGAGGCCTTGTGCCTGCCTGGTAGAATCGCCATGAATATCTCAGTCATACCGTTCTCTCCCAGCCTTATAGGCTGAGCCTATCGCAAACAACTGTCCCAGCATAGCCGCCAGGAAGGTAATGATCTTCAGAATCAGCGCCATCTCAGAACCAGCTATCAGCGCCGTTGCTATAACCAGGACCGCTAGAGCTGCTATACATGCCATCATCTCCGAGTCACTGGCTTTCATGATTCCTCCTTCATCTCTTCGTAAATCGCCCTGTAAAGATCGCTCGCCGATTCTCCCCATAACCGTTCATCCGCTGGCTTGGCTATATCCAGCGCAAAGCGCAGCGCCCAGCGCCTCTCTGTCATCTCATCTGTCTCCCGCTTATTCACTCCCATCGAGAGGTCTGGTCCATCAAATAGCCAGCCCGTCACCGTACAGTAGGTAACAGGAGGGCTCTTGTACCAACGCACGCAGAAATCCTTTTGCCGGCCTACATCAGCTACCTGCACAAATGTCTCTCCCCGAGGACGCCACTGCTGCTCAACCACGTTCGTCGCGGCGTCGGGCTTGATATGGCTTTGCTGCATGATCATGATGCGCTCCCGAATGTTCTGGTAAAACACCCGCCGATCATGCTTGCTCCAAAGGTTGCCTGTCATCCGACGCGCGGAAATCTTCATGCCCTGATAGATATTCGATTCTTCTTCGAAGCGACAATAGGCCGCTCCGAAGATCGTATTCGGAATGTCGCCGCCGCTCGGCACTTTCCACTGGGCGAAGCAGATCGTCTCTGCTCCGCAGAAATACCACTCTACCAGCGCCTCTATTCCATCGAATGGAATCCGTCTTGAAATCACTCCTGGCATAACCCCTCCAGTAGATCTCTCATCTGCGAATTCTCCTTCTTGCTTGTGCTTTTCCAGAATCTGCCGGTCGCGCATTGTCCCTCAGCCACTGCTCGTGGGCCATCATTCTCAGCTCGAAACGGCGCTCGATCACACAGTCGCACTCGGCCTCTTCCTCATCAGGGCGGTCCGAGCCACTGTATACGAGGCCCGTTCCATGGCATTTCTGGCATCGTGAGGAGGGTCGGACCTTGCCGACCACTCCCAGCTCGTTGCGAGGTACCCAGACGGTTCGGTCCCGATCATAGGCATCCATAATCTCGATCATGCCGTGCTTCATTCTGCTCCTCCTTAGATATGATAGGGGCCTTGCGGCCCCCGTGTCTATCTCCGCTACTAGCAGCTTGCATCATCGTAACAGTTTACACAACAGCGCCCCATTGATGCCGACATCAGCGAGTTTCTTTGTACCCATAACCCGCAATGCGGGCATTGTACCGAATCGTCTGCCGAATCCCACGCCGCCTCTGCCTCTTCCCGTAACCTGGTTTCTATCGCTTTGATTCGCTTTTTCAACGGCCATAAAACTTTGTATATCCGAGCGCACTCTTCACGGCTACACCCGGCCACTCCCGGGTCATAATATTGAATCGAATACGCCATCTCCATCAGCTCGCTGTCCGAAATCGTAACTTCTTCCTGACTGTCCAATAATTCTCTGAATTTCATTGTGTCCTCCTCGTGTGTGCCTATTCTACCCAAAACCACTTGTCGCCGACCTTGGCGGAAAAAACGTTGTAGGTATAGACCGTGCCGGCTCTTGCTTGCGGATGGTATGAACAATTTACCCCGAATGTGTTGGGATCGTATCGGTTGGGCATTTCTACGATCTCGCCGATGCCCTCCACGTCTGCCTTGAATTGTACCAACATGCCGATTCTCAGTTCTGCTTTTGTGATCGTGTTAGCGTTCATTTGGATACTCCCTCTTGTCTCTCTCCCTCAACTCTATGGACATTATAACACATGTTTGTCTATATGTCAAGAGGCAAATAGGACTTTTTTTGCATTACGCGGAGCTTCATATAAAGAAAGGTCTTCCCAGCTACCACTGCATCACCGACTAGCATCATGACCCTCCTAGGGGAGCCGGAAGGCTCCCCTTATCTATCGCGCCTCATCCAGTTTCTCGCCTATCGCGTCGAACGCGGCGTCAGAATCCTCGTACTTGGTCAGATCAACCAGCTTGATGAGTTCCTCCGGCGCCTCGTCATAGGTCATTCCCAGATTTGCTATCAGCACGTCCAATTGATCCTGGTCCTGTGACCAGTGAGAAGGAATCAGAGCCTCCTCTAGCGCAGCCTGCGCCTCGGCCATCGTCGCAAACTGAGTGGCGTCTATCGCAGAAGCTACCTGCTGCGTGGTGATCTTGTAGGCGATGCTTCCCTGCTTGAGATAGTCCGCCCACTGCGCTGCGTCCCGATGCCACGGCTTGTCCTTGTCCTGCTTTGGTTCTGCCTGCTTAGGTTCTGCTTTTGATTCCGCCTTCGTTTCTTCAGGCTTGTCCTCGTGCTGACTCATTACAACGTGATCGATAACCTCACTCTCGCTCCAGCCGAACCCCGGCAGATCTTCGAAGTCCACCGTGAAGAACGCGCCCACTGCTGTAGCCGATAAGATGCAGCTCACATAGGCTCTCTTTACGGCCATCTTCAAAATCGTGTTGACCTGAGAGGCCAGATCAGGATTGCTGATCCGGTACGCTCGGTCGGTAACGATGTACCCGACGTCCTGCTCATTCGGATTGAACCGATTCGGTGCGGTGTACTGCTTGGCCTTCCCTGCTGCGAGTGCCTCATGAAACATCCGCCAGTATTCTACGGGCTTGGCATACTTGCCCGTCGTCTCGGCCTTCTGGAGCTGCCAGGCTAGACAGCGATACTCGACCTCTCGATAAGGCAGATCTTCCGCCCTCTGTCCTGGCGGGATGTCTCCCTCACTCACCCAACGGTAACGGTAGTTGCCCTCCCAAGAATTGGCCGAGCCCAGGCCCTCACCCAGATGTTGCCCGTTGCGCGATGCCTTGCAGCGGACGCGATAGTAGAAGAAGCTCTCACCGTCATGATCCTTGCCTGTCCAATCCTCCACCTTCTCTTCGATCTCAATCTCGACGCCTAGCCGGAACAGCATCGCCAACTTCTGCGCTCCGCTCTGGAGCAGAGAGGGCTTGCCAGACGTGCCTGGGATCGTCATGTAATCCACGCCCTCCATCATCGCCTTCTCATAGAACTGGGCAATCATGCCCAGTCGACGCTCCACGTTCGCCATCGTCATCAACTCATCTCGAACCATCAACTGATCTTCCATTCTAGTCTCCCTTGGTGATCTCTGTCACATAGATTCTCTGATTCGCCGCTCCTTGGAGCTTATCCACTGCCTCACGCATATTCTCGGCCTCTACCTCCTCTTCGCGTTTTGGCGTCTTGCCATCCTCAACGGTGTAATACTCGACCTTGAATCGCTTCATTTGACCTCATCCATTGCCTGCTTGTAGGCACTGGCGTCCCTGATGAGAACGTGCAGATCCATATTCGAGACGCCCCACGTAATGATATGGGCGATGTTTGCCGCTACATCGATTGGATTCTCCTCACGCTCCATGTCCCGATCTATCTCCTCGATCATCGCGGCCAGACGATTTTTCACTCTCGTCACGTCGGCCTCGAAACGAGCCCCGAACCAGGCCGCTGCATAGGCCGTTGACGACGCCTCAACCTCTCTTCGCTCTGCTGCCTCTGAACTAAGAACCTTGAACTCTGCTGCTGATCTCATTTCCGTCCTCCCTGTTTGATTCATTTGACTCTATGGACATTATAACATATGTTCAACGATATGTCAAGAGGCAATTTCATAGCCAAGATGAACCAGGCGCTCTTGGCTCAACTCGCCGTCAGTGTGCCGCTCGCCCTTGGTTAGCTCATAGGCGCAATAGTCGCAAAGTACCTCAGGATGTACATTCTTAGATTCTGGGAATCGGCCATTGTCCCGAGGTATCCCGCACCGCTCGCATCGCAACGCCGGGTCCACCCTTGAATTGCGCAGTAAGCCCTCCTTCTTTCGGTCGCTGCGACGCCGATAGTCGAACGCCTCGAACGCCTCTCGATCCTCCCGACTCATGTGGGCGAGGGCATAGGCGCGCCCGTCCTTCGATGCCGCCGACCGACTACGACCCTGCCTTTCACCGATCTCCACATACGAAAGCCCCTCTTCATAATGCAGCCGCCACGCCTCATACCGCAGATCGAGTCGTTCGCGTGTCCAGTATGTCATCGTCAAACCGCCTCATACCAATCCACCTCAACCTGCGTTCCCACTCTCCATCCAGGCGCGAACAGCCCAGGCAGCCAATAGGGCGGCGTCCATCCCACGAGAGACGGATACCCCTGGGGCTGGTCTGCGTTCAATAACGAGGCCACGCAGCCCTCTGGGATTGTGCGCGCCAGGGCGAAGTTCTCAACCAATCGCCATTCCCGCTCATCCGGCTCGATCAGCCAGTGATCCACCGCCCCAAACCCTCTCGCCCGCTCTTTGCCCACCGCCCGCAGATACTCCAATAGCCGCCCAACTTCAATCGCATTCCCCACACATCGAATTGTCCACCGATCCGCGATCTCTGTGGGAACGGGCACGCGCCGCTCCATGAATCGCCCATCAGATGGCGAGATATTGAATCTCCCTTTCCGCCCTTTGACAAATCTGCCCGACGGATGCTTCTTGTGACGATAACTGACATCCTTGGTGCTCGCGCCTTCTGGATGCGCTGGGGTTGTGGCCCACAGAGGGAACCCTTCCGCGTCTCTCCACAAACACTGTAACGGCGTAGGCAATAAATATCCTTCCTCGCTCTGGGGGACGCCTTGCCCCAGCGTTAATTCATGTACCATGCACCAGGCCAGCACGCCGTCCAATAACAGCGGGTCATATCCCGCTATCTGCGCGCCCTGTCGCAATTTCAGCGTGATCTTTAGCGGCTGCTTTTCCATCGCCTCGTATTCCTGCCACCGTTTGTAGAATCCTGGTAATACAATCACAGCGTCTCCACTTCTGCGCCCATCCGCGTCATACGATCCAATATATGCGCCACATAGCGTGGCTCTTTCTCGATCCCAATGCACGATCTTCCCAGTTGGTCGCAGGCCGCCAGCGTGGTACCGCTCCCTGCAAACGGGTCAACGACGATCAGCTCCGGCGCAAAGCAGTCGCCAATCAACAGCCGAATCCAGTCCAATGGCTTCTCATGGCGATGCGCCCCCCTCTTGTGCAATGCCGAGATCGACTCGCGATAAATCTCCGCAAGACGATTGCCGCGTGCCTTTGTGCCACGCAACTCTCGCTCCGCATAGCGCCGATCCGCTACCCCCGCAAAATCGCTCCCCTCTTTGCCATAAAAAGCGCCTATGGGATTAAACTGCAACACATCGCCATACCACAGCGCCAACTTGACCTGCATCAGTGGACGGCCCTCAGCATAGTGGCCACTCATACAGTCCCACACGAACAGCCATGTAGGCGCGCCGAATCGCTCAATCGTTCGGTACATGTACTGTGGATTGGTAAATGCCAGCACCGACGCATGGCCGCTCGCGTCCAGCCCCTGCGGAATGTGCCACGGCGGATCATACACCAGCGCAGATGGGCGAGTGGGAATCACCCCACTCGCCATCGCCTCGACGCAATCGCCGCAAATCAAGAGATGACGCCCGCGCCCGCGAATGCGCCACGTCTTTCCCGGCTTGACATGCCATCTATCCATCAGAACCTCAGCTTGCCCGTACCCAACGTCCCGTCCACCAATCCCGCAACCAGCTCGTCGCGGTTGGCATCCAAATAGCTCTCATATTCGGTCTCGAACGCCTTGGCCTCCACGTGGCGCGTCATCCACAGCGCCTCGTATCGACCATACCCTCTAGCGCCCTGGCCGCCTAATGTAGGCAACTGCTCTAGCGCGTATTGGGTCGCAGCCAGTAGCGCCCCATGCGTTCTCGCGTGCGTTTGGGGCAACACGTCCAGTTCGACATATACCTGCGCTCCTGTTTTGAGCGCCTCAAATCCCGTAATCATCTGCCCCAGACCCTGCTCCGTCGCTCTGCGCGTCAGGGTCACGTCGTCTAGCTGGTCAAACGCGCTCACCCCCGCCAGCGCCAATCCGTCTGGCAAAGCGGTGGCGTTCTCAGCGCATACCAGCCAGGCGCTCACCTGCAACCGGCTGTCTTGCAGAAAGAACGAGCCTACACACCCGCCCAGCAGATCGAGCAGCGGGTATCGATCCTTGATCTCGGCGGCCAACGCGAACGCATTAGACGGGGCTGCTCCCTCCAAATTGCCGCCATTGACAAACAGCGCCTCTACCATTGCCGGCAATTCCCCCTCGCCTGGCTTGGCCGCCAACAAACCCAGTCGATCCACCATGTGCATCCATCCGGGCTCTCGCACCAATGAATGGCGAATTGCGTTGCTGCTGATCGCCGGCACCTCGATCACCCTGGCAGAGCAATCGCTAGGGTCATCGTTCGCCCCAAACTCCATTTCGTGCATTGGCGTCACAAGCGCCATCTTTCCCACCGCCTGAGCGTACTCTTCGCTGGCTAGCTTTCGAATCTCTGCCCATCGCCGCGCAATAGGGATCACGCTATGCGATTGCGAAATCAAAACACGCAAGGCAGCCATCTGCGTTCCGCTAGGCACGGACAGCAAATCGAGCAGCTCCAGGTCGTGCTTCCCGCTATGCAACCCCACGTTGAGTAGTTTGCACAACCGGCTCCAGTAGGCGCGTAGCGTCTGGCTGGGAATCGCCGCCGTGCGCATCCTCGTCTCCAGGTAGCGATAGCGCTCCATCCCTGAGAACAGCCCCTCGCCGTCCTGGCCGCCGTGCATCTCGATGAACAATCGTGTTAGCGCGACTGCCACAAACTCCGGGAACGGCATGTCCTCAAATATCCCCACCAAATCAGCAGGGACAAGATGCGCCTGGGCAATGACCGCCATTTGATCACTGCTCGCAGTGGCTTTACTGCCCTCGCTGCGTATGATCTGCCCCTGCCGATTGAACAGCGATTGATTCGACCCGTCCGCCGTCGCTGGGTCGTGGTGGCTGACCGGTTGCTGAAACGTCAACAGCAAGCTGTATCTCGCGCGCCTCGCCTCTACACGTAATACGTCACTCATGATCATTCTCCCTTTCGCTGCGCAATCAGCAGCGCTACATCAAACCACGGCAATTGCCGTCCCGACACCAACGAATCATCTAGCCTCCGCGTTTCCGCCAGCCCCACCTCCGTTGCGATTCGGTAGTCGCTCATCAGGCTCTCCGAAATCGCTCTCTTTGTAAACCCCATCTCGTAAATGATCTCAATCGCCTGCAACCAAATCAATAGCGACGGCCAATCGCAATACACCGTTTGCGCCGCGCCGTTGGCGTACAAATACACGGGCGTCCTGCTTCCCAGCGGCCCCGTGGTCGCCATCGGCCAGAGCCGCTTTTTCGGATCCGTTGTCAACAACATCGCCATCGTTTGCCCCGCCCGAGCAGGCCAAATCTCGCGCACGAGGTCGGACCAGCACGGCCTGGCTTGTTTCGCCGCCGATTCGCGGCTGATCAGCGGGTAATAATATGTCCCGTCCGCGAAAACCAGACATTGCCGTGACGTTGGCATCCCCTCACGCGGGTTGTTATTGCGAAAACAGATACCCTCGTTTTCGCTAATCCACCCGCCCGGGTTCCCGTGAAACTGCGTGAGAGGGTCTGATGTGGATTTGGTCGCAAAGTCAGCCGCGTGATACCCGTATGATAGCGACTGCCCGCTAATACAAGAGCGCGCCCCTTCTGGCGCATCTATCGGTCGCTCCTCTAATGGCCCCAGACCGAGGCCCTTGACCAACAAGTCTGCTACGGTTTCCATTCGCGTGTAATCCGCCATCGATCCTCCTCTCGCGTAAACGGAACAAACAACGGGCTCCCTTGCAGTGCAGCAATATCGCGGTTAATCGTTCTGTGCGATACCCCACACCGCGCGGCGAGCTCCCTCGCCAAAAATCCACGCTCTCTGCATAAACGAATGATATACAACAGCCGAAGGCCCTGGTTCATCTTTTCTGCGCACCCCTTAGCGCGATTGGCCGCTGCTCACAGCCTCACCTTCCTCCGCACCTTCCCACATCGCCCGCACACATCCTCGATCACCCACGCCCCCAGCGACGCGCACCAACCCGCCGGCCCACTCGCCCACACGTGCCGGCAAAACAAACGCCTCAACCACCGCAACATCACGCTCCCTTCAGCCGTCTGGCCGCCTCTCTGTAAGGTGCCCCTGGATCGCTCTCGAATCCCTCAATCCCGTGTTTTGCCGCCCACGCCTCGGCGCTGATGTCAAAGTTCGGGTCACGCGCCGCATAGTAGAGAGGCCGTTTGGACAACTCCTCCTGGTACATCTGTTGCCAAAACATCGGGCATTGTTTTTCCAGCCGCTTTTCGAGCCTCTGCTTTCTGGCCTTTGCTTTCCGCTCGCGTGACCAGCTCTTCCTCGCATCTGGCCCGTTGTCATCATAGAGCGATGTATAGATCGTATAGCCCCAGCGCGACCGACTGAGCTGCTCAAGATCGTCTGGATACCGCTTGTCGCTGCTGTGCCAGTCTGGCACCAGGCTCTCGGCCAGGACACGCGGCCAGCCCGCTGGCGGCTCGGTGTATGGAGAATGCCACGCCACGCGGTAGACGCAGATCATCTTCCCCTGATCCCCCGCTGCGCCGCGATCGCCACGTTCCTCAGCCACAGCGCGTCCCTGAGCGCATCCTCCAGGGTAAACTCGATGAACCCATGCACCCCATGTTCAGCGCATTCGCTCAGAAACGCCTCTTCCGATCCCTCGATCCGTCCCCCCTCGGCCTTGACCTCAACGAACGCGCCCACCGGCCCCATCCACACCAGCAGATCGCTGATCCCGCCGTGCACCCGTTTCTCCCGACGAACAAACGAGAACGTCGCCGCCGCCTTGCTCAGGTCCAACACCCAGAACCCGCAGCGCGACCAGACGTCGACGATCTCGGCCTGATTCGCGTCGGTGCGCGCGTCGTATCGTGGCGTCATCGCGCCGCCGCCCCCAACACCTCGCCCGTCTCGCGATCCACCAGGCTCACCGTATCGCCGGCCGGCGTCAGATCGAGCAACCGGTACTGCACCAGTTGCACCGTCTCGTCCAACATCTCCTCCAGCTCTTCGCCGTACAGTTTCACCTGCTCCTTTGCCAATTGCTGTTCCTTGTACGCATCCGTCTCTTTGAGGTCGCGCTTGGCCGCCACCAGCCGATCTAGGTCACTCATCGTCCTCTCCTGTCTCTTTGGAGCAGGCTGGGCAGACCAACGCATCATCTGCGCCTACCCACCCGCGTCGATGAAGCTCGTTTCGTGTGGCCGCGCCCAGCTCAATCAGTTCGTCTATATCGCCATCATCTACATAGACGAGTCTGGCTTTCCCGCAAGCGGCACAAAATGTAAACACAGCAAACCTATTCATAATACCACCCCCATCGCCCGCAGCGTCGCCATGCAGACGGCGTGAGGAAAAGAAGGGACGCTTGCCCAGTCCCACTCGCATCCCCCCGTCCGAAAGTCACAATCAATCTGCCCATTGTCATGAGACAGATTGATTTCATACCCCTTCGCCCACATCGCCTTCACAACATTCCAAGCCGCATCATCGTCGGTTGAGTAGTGGCAATCTCTATCGCAGTAGACCATCGGATCATAATAGTTACAATATCCCTGATACGTCCGGCCACAATGAGGGCAATTCGTCTTGCCGCCGTTCCACGGAATAAACTTCCAGCCCATCACATGCTCTGCAATGAGCGCATCCATCTCTCTCCCTGGTTGCATTTTATCCTCCAATTCTACGTCGGGATGTACCTTCTTCTCTACCACTCCTGTATCGGCCATATCTCGTTAGCCTCATAGTCGATGTGCATAGGCCAGAAGCCGCCCGCTGGCCCTCTCTTTTGTTTCAATAGCGCCATAATCATCAGATTTTCCGTGACCTCAAGCCGTGTCCCCGCTGGCGTAGAGAGCCAGGTTGCTTGATTCACTGGGTCTGATAATCCCTCTGTCTTGTGCGGAATCCATAGCGACAGCATCAAGGTGGCGAATTGCTCCAAGGCGCTTGTCTCTTGAGCGTGCCAAGGTTGCGGCACTTTCCATTTTGACTCATTACTGGTCCGCCCAGACTGCGCTCCCATGATGATCGGCGCGCCTAATGCCCCGCCTAGCTGCTCTGCTCGAAATGTGTTCTCCATCACGTCTGTCCTGCGTCCATCGCGGCCCCAGCTCCCCTTGCCCTCGGGCATGATCTTCTGCACATAGTCCAGAAATATCGCCCGGATCGTCACGCCCATTTTATCAGCCACCCAGGTCAGCACGTCCTCCGTCTCGGTCATGGTCAATCGCTTTGTCTCTCTCGGTCTGGCCGAGCTGTTGCCTACGATCCACAATGGCAGAGCCCCACGTGTAAATGACGCCGCCTTTAGCCGCTCCATATCCTGCTCACTGATCGTCCCGGCGGTAATGGCGTCCATCTCGATCTTGGCGGCATTGGCTAGATCATAGATGCCCATATCCTCTACCGTATCCTCCCACGATACAAATACCACAATCTCCCCGCCCTTGCTGGCGTCTCTCAACTTCTCGGCCAGCCACCGCGCCCAAAAGGTCATCAGTCCCGTCTTATAGTTGCTCGTGTATGCCTGGATCACCGCCAGCTTGCCGGGCCTCAAGGGCTTGATCTTCTTGTTGCAGTGCGGCCACGGCGTGATGATGCCCAGACTGGCCTGTTGTATACATCGCTCAATCTCCGCCAGCGCCAACGCCCCGACCTCTTGCGGCGCATAAGCCATCTTTGGACGCATTACCATTGTTGAGCCCTCCCTGTTTGGCTAAATCCCACAGCCGCCAATGCTCGACACGTCTTCAAGATACTGTTCGGATCGCTTATCGTCATTCCTTCCAGCTTGATCACCGCAGATGATATAAGTTGCTTGGCTCTGTTTACGTCCCATTCGGCCATTACGCAAATCTCCCTAATCGGTGACCACCAGAGTCTCCCTAATGCCTTGGCATTCGTAGCGGGTGGCTTCAAATGTGTTACCTCTTGGAAATGCTCACCCACCGCCTTCCTGATCGCGTTCTGCTGCGCTCGCTTGGACGGAGCCTTGGGAGAGGCCGGAGCGGGCTCGGCCCGTGTCAGCGTACTCGCTGACGAAGTATTGCTGTGTGTCTGGGTACTCACAGACACACTCGGTAAGTCAGTACTTAGTAAATCAGTACTTATTATATGTTCAGGTTTTCCATCAATGGATTTACTATCTATGGATTTACCATCTATAGGTTTTCTATATATGGTCTTCCTGGTAATGGGAACCTCATAGACCGTTGTCGTCCAGATGAACCGGCCCTTCCTAGATGTCCTCGTTCTAACGATATGCCCAGCCGCCTCGATCTCCTTAAAGATGCGCCTTGTCTTGGTTGCTCCAGCAGGCGACTGTCTCACTAAGTCAGTGAATCGTACTGTCCAATCATTGGGCTTGCTCAGAAGGTAGCCCAGCATCCCGCGAGCTTCCCAGGATAACTCGGCATCTTCCAACACGGCTTGGCTTATCATGGTATAGGGATTCTTGCGGTTATGCTCTACCCGGATGATCCCAGATGTGGTGCCCTTTGTATCGTCAGGAATGACTATATCCTCAACGCTATACTCTTGCTCTTGCTCACTCATCTCGGATCTCCAATCATCCCACGCGTACGTGGGGCGCACTTTTTGTAGGCCCTAAGTCGCTTCATGTGTTCCGGCTCCAGTAAATGCAAAGCCCAGGTCCGGCGGTGCTGTAAGATAATCGCAGAGGCGATGTCTTCCGCCGGGCCTGGGCTAATTGCCATGTTATTATACCTCTGCTTTCATACCTTACAGCAAAAACATTTTATCATAGATATCTCTAAATGTCAACCTGCGGGTACCGCTGTTCTGATCATGGTCTCCAGATCGCGCTTGCTCATCCCAGAGGCCATAATCCCGTCGTCTATCTTCATGCTTGGTATCAGCACTCTGCACCGCTGGCGGCCCAGCTTGCCCGTCATCCGCCAGGTCTCGCGCCTTGCGCCAGGGTCCATAATCAGCGTTACGCTATCCGCCTGGGCCAGCTCCGTAATCACGTCATCGCTCGGATTGGTGCCTGGCAGTCCTACCACTTTGGCGTTTGCATTGTCCAGCGTTACCATCACCACCATGGCCTTGACCTCTCCCTCAACGGCTATCACATGCTCAGATAGGTCCAGATCAGGATTGCACCGGAACAGCCCTTGGCCTTGACCAGCTAACTCGTAACGATACTTTCCGCCATTTGGGGGCACCTTTATCAGCCGATGCTTTATATTCAGCGGCGCCCAATCCTTGCCCATGATCGGGATAGTCGCCGTCGCTGTGTGCCACGGCTCGCCACGCACAAAGAACCTATGATCCGGGTCATAGCCTAGTTGCCACCACATACGATACGTTTTTGGTATACCGCGCTGCTCCCAGTATCGTTCACCTACGTCGCCCATCTGATCGTGGTATCGCTCCCAGAATCGGTCTCGCCGTAGATGCTCTAGGGCTCTCTCGGCGGATCGTTTGCGCTCCTGCTCGCGCTTCTCTTGACGCTGCCGCCACTTTTCCAGCGCTTCCGGGTCTGGCTCATAGCCATCCGCATCGGACCAGAAGACGCCACCACACCTTCGACAATAGCCGAGAGGCTTGCTATCAGCGAACCACACACAACGGTCTGGCCATTCGCCGCCTGGGTGAACGTCACCACCACACTGAGGACAGCTTGACGTCCAGGTCGTGTCGCTCTCGCGCTGAATATAGGAGACCTTACCAAGATAGGCGTTGAATACTGCTGGCAAACTGTCCTCTCGCGGCATGGCTATGCTCCTTTAATGGCACGCTCATCATATTTCTACCTCTTCGTCGAACACGCTCTCAGGCAAGTCATAGCCACGAAAATATAAAAAGCCCTTTGCTTCTCTAGGGCGGCGACCCGGCGGCACATACCAGCATTTCTATGTTGGTTAGACATAGATCCGTCTCTGCCGCCCTAGAGAAATCAAGGGCTCTTGCTGGTAGTGTTGCCTAGTTTTTCTATCCCTCAAGTTACCATCTTAAAGGCTGTGATCTGCTCACACCCACATTATACCACATGTGTGGCTAAATGTAAACCCTTTTCTCGGATCAAACGACGCGGGCTGTGTGACGAGTCCCACGTCGTGCAGCTTTTGGGCACATAATTGGACACAATAGAATCCGCTCCGCTTCGCTCGTAGGCTCTTTAGGCCCGGTTACATAACACACCTCCTTTTCGAGTATCTCAATCCTCATCTCAGCAATCTCCGTCCCGATGTAGATTCCTGGCCCTCTTCATCATCCTATCGCACGCGATGCGAACGTTTGTTCTATATTGAGAGCCACAGTGTCTCGATCTTCTCGAAGACTGCCTGCTCGCTAGGCGCCATCTCCTCCTCACGACGGGCAAAGAACGTCCACAAAATCCCTACCTCACTCGTTGATAGGGTCAGCGTAAACTCCCGCGCCCAGGGTAACGGAGGATAACTAGACGGGAACGCGCCAGCTACTTCTACGACAGGTTCGATGATGGGCTCTACCTCTACGACTTCTATGGGCTTTGCTTCTGCCTTTGGTGCCTCGATCTGCTCTAGGGACCTGATAGCTACCCTCAGCTCGCCGGTGTCCCACTGATTGACCTCAGCACGATCTAGCCAACACTCCTGTTCCTCTGGCTCGAACTTTGCTACCAGGACGTGATGCGTCCAATTGAGGCCTTCCCGTCTCCGCTCTGGCGCGACCTTGGAACATACGCTCTTATAATTCGTCAATGTCTGCACACTATATCCGGTGTCCTCAACCGCCTGGGCGTAGGTCTCTCCATAGTGCGCCTCGCCGTAGTTCAAGAGATCTCCCACATAGTAGGGTAGGGCGTTCTGAATCCGGCGCACCTGCTGGAACGTTGTTTCCCACTCTTCAAAGGATACGCCTTCTCTCATTGTAAGTGAGACCGGAGTCAGTGTAAATAGCTTATCCTTCGACACTAACCAGCCTGTCATGTTGCTCCTTGCTATCGCGCTCACGATGTGCTATTATGAATATGAAGAAGGGCTTATCCGCCCATCTGAACTGTAGACGGAGACCGGTCACCTCCGTCTCTTTTTTATGCTATGTCTTGATACGACTCGCCTCGCCACACGCGCCGAAAAGCTCTCTCGCTGACCTTGGCTAGGTAATCCTGGTAGACCTCCTCCAACGTCTCGCCCTTGCGCTTTCTCGCTCTAATGGTCTTTACGTCAGACCGTCGCAATTTCGCGCCGTGGGTGAATGTTGGCTGCCTCCAATCTCGTATCTTGTCCAATGGTACGTACATAAATCTGCCCTCTCGATAGAATGGGATCTTCCCAGTAATCGCCCAGTATCTCACGGTGCTCCAGCTTCTGCCGATCGTCGTTGCTAGTTCGGCCAGATGCGGGTCTCGATTATACAGACGAGAGATGGTCGCCAATCGCTCGAACTGCTTGTCAGTAATTTTGTTCATACTTCCCTCCTTTCAATAATAGCATTATAACATTATTATCATATAATGGCAAGCCCAGGAACCCGATAGATTGTGCAGGTCTCACCCTCGATCTCGACCTCAGTAAACCAGGGCGAGTCCTGCGGCTCATAGAGATACGAGGACTCTATTACATACGGCCCATTGATCGTTACCAAGTGGCCCTCGATCTCGCCATCCTTATCGACGCCAGTGATAGTGAACCATGGGCCGTCTTGGGTCGCCTGATCCACATGGTAGCACCGATCTATTCCGGGAACCCTCAGCAGGTGCTTCTGATGCCCGCCCTCGAATGCCGCCGCCTGGATCTCCTCACATGCCTTGGCGATTCTAGCACGCTTCTCGGTCCATTCTTCTTGAACGAGAAGCGTCGCGATCTTCTGTTGAGTGTACTGGCGGATCGTCTTGGCCTCAGCGGGTTCTGCTAGGGCAAGCCACTGCTGCTGCAAATACTCAATCTCAGCGGCCCTCCACTTGCCCTCAGCCTTAAGTGTACGGAATGCCTCATTCATCATCGCGACCGCGTTCTGCTGGAGCAGGCTTCTCCGCGTATCACGAGCCTCCTCAATCCAAACGGATCGCGTCGCCAGAAACATCGCCAGGTCGAATGTGTAGCTGCTCGCCTGCTTCCGGAGCTCTTCCTTCTCATCGCTAGGATTCAGCTTTGTGTGTTCAGAGATCCACCCGACTAGCCAAACGTCGGCCCAGAAAGCAGGCGGCGATACCTGCGCATTCCGGAACTCGACATCAGGCCCGTCACCGCTGTGAGGCCGGAACCGAATCACCGGATTGCCAGATTTTGTCGTCAGCTCATACTCCTCAGCGAACGCCCGTCCCTCGTCCGTCTCCTTGGTCCAGAGTAGAACCTTTTCAAATACATCTCTAATCACCACCAGCTCTCGCGCCTGACGAGCCTTCCGTTCCTCTTCATTCACGGCCTTCTTCGCGGCCAGCTGCTTATCCATTACCTGCTGCAATTGCATATTGCCTCCTCATAGACTAGCCCAGCCTCTTCACCTGCCTCAGCTACCGTCACGAATACATCTACCAGCCCGGTCGCTCGATGATACGTCCCATCCTGGAACCGCTCATACTCCTTATAACTGGTACGGTACGTGGTATGAATCTAGATATATCCCAATCTTGCCGTACCGGTCAACCGTACCGGGATATATCTATTCCGTGCCACCCATTCTTACCACCCGCGCAATTCTTCCATCTCGGACTCAATATCGGCAACCTTGTCGTAGCACTGCCCGAACAGCTCGATCAAATTGTCTTTCGAGGTACCTGCATCCTCGTCACACGCCAGCCACAACGCTTCGTTATCCAATTCTTCTGCAATCTGCGCCAGGCGGAGCATCGCATCTACGTATGCTGGGTCGATAAGCTCCAGCGGACTCATCTCCCTCAGCAAGCCTTCGCCCTCTTCGATCAGGGAGTCGACCTCTTCCTTGCGATCTTCTAGATCAGCGTACCCGCTCTCGGCGCGCCATCGCGCATCTATTTCGTCGTGCGAATCACTGATGCTCTGCTCCCAGTCGGCTCCCAATCCTGTGACCTTTGCCATCTATTCCTCCGCCTTGCTTGTATAGTGGGGGCCTTGCGGCCCCCTCGTCTGTCTCAACTCTGAAATTCATCGTGTCTGTCTCTGTCTCCGCCCAGTTCAGCCCCCTCCAGGTATGCCCCGCGCAGTTCAGCCCCCCCCAGGTCCACCCCGCGCAGGTCCGCCCAACCCAGTTCAGCTCTGCGGCCTTGCTGTCCATCAGTCTCTAGCCAGACTTTATGCGCCTTCAATACCACGTTCAACTTTTCCTGCTTCATCGTGTCCTCCCTTGCTTGTGTAATGGGGGCCTTGCGGCCCCCTACTTCCTAATCGACGTGATAACCCACTGTCTCCCAGGCAATCCCATCCGCCGCTGGTTCGCGCAAGGCGCGGCGTGTACATGCCCGCCATAGCTCGCGCAATCGGCGCTGTTCGTCGCTGGGCGCTGTGTTGTCCTCAATCGCAATAGCCCAGTCCAGGTCGTCCTGTAGGTCGTGCCGCTCGGCGAATCGCGCCTTTGCTGCTGCCAACCGATCCCCGTCCTCTATTGTTGCCTTCCGAATGATTACCCATGCCATTTCGTGTCCTCCTCTGTCTGTGTGTCTCTCAACTCTGAATCCATTATAACACAGGTTCAGCGATATGTCAAGGCTGTTTTATCAATATGACAAAACTGTAATACTGTGTTCTATTTTTGTTCTACATAGCGCCATCTCGACCTCGGCGACCATCTGCTCCGCAGTTTCTTGAATCCGGCTCATCGAGGTCTTGAAGAACTGCTCCAGCTTATCCTCATCTTGATGTGACCAGAAGGCGAGGTAGGCGAAAGAATATCCCTCAGTCTCGACGCCTAGTAGGTTGGAGACCACATAGGCCACCGACTCGGCTTCCAATTCTCTCGCCTCATGCTCGGTATTCCCGTCAGAGTGGAGGCGCATATGAGCCAGCTCGTGGATGAGCGTCTTCATTCTCATTCCCGTCGAACCTGTCTCATCTAGGACAATGGCCTTCGTCGTATGATCTGCCCAGCCTCTCACGCCAGGGTGGTATGCTGTATCAGTGACTTGCTCGGTCACCGTATAACCCTCAGCCTCGGCAATCTCCTTCAGTGCGGCCAACTTCTCAGGAACCTCTGTCGCTTGGATCAGGCTCTCGTCTGCTATCTCAGGCAGGTCATCGCCGTCTGTCTGACTGATGTCGAATACCGCGACTGATCGGTAATAGGCCACTTGCTCTTTTTCGTCATCCGTCTTCTTTTTGTAGAAGCAGGGAGCCAGAATGGATAGGCCCTGCTCTCCTTTGCGAACCTGCCGGCCCAGAGATTGCCAGGTTCGGTATCCTGCGACTCTGGTAGCGTCTGGGCTCTGGAGCATAATCAGCATCAGGTTCTGGAACGAGTAACGGTGGAACCGGCTATAGAAGGATAACCAGCTCTCCCACTTCTCAGTATCGGAGGCGGCTAGTGCCGCACCCTTCTTTGCCTGCTGGATTAGACTCGCCACTTTGCCCTTGCTCATGCGAGCCCTCCTGCGATATAAGCGACCTTCTTCACCTTGCGCTGGCCCTCTGCGCTCTCAGACCAGTCCTTGCTCGCTAGGCAATACCCGCCTAGTGAACGATCCCAGTAAACGAGCCACTGGTCGCCCGTCATCTCCGCCTTGATATTCGCTCTCTTGATTGCTCTACTTTTAGACATTTCATGCCTCCCTTGTTTTCGTGTCTCAACTCTATGGACATTATAACATAGGTTCAGCGACATGTCAAGAGGCAATTTATAGCAGACCCCCCTCTCAATGGCGAGAGGGGGGTCACGGAGGAACCCGAGGCGTCGCAGGCCCCGGCCAAACCTACCGCCTGTCGAGAGCTTCCCGCAGGTGGTAGCGTTCTACAGGGTTCTCTCCTTTATCGACCTTGCCATGCGCTAGCGTACTTCCAGCAAAGGCCGCTATCGTATAGCCCACCGTGGCGACGAGCCATTCTCGCCATGTAGCAGGCGCAGGCATGAACAGCATCCCAATGGCTGCCCAATAGAACGCCTGGACGACGACGAAGGCCAGGACAGCCACCGCTATGCGCTTGAGCGTGATCTCAAGTTGCGCTGCCCAATAGAACGCTTCCTCCATTTTCTTCCATAGGTACGCCGTCACGATCCCGATTCCCGCTCCTGAGAGCCCCCATCCGATCAGCAATTCTTCGAATGTCATGCTACTTCCCCTTTCGCTCTTGGCTTATGCGAATGCTCACTATACACATCGCTATTAGCCCAATGTCTATGATGATCATGCTCAATATTTGGATTAGCGCCGGCCATAGCGTTACGCTCGCTCGTATCATAATCAGCCATAGCGCAACCGAAGAGTTCCCAACTAACAGAATCGCCAACGCGAGTGCAAGCCCGAAGAACAGGCTGGCAGTTTGACGTTCCGCTTTCCTGCGAGATCGTCTCATCGTATCAAACGTAACCGATAAGAGAACTCCCGCTGGCGGAATGCCGATCATACCCAGGACAACGTATCCGAAGCGGATTGCCGTCAACATATTCATTTGGGCCGTTCCTGGAGAAGGGCGATTATCCGCTCCTGCCTCTCGGCAGCGCGCTCTTCGTTTCCAAGTCGCTCGAATGCCGTAGAGTTTCTATCCAGCGCAGCTGCTACTTTCTCCAATATCTCTGCCTGACAGGTCTGGATATCCTGGACTAACAGTCGATACGCCTCCAGTTGCTCCTCCTTGTCCTTCGTACGCTCTTTCTTGTGAATCTCTCGGTCTTTCAGCCATAGCCTCCCCACTATGATTATCCCCACCAGGAGAATCGCAGGGGTTCCGCCTGCTAGCAGTTGCTGAATCAGTGCAAAGTCCATCCTCTCCCCCTCGTCTCTCCGCTAGTCCATGGTCATCCGATCTTGCTCACTAAACCCCAGCTTGTGCAATGGGCTCGCGTCGTTATCAGTCGCTTGGCTCGCTGGTCGAAAGTAACAATCTTCCGCCCAGCCTCGAAGCGCTTCTTGGGCATCACTGCCAAAGCCGAAGCAGAACGTCGTATCATCGCTGACGACAATCTGCCCACGTTCATCTCGCACAATAGAGAGCTTGATATGGCCAAGGAGTTGATCGCTCATTCTGTCTCCAACATCGGCGGCGGCTCTCGATCCTCAATCACCACCAACCTGCTGCCCTCTACACTGCTAAAGTAGAACTCGGCCAAAAAATCATCCCACTGGCTCGCCTCAGTGAACGTGAACAGCGTCCCACCGACGTATTCGTCAAACTCTAGTGCGCTGCTTGTTTGTGGGAAGTAGATGGCCACACCCTTTGCGTCTCGCAGCTCCACATAGGCGCTATAGCCTGGCCCGTACATCATGCCGCCCACTGCGTGTGAGACCAACACATAATCGTCTATTGCCGCGATCAGAGCCTGACACGCCGTCTTGAGCGATTCATCCTCTGCTTTCCGTAATAGCTCTAGCGCAAAGTCGCCCAGGTCGATGTATTCATCCGCAGGTGTCAGGTAGAAATAGTCCAACGTATCGAACCGCTGCGCCCATTTGCGGCCTGCCAGCACCATCGCTCTATCGGTTTTACGCAACACATCGACAAGATCGTTCAATCTGTCCATAACTGGTCCGATTTTCGACAGGTCAACCGCTGAGGAGGTGCGCGGATCGCCTTTGAGCTTTTCGTGCGCGTGATAGGCGTCGGCGATGCCGATTGCCAACTCTCTTGGCGTCACGCCCGTGTCCGCGATCTTGGCGTATTCGTCATAGGCGAACACACTCCAGCCTAGGTTCTCATAGGCGACATAATAATCTGCCACGTCCCTGACCTGGTAGCCGTTCTCCAGCATGGCCATCAGGCAGGCGTCGGCGTGCAATACGTCGATATGCTGGCCTGTAAGCGCCGCCCGCAATTCGCTGGGGCTCAGATTATCCTTGTAACTCGTATCATCATAGGCGATGCCATGCGTGCCACGACCGTGATCCGAAACCGCCAGATAGGTGTACTCGCTGGGATACCGCGCCGTGGCCCAAACGACGAAATCCCTGAGCGTGGCCGTTTCGCCGGTATTGACCTCGCCCAAGTCCCAACTGTTCACCAGGTCGGTATACGGGCCGTCGCTTTGTGGCTCGACATAGTAGGCCAGCGCCTCGTATGGCCCGTCAACAAACAATATAACATGCGTGTTATTCAGTGGCAACAGCATTTCCAGGTAGCCGATAGCCCTGCCAAAGTAGTAGGCCAGATTGTTGTCGCCAGCCATGTAGATCATCATCGTCCAGGTCTTCTTTTCCTTCGGCGTCACGCTCGGCTCACGAAACGCTTCGACCTTGTGCGTATAGCGCGAGCCGATCACTGAGAACTCGGTACAATCAGGTACGTCGAACCCGAGCGTTACCCAGTCGCCGGTCGATCCCACTTCCTGGCCAAACGCCTCGCCTCCAGCGATGACTGTCACCGTCTGGCCGACCGGGAACACTGTGACCTCTACCCTGCGCACCACAAAGGGCGCCTCGGCCTGGAACGTCTGTTCCTCGATGATGTCTCGGCACTGTCTACCATAAACGCCGCCGCCACCTCTTGGTAGCTCGTCTCGCCATACCCGCTCTGCAGGGCCTTCCGTCTGCAGTCCCTGGGTCCAGTTACCCATGTAGCCTGAGACGCCGCCTGTCCCCCAACTCTGCTTCTCGAACTCTCGGTCGCGTAGCACTGCCCAGATGCTAGGCGTGTCCTCAATAGATACGCCGATATGCTGGCCTACCCAGCGAGTCCATTCGCTCTCGATGGTTAGGTATTCCGGATGAACACTGATCACGTCGGGCCAGTAGTGGAGCCCCGCTAGGTAGGCCCAGTAGCGCTTCTCCTCATTGCCCAAGCCTGTTGGAGATTCTACCCAAATGGGCAGCGTCCTGGAGTAAACTCTCTCCATGTCCCATGAGCCCGGCCAGAAGGTGCCGTATCCCTGATGGCTATCCAGATCAACAACCATCCCTGAATGCTTGAGTCCGATGGGCGGATCATAGGTCGCCGCCGCGTTAGCCGTTACCTCTCGTAACTCTTTTGGTGCGTTATTGATAAAGATGGTCTTGCTCGGCAAAGCCTCTCGGTAGACGCCCATCAATTCCAGCACGAACTCCTCAAATGTCTTTTCCAGTCCTGGATACTGCTCATTCATAGCCTTTGTCTTCCAGGCGTAAGCGCCAGCGTCCTTCGTCGCCTGGCTCTCCCCATCTATGCCCGTAGGGATGACGACTGCCTTTACGCGGTCGTCGTTGTTGTACCTCGCTCCAAATGCCCTAGCGATGTCGTACTGAATTTCTCGCCACTGGGCGTTGTCGTAGGGAGGAATCACTGCTGTTCTGTCCAGGTAGGTCATCACGTATGGAGCTGGCCAATGAGGAGCGCCCCAGTAGATAAAGTCATGGCCGTCCTCTCCTGGGATGTCGCTGGTATACCCAATCACGCCAGCGAACACAACCGGCTTGGCCACCTCTGAGCCGTCCCAAAGCGTGACCATCAGCCCGTCCTCTTTGGCAAGGTTCGCCTCCATCGCGTCCCAATTATAGATACCTGGCGAGGGATTCGTCCTGCACGTATCTATCCACTGATCGCTGCCAATCGGCCCGTATTCGGGATACGTTGTCTGATAGTCCGTGCCATAGTCGAACATCTTATAGATGATCGGCAGAGGCGTCTGATTCGGACCAGGCGTCGGCGTTATCGTGGCCGTCGCTGGCGGAACCGTCGGTCTCGGCGTATAGGTGCGGGTGGGGGCAATTGTACGTGTGGATGTAGGTTTGAGAGTCTGCGTGGCGGTCGGGACTGGTGTCGGGATATAAGCCCACAGACTTTCCTCATATACGCACCCCCTAGCGTAGATGTAGACGATTGCATTGGTACCCACAGTCCAGCAGAACGTCTCGCTGTCAATCTCGATCTGCATCACATAGTTGAGCGGAGCGGCTTTGGATTCAGAATCGCCTCCACCGCTCATGCTCAACCATATGTCCCTATCGGTATGCCAGTCAATACCTAGCCGTTCCTGTGCTTCACGGGCAATAGCAACAGCGTATCGGGCAGGCAAACTTGCCCACGGCGTGGCCGTAGCGATAGGAACAGTTGGCACAGATGTCTGGGTATCCGTAGGAATAGGTGAAATTGTCTTCGTAGGCCGAGTAGTCTCTGTAGGAGTAGGCGGCGTCGTGGGCGTTCCCAACGACGAGACGTGGATCACCTCCTTCGCATGAGACATGGTAAACGGATACGTCACCGGCTCGTAGCCTTCCGCCTCTGCCCATATAGTGTACTCCTCTCCTATGACTCCCCACGCTGTTCCGCAGCCATTCGTCGTATTTGTCGTGTATCTGATCCCACCTCCTCGTCCAAACTCGAACTGGTCAATCACTGGTGGCTCGAAACAGATCAATGGATAGGCGTAGTCAGCCAGCACTCCGACAGACCCCGGATAAGAAGTCGGGACATATGTCGGCCTGGGCGCAGGCGTGGGATGACACCCACAAAGGATCGCCACAATCAGCGCCAGCACCGCCGTGAGTCTCAGTTTCATGACGACTCTTCCTGAGTCACTACCCTCACCGGTACAGTGAAAGTCAGCCCGTCCAACTGCTCCCGCAGCGCCTGAATACGCGCCAGGGAGATTTCGACAGCGGTATTCAGTTCTCGCAACCCAGGCAGGGATACCGCCAGCGGATCAGGAACCTCCTGCCCCGCCGCTTCCAACTGTGCGGTATATGCCCGTCGCACTTGCTCCTCTATGCGGTCGATGGTGCCGTCCTGGTGACGGATATTTCCGTCACCATCGTCCAGGTCTCGGCCGCAAATCGACATCAACTGGTTTTCAATCTGCTGGAATCGCTCGGATAGAAACCCCATGCTCCTATAGTCCACCGTCATCTGCTCCATTTGTTCAGCCATCTCGCTCCTTGTTGGCTTGCGCCAATGCTTTTCGCTTTTCGTCTTCTGGTAGCGCGTCAAAAGCGTCCTTCGCCTGCGCGTCCTTGATTAGTCCCGCCATCCGCTCGATCAGCTCCCCGAATGCGGCCATGATCTGATCTGTCCACTTGGAGAATGACCAGTGCTGGCCGTTCTCCAAGTGCCAGTGCAACTGGGCCAACTCGTTGACGTTCAAGTCAATGCTGAGGCTACGTTCTCCTCTCGGATCGAGCCTGGTGCTTCCTTCCGGCGCAATGGCCTGGAGCCGCCGCGCCAGGTCGCGAGAGGCCATGGCCTCGGCGTATGATTGACCCGACTGCGCCATCTGCGCGGCCTGAAACAATATCGCGGATTCGAACACGTTGAGCTTGACGTGCATTGTTCCTCCCTATGGTGCTATTTGTGTGCCCGTGTTGAGCGCCAACGCATGTGTGTGCGAGCTGGAAAAGGTGTGCGTATGACTGGTCGATTTGATGTATCCTATTTTTGTACTCTGGTCGGTATCATATACATCGATCCACCCCCTATCGCCCTCAGACCCCGCTGTCCAGTCGCTCGTCGTACCCGACGCAGTCCCAGGATTCGTATTCCCGTTTATCGCGTGTTTGTGGTCTGCCAGGTCCGCCAGCACCATCGCTCGGAATGTTGGCGCAGCCGCCCCGCCCGATGTTGGTCCCGCGAAAATCGTGTTGGCGCTTTGCGTGTCCAGACCCAGCTCCTGGCCGGTCAACGACAAAAGATTGCTGTTGAGCGTTGCGCTCAGTGTCACCGCGTCGTGGCCGTCGCTCAGGTCGTCCATGGAAAGCTCCGCGCCAATGTAGCGCGTCCCATCGGACTTGAGCACGTAATCGAGCGTGTTGTCGTTTAGGATCACGCCCTTATTAGCGGCGGTAATCCGCACGTCGTTGTTGAAATACGCGCCGTTCCACTGATAGGTCGCGTCGCCCAACCTCAGCGCTCCCGTCCTGGACTGCAGCGTTGTTGTCACGAGTCGCATTTGCTCGACGCCGCCCACAAAAAACCGTTGCCCTAATGGCGCGTCGTACGTTATGTATGATCCAAATTGCATCCACGCATCTGTTTCCGTTGTGCCCACCGCTCTCAGCAGGTACACATAAGCCGTGCTGCTATCGAGCCAGATGTTTGCGCCGACCTTGACATCGTCGCCGGCGTTGGCGGGATACAAGAACGGGTCTCCCGCCGTGTCGCGGTCCCAAAGCAATGCGCCTGGAACAGATAAGTCAATCGTATTCGTGGGCACATCGCCAGTAATGACTGTAGATAGATCCGCGCTCTCGAACGTGACATAAGAAGGATTGGTATTGGTAAATGGCACCCTTGTCAGTTCAGCATATAACGCCAGCTCGACCGGGCTCGGTGGCGTTCCATCATTTGCCAGCCCACCTCCTCCACTCGATTCCTCAATGTTATTGGAGAGCGTCTTCTCATATCGCCCGAACGTTAGTCCGATTGTCTCTTCCCCATTGATATCCAGGGTGAACTGAATGCTCTGAACCTCGCTATTCTCAGCCGGGATCGAGAGATATTGGCTGGCTATCGTGACCTCATCTCCTGGCTCAAACTCCCAATCCTCGGTCTGTCCCACCGACATCATTTCTGACTCTGCAAAGTCGAACTCGAATCCGATGCGCTGCGCTCGCGCCTTGAGCAACATATCCAATGCGTCTGTATCATCTGTCTGGGCCTGAATCTCATGCCTTCCATAAAGGGCGATGCTGGCAGCGTCTTTGACCTCGGTTTGCAGGTCTTTCGAGAATACGACGTTGGCAAATCCAATTGCCGGGCGATAGCGCCTGGCAGCGGTAATCTCACCACTGGCATCGTTGATGATGATGGGCGCTCTGACCCCGTTTCCCTCCGTCTTATCTACGCCTCGCGACGGATAGAACGTCTCGAACACCATCTGATTTGCGATGCCGCCCGTCTTCTCTAGCCGGACGCGCCAGTCCACATCCCAATTGACGCCATACTTCTGTAAAAACTGATAGAGGTCAACGCCGCTTCCTTGGTCGAGGGCCTGAGAGACTGGGTGAGAACTCGTGTCTGCAGCAATCGTGAGGCCTGGAATGGCCCGTGAACTAGCGCCAGGCCCATCGTAGGCGTTCGGGCCACACACATGATCGACCATCCATTTTATGTTATCGTCTATCGTACCTGCCGGCGTCGTGAGCTTATCCGTCCCGCCATCAGGATAGCCGAACTTGCCCAGGAATATCTGGTCCAAGGGTACCAGATTGAACATAATATACTCATCTAGATACTGGCTAGTGATAGTATAGCCGCGGTCATCCTTTGCCAGCATAAAGTCGCGAATCTGAACGCCATCTCGGAAAGAGCGAATGTACCAATTCCCCGCGGCAAGAAAGTCCTCCGCAACGGTAGATTCGATATGAATAGAGAGCGAGCCATCACCGTATCCGTAAATGCCCCACTTGACAGCCCAGCCTACGGCTTCGTCCAGTAGGCCGACTGTATCTAGTGAGGAGTCAATCAGCTCTAACTCCCAATCTTCCCATCTATGCGGTCGCCAGATTCCAGATTCATATGGCATTAGATAAACGCCTCAAAATAGTTGTACCAGTATAGCGTCAATACGCCTGTCCCCGCTGCGGCTACCATGTCGAGCGTCCCACTTCCGACAGGGAGCTTTGCCTTCCTGAAACTCGTTGCGCTTGTGCGATACCCATACGCCTTGGAATCAGCCCCAACGTTGGGACGATACCAGACAGTGGCCGGTGTGCGCGTATTTACGTCCAGCTCATCGTTGAGCGGAATATCCAGGTCGAACTCGATCTCCCATTCTGTAGAATAACTGACCTTTGGATCTGTTACCGCCCCGGCAAAGTTGAGCCGTACCCAGGTAGGAACCGTGCCTTGATTATCGAAGGCGATCGTCGTAGGCACTGCTGCGGTATAGGCCACAGAATCGCTCTGCTCTGCCGATTCCTTCCAGAGCGGGAGTGCTGCCGTGTAAACCTGTGTCACGGTTGCATAACGAATACCTACTTCGCTCCACTGTGGTGTCTCTGGAACAGCCGTCAACTGAAGAACTCGCCCAGAGGTCATCACGCGCTCGACCGTCCTCTCCCCTCCGTTCTTCGTGTGCAGGTCTTCCCACCAGTTCATCAGCTCAGGAATGGATTTGGTTCGGCTCGCGCCTAGCCTCATCACAAGCGTGTATTCTCTGTTCAGCGCCTTGCTGTCCCGGTAAAGGTTCATCTGACGGTCGCCCTGCTCCTCGATGGCATTCAGACGTCCGTTCAGGTCAATCTCTGATTCGATGTAGGCGTGTTCCCATGAGCCGTCGTTCGCCCAGATTGTCTCCGAGTCAAACTTGATATACATGCTACACTCCCGCCGTATCTAGGCGCATCGAGATCGTCTGTAGCGACCGCTCAATCCGACCAATCCGGAATGTTACCATACGCCGTTCTGCCTGATCCTGGACGATGTTCAGCTCCATCTCCATTCTCGTTCCCTCGAAAGCGGATCTAACCGCTGTCCGTATTTGATCTGCCCAGGCCGCGCCTCCCATGAGATTGTCTGATTCCGCTTGAAGAGCCTTGATAACGCCCTCTTGAACGATAGAGACGCCGTCTGTCCCTACTGTCTTGGTTGTAGCCGGAACGTCCTCAATTCCAATAGACCCAAGCCCTGACGCTATAGGCGTCAGGTTGTTGATGGCATTGATGGCCAGCTCCAAGTCCGCAATACGGTTCAGTAGCAAGTTGATGTTCCAGATGTTGTCCTCATCGCTCATATTCATGATTTCCATACCGGCTGAGATTGCGTTGCCGATATTGCTGAACACGGCTGCGATATTCTCAGAGACCTGGATGCTATAATCAAAGCCGTTCGTAAACAGGTCATCAACGATCTTGAGATGCTCCTGAATGTAGGCGGCGTTCATCTCCAGATCCGTGAACAGTTCTACTACCACATTCGAGAAGGAGGTGTAATGCTGTCCCGGCTTGAGCGGCGTCTGTACCTGGAGGTCGTTTATCATGCCTGCAAGATCGAGGATAGAGAATACCTTCTTGATCGTTTCGGTCAGACCAGCGTCCGCCTCGATGTCCGCGCCTGCCTTTTCCCATTCTTCCTTGACTGCCTTGATGCCCTCACGAACGATAGGCGCTCCCTGTTTCAGCGCCTCGAAGAATCCCGTCAATCTAGTGATAAAGCCCACGCCCGGAGATGTCACGGCAAGATTGATGTCCAGCACGGCGAACACTTTTGTGACGTTATCGGCAATCCCAGCAGCCTCGGCCAGTGCCTGCGTCCAAACAGGGTTACTGCTGATCTTCTTGAGATAGTCCATGATATAGATACCGACTAACTCAACCTGGCCCATCTTCACCTGAAGACCTCTCCGATCCAGAGAGGCTACCGGCTTTAGATCAGCGAACTCAAGCTCAATGACCTTGAACACTTTGGTCACATTCTCAGCCACATCCGCAGCCTCGGCTAGTGCCTGCGTCCAGACAGGATTATCCGCAATCTTGCGCAGGTAATCCATGATGTAGACGCCAACTACCTCGATCTGGCCCATTTTTACCTGAAGCCCTCGCCGATCAAACGATTTTATCGGCTCTAGGTTGGTAAGCCCAATATCCAGAATCTTGAATACCTTGACCACGTTATCAGCGATAGCTGAGGCTTCGTCGAGCGCCTGAACCCAGACCGGATTACTGGCAATAGTGCGCAGATAATCCATGATCTGCCGACCGGCTATGTCGACCTGTCCCAACTTCTCGTCGATCCCGCCAATACTCAAGTCCTCAAAAGCGCCTACGCCTTTATAGGGTTGGGTCATTTGCTCAGTCAGCGTAACCCCAAGCACCTTGAACACTTTGACAATGTTATCAGCAATAGCCGCTGATTCAGCCAGAGCCTGCGTCCAAACGGGATTGCTTGCAATCTGCCGCAGGTAGTCCAGAATCTGCCTACCCGCCATGTCAATCTGACCCAGCTTCTCCTTGATGCCGCCTATGCTCAAGTCCTCAAAGGCTCCCTCTCCCCGATAGGGCTGGGTCATTTCCTCAGTGAGGGTAATCCCCAGAACCTTGAAGACCTCAACGACATTATCGACAATCGCAGCCGCCTCCTCCAGTGCTTGTGTCCAGACAGGATTATCCGCAATCGTTCGCAGATAATCCAGGATGTGCCGGCCTGTGAACTCGACCTGCCCGAAGTATGCGTCAACGTCGGACGCATATGATTCCGATGAGGCCGGCACAGCCTTATTCAGGCCCACGTCTAATAGCCTGAATACTTCGGTAAGCGGTGCAATGTAATCCTTCACATCGTCGATCATGGCTTTCAGATTGTATTGCGGATCGTCGAACCAGCCATAGATAGAGGTCATGGCCCTCTTCACGAACTCGCCCATCCGTTCTAGTCCAGCATATGCCGCCTCGTCTACCTCTATGTCAGGCAAGGCATCAAGCGCATCCTGAACAGCCTTGATGCTTGAATCGAGGTCTCTTGCAACTTCATCGAGAGTCGCGGTAAGAGGCTTGGCCGCAGCCTTTGTTTTGGCCGCCGTCCCAGAGAATCCCTTCCCAGTATCTCCCCCGCCATAGTCTCCACCACTCAGCTCAGGTAAGGTGATACTGAAATTGTCCCAGTCCGATTGTAGCTGATCTCGGATTCCTCTTGCCGCGTCTAGCTCGAAGTTCAGAATCTTCAGCGCAGCCTCGGCAGTTGTCTCCATCTGATTCAGAACGCCAACGCCGCTATCATGGGCAATCTGTACGCGATTGATGCCGTGCTGTAGCTCGATCTTTTCCTGCTCCGCTAGATCGATGCCCAGCTCGGAGAGCATTAGCGCCTTCTCTGCACGATTCAGCGCCATGAACTTCTCAGAGCCTTCGAGCTGATTCATGATTCGATCTATGAGGAACTGACGCTGTTTCTGTAGCTCTTCAACATAGGCTCGCGCCTGATCAAGCTGCTGCTTGAGAATCGTCCTCTGACGAAGTTGCTCCTGGACGCTATAGGCTGCGGACGCCTTGCTCTCTTGATCTGCAAACTTAGCGGCAAGGTCAGCTGCTTCCTGCTCTCGACCCGCCGCGATGAGCGCATTGTATTCCGCCTGGAATGCCTGCTCTGCCTGTTGTCGCTCCAGGTTGAAGTTGAACTGAGCGTCGATCTCTGCGTCACGCGCTCCCTGCATAATGTCCGCCAGGCTCTCATTCATGGCATCAAACTGTGTCTCAGCGGTGTCCTGCATGTCCTCCAGGGCCTCAGCGAACTCATCACTATCAAATGCCTCAGCCAGAATCCCGTCTATCTCTTCCACTTTCCGCGCATGGTCTACCAATCCTTGATAGAACTCGCTGGCCGCACCAACCTGGGCCTCCATTGCCGTCTGCGTATCCATCATGCCGTCTTTGAGCCCTTGAAGAGCTGGCCCCACTTCGCCCTCTATAATCTGGGCGTAGGATGACCAGTGCTGCTCGGAGACCATCAGGCCCTTGGCCTCGGCCTCTTGTAGAATCAACTGCTCTGGATAGTGTTCTCCAACGTCCATAGAGACACGTAACGCCTCTAGCATTCGTTCCTTGTACTCGGCATAGGACTCCGATGTACTAGCAATGCTGCGCGACATATCGTCCTGCTGTTGGATAAACTGAGCCTCTTCTTCCCGGATGCGCTTTACAGATTTTGCGATGGCTAACCCGGCGGCAGCAATCGCCGTTGCCACTAGAATGACCGGATTCGCCATCATTGCCGTAGTCAACGCGCCAAGGGCACCTATAAGACCGCCAGCACCAGAGATCGCAGACACTACCCCTACGATAGAAGGCGTCATTGTAAGCAGAACGCCCGTGACCGCCAGCACCTTCAGATCGAATTGTCCTAGGAAATCAGCCACAGAAAGTAGGGCATCCCCAAGCTCTAGCATTTTACCCAGAGCAGGGATAATTCCCGCCTGCAATTTAGGCCCAAAGTCCTCAGCCCAGGCGATCACCTGTGGCCCATAGGTCCCCGCCAAATCAGCAAGCACCTTCATAACCTCTTGGAGGGCTGGCAAGAGGGCGACGCCGATACTATCCTTCACGTCTTGGAGCGTGTTCTTGAAGCTGCCCCAAATCTGATCTACAGACCCCATCGCATCAGGCATCGAGGCAGTATTGGTGGCAAGCTTCTCCATTACGACATTCATCAGAGCGGTCTGCTGTTCGGCCTTCGTCAGCGAATCGACTTCTCTCCCTAGCGATTGAGCATAGGCTTCGTTCGCCTCGGTTAGGTTCACTTGGACGCCCAAGTTGTCCAGGATCATAGGCGAGAGACGGCCCACACCCAGGACGAGCGCGTTGAGCATATACTCCATAGACTCGCCCGTAGCCCGGGAAACCTTACCTAGATAGCCCATTGCGTCCGGGAGCTTCTGAGCGAAATCCACGCCGACAAGCTGGGCAGCCTGGTTGAATGTCTTCATCAACTCGGTACTGCCCACCATGCCCTGAGTTGCCTCGACCATCACGTCAATGGACCCACCCAGGTTATCGAATGTTTGCGCGATGACAGGAATCTCTTTAGCGTCCAGAGCGAGCTTGACCATGCCAGCGCCAGCAGCAGATAACGCCGTTCCAGCCACGCCGAGAACCTTCCCCACCGTGGAGAATAGGTTTTTT
The DNA here is from genome assembly GCA_964393895.1 of uncultured Anaerolineales bacterium. Lineage (GTDB taxonomy): Bacteria > Chloroflexota > Anaerolineae > B4-G1 > B4-G1 > B4-G1. The sequence goes on along the minus strand of CAYMWP010000008.1, from coordinate 10,412 downwards.
GTGGCCGCGGCAAGTTGCTGATTGCTTGCGTCCATCTGTTCGTTCTTTTTGACATACTCGCTCTGAGCCTTGATATACTGGCTCAGGTCGAGTATGGCTTGGAGACCAAACTTCTCATATGCCATGCTATAGCCTTTGCTCTGCGTCCACTAGGGCCATCTTAGATTCGACGTCTACAAATGCGATCATCTGCGCCTTGTCATCAGGCTCTAGGTCATCCCACTGATTTGGCGTCAGGCCCCACGCCTTCGCCGTCTTCAGCTCCTTGAACCTGTAGCTCGTCTGCCAACTGCTTAGCTTCTTCTTGCCCAGTCGAGCGATTGAAGAGGCGTATAGCTGATCCAAGTCTTTGTTCTGCGACGCCCCTTGCCGCACTCTCAGCGCCCTTGCGAAAGCTGGCCACCGTTTCAGGATCAACCGCCTTCCCATAGGACGCTACCTGTAGCTCGACCATGATTCGCTGTAATTCGATAGGCGTTAGGCCATAGTAGAGGAGATACATCCACCGGCGCTCCGATGTCTTATCGGGTACGTCTATGAACGCTCCTTCTAACTGCTCAATCCAGGAGTCATCTTCAGGTAGGTCAAATGAGATACCATAGGTCAGGAGGTATTTCTGTTTGGCCTCTTCTTGAGCAAGAGCTAGGTCCACGAGAGCGGCCTTGTGTGCGGCCCAGAGGCTCTTGCGCATCTCGGTCTGCTCCGGGTCTGCTGACTGCAGAACGTCCTCGGTCAGCACAAATTGCTGCACGTCGCCTAGCGCATTGGGCAAAGAATAGGTCGGAACATCTACAGGTTCTCCCCGTTCGCGGAATTGTCTTTCTACTTCGATAGCAATACGCTCAAGCAAAGCGGGCGATACCGCCTTGAGTTCGAGGGTTACGCCTTGTTCTGTTTCAAATTGCATGTGAGGTCTCCCTTAGAGGATTTATGCCCTCCTCTGACGGCTACCCAGGGAGACGGGAAGGGCCGCCAGAGGAGAAAGCATCGAGGATATTAGAGGATCTATTCGGTTGTTTAGCCGACGATCTCAGCAACTTCCATAACCAGGCCAGTACCGGCGACGACATCGCCTACTGCAAATGCGCGGTTATAGTCACAGGCGATCATGCTATTCATGCCTACGACCGCTCCTGTAGCAGGAGCCAGCCAATACTCCCAGTTCCGCCCGCCGTTGATCGTGCGACCAACCACTCCGAACGGGTTACCACCAACTGTAGCGGTACCACAAATCCAGAAACAGTAAGAGTCGATTACGGCGATGTCCCTGATGTCGGTGATGGCCGTCGCGCCCTCTGGCAGTGGAAGATCCCGCTCGGCCCAGGTGTCGCCGCCATCCTGCGTGTACCAAACCTCACCATCATCGTAGCCTACCCACCAGTTATGCTCGTCCAAGACCCCGCAGGAAAGCGCATCCGCAGCCGCTTGTGCAGCAGGTCCCGTAATGACCGACCAGTGAGCGCCACCATCAGCCGTCCATTGGATCTCGTTCGTATCTCCTACGGTTAGCACCTGGTAGCGGCTCGCAGCGTCTAGCGCATTCAGTGAGTCCGTCGCGCCAGTTAGCTGAATCGTCCAGGTCGCGCCCGCATCAGCAGAGAAGTATACATTCCCACCAGCGCCAGCGCCCGTATCTGTGCAGACCCAAATCGCCTCATTACTCCAGGCAGCAATATCGTTGATCCACTCAGTATTCGTCGAGCCGACGTTTACGAGCGTCCAGCTCGCGCCTTCATCATCTGTATAGGCGACTCGAGCAGGCGTCCCAGCAACGGTTATAGAGCAGGCTGCGAAGGCTCGCATGGTCGATTTATCAATCGGTACTGCGGCCAGTGGGCCTGCATCCTCAGCGACCGCAAACGGGTCTGCAGCTGAGGCTGTCCAGGTGTGACCAAAATCAGTACTCCAATAGATGATCGTCTCCTGAGCCACTGCCGAGGTATCTGAACAAATCAGATGCTCACAAACCTCTTGAGCAGGCCCGCAAGCGCCTCTGCACCGGTCTCGACCAACCGTAGCGACTCCCAACAGCGCCGTAGTCGCAGCATGAGCCCATCGTGTCTCGACCAACGAGAAGTAGTCCACCGCGGTCATATAGGTGAACGTGAAGGTGCGCATCGACTCGCCAGCCGGAGCGCCATCTGGGTTACGTGATGCTAGTCCGGTCCTAGTCCCTGCCGAGATCAGCGTATCCTCATATACGATTCCTCGGTCATAGTTGTTAAATACGTTACGCTCGCCGCATTCTGACTGCTGGACGTAGACGGGCACAGTACAATTGCGCCGGTCCAGAACCTCCAGCCAGTCAGCCGTCTTCCCAACTGGGAAGGTGATGTCAAACGTACCCTCTGCTCGCTGTCCCTGTGTGCGCAAGGCAACCAGGTGACGGCCTCGCCCAGATGGGTCAGGACAGAATGTTCTCGTCGTATCCCTCGACTGGCCGCTGTCATCTCCCATATCATGGCAGCCTAGCCAGTAGGTATCCCCGTTCGGCCCGTCAGGCTGAATGAAGATAGCCCCCATGTCGTTGTCCAACACCTCTGCAAAACTCGTTCGTGGCATGTTATGCCTCCTCCTCTACCGCTCGAATGAGCGCCCCGAGATCGAATTGAATGGCCCCCCAAACTGCCTGCTTCGCAATAGGCCCCTTGGCTCGCAAGTCGTCGATTGTCCAAATGCCTATGCGTCGCATCTCCCTGGCGATCCGCTTGGGAGTAAGTGCCTTGATGTCCAAGAAATCTTCCCAAGGAACGCCATAAGGGATCGCCGCCTCAAGGACTGTCTCATCTACCTGTCCCTCCTGGAGGGTCTCAGGCGGCACGAATGCTCGCTTGTAGTCCTCTCCGTCAGGCCATTGGATCAGCGCCGCACCCTCGACTCGGCCCACTATTTTGACAGCCACCTTCTTCACTTTGCGGCGTGGCCTGTCGTCTGTATGTACTCGCTCATCGCGTCCTCGATCTGTCTCTTGAACCATGGTATCCTCTTTTTCATTATCGCTACACCGAAACGACGCGGCTTAGTTCCCGGATGGTTCACATAGATTCTAAATACTGTATCCCCACCCCTCTTGCCCTTCGTCGAGCCGATCACGCCTGGCCTCGTCTTCGGTGAAAATATACTCGGGAAGGCCAACGCCTTCTTGTTGCTCTTGCCGGTATAGGCTCCCGCCCAAATCTCGTGAGGCTTTGTACCCCCTTCGACATAGGAGAAGATCTCGCCTTCTACATCGATCTCGATCCAAGGCGACGGCTCCTTGGTTGCCCAGACGTGCGTATGAAGCGTGATCTCCGGCTTGTTCTTCTCAGACCAATTCTTGAGAATGGCTCCATAATCCTCGCGGATGACGGTTCGGCCAGTACGTCGAGAGGCATTACGAATAACCCTCCTGAAGTCCTTGTCCTCGAACCGCTTCATCTTGATCTCCTTCATCAGGAGAACCATCTGCCATCTCCAATCTCAGGAACCGTTGTCGCATTCCCAGAGCGTCCCAGTCTCGCAGATCAACGTATAACCTGTCACCTGTTCGCCTGTACCAGATTCCAGTGATAGGCCCCTTGAACTTGCGCGTACCCTCTCCGATCATGACCAGAATCAAGGGCGCCTCGCCCAACCTCGGTACCACCGGTGCCGTCGCAACTGGACGGCTTCTCGCTGCTCTGCATCAACCCATTATGAGGATTCTCTGAGCAGCCTGTCAACAATGATCTCTGCCGCTCTCCAATCCGTCCATGCCATCTGAGCAAAGCCCACTGCGGGCACTGAAGATCCGCCATATCCTGAGCAAAGCTCCATCGCGCCTGTCCTGATGTTGTCTAGCTGCTCGGTGATCCAGAATAGATACCCTTGCCTCTGTGTGTCGCTCAGGTTCGGTCGGGCGCAAGGGCAATTGTGCCAGATGGCCGCGTCAATCACGTTGAGCTTGCGCATGTACATATCCATCGCCGGACTAATCGTACAGTCACAAGCGGCTGCGGATTCCCTGGCAGCGTTGATGTCGCCCGCTGCTATGCGCAGATAGGACTCGATCATTGCCACCGTATCCGCCTCGACCCTGGCTATCTGGTAAGAGTCTCCCAGAGTCCAAGTGATCGTCGTGCCTAGTGTCGTGTCTGCGACACTCGTGATCTTGCCGTACGTGTTAGCCGTAGCGTTATACAGAGGCATTCCTACCTCTAGCCGGTCGCCCGTCAAGAAGGTAGCCGTCGCATCCGTCAAGGTCGTTCCAGCGCCAGCGGTGTCTATGCCAGAAATGATGGACGCGCATTGCCATATTAGACTGTAATCGAACGCCTCGGCATAGCGCAGGTCGCAGGACATCTATCGACGCCCCTGAGCAGAAATAGCCTGCATCCGCCCGTATATAGCCATAGCTACTCTGCGATTCTTCCTCACTGAATCTTCCAGAGAGGCGGCAAAGGCGGACAGGTCTATCATCGTATTCATCTCGTCGATCTTTGCGAGAGCCTTCTTGATACTCTCTTGCTGACTAGGCATGTTCCCCCCTCTACGCTGGCCGTGCCACTGTCCAGCCGTCAGCGGTCACCTCAGCCTCAGCAACGTCGTCTGAGCGATTGCCCATCCAGTAGTCTGCCGCGCCTGCAGTGAATCCTCCGGCAATGCTGTAGTCGCCCTCAAAGATGTTTTCCGTCACGATGTTATCATCGCCTGGATTGCCACCGACGCTCGTCTGAAGCACCTGGGTAGCCGCATAGGCGTACCCGTTCTGCTGGAATCGGTTGCCCACGACCTCCGACCCGTTCATGGGGCATATCACGTGGTTGTCGTTATCCCAGAACACATTGCCATTGATATGCTGACGATACGGGATAGCCAGCGGCGACGTCTGTAGCCATACGGCAATAGCTCCGCCCGCCACTGCGTTATGGAACAACTGGAATACGTTATTGACGATCCAAACGTCATAGCACCCATGCGTAGCGATGCCGTAGCGCCCGGTCGTCAACCCGTCAAACAGGTTGTCTGAAATCTGCGTCCGGATTGCAATGTCGTTGGCTCCCGTATCGGTGTGCCTTAGCTGAATACATGCTTCCGTCGTTGGAGCAAGAAAGCGGAATCCGCTCACTCGCCATCCAACAGCTCGCATATCCAGGCAAGGACTGGCTGCCGCACCGCTCTCCCAAGAAGGTGAATACCCCGATGGGCCTACGCCGATTATCGAGATATAACTGGGCGCCTCGGTATAATCGGGCGTTACTACGGTTTCGCTCAGAGAGTCTAGCACGTAGATCACGTCATAGCTGGTCATCAGCGAATTATCCACAGCTTCTTGCATGGTGGAAAAGGCTGACAAGGGGGTCTCTCCATTGCCCCCTACAGCGCCTGTCGCGGGAGACACGAACCACGCCTTGCTGTTGCAATTCGTGACCTGAGGCTCTGCCCCAGTGTTATCTACACCCCATATGAAGTGCCGGCCGTCTGTAACGAGCTGCGGCACTGCCACATTCTGCGGATAAAGCATAACTCCTCCTATCGTGATGGGCACGTTCGAGCCAGAGACGGAATGATCGGCCCTGGATATTGCTTCATAGCTATCTCCTATTCCCCACCCGCCACGCCTTCCGAGTGCTGACTACCTCAGGCTTGGCCTTCCAAGCCTCAAGCATCGCCAGCGCATTCTCGTAGACATCGTAGGGCCAGGCGGCGGGGTTCTCTTCGCGTTCCTTAATGATGGTCTGAGCCTTCTGAATACTTATCCCATACCCCGCCTCAAGGAACGCTGCCATCTCTTTTGAGCCTGGCTTGAATTGTACAGTCACATGATCTGATCTAACCATTATCTGTCTCCCTTATCTACCGCTCACTCACATCAAAGACTCCGCTGTTAGGGCGTTGTACCCGAACTAAAATAAACTGCCCGGAAGTCAGTTACGCCCACGTATGAGGCATCGTCCCACGCGCCTACAATATCCTCGACCATGAACTCGATGTCTCCGGTAGCGAAGGAGCCCATTCGCATTGCGGCAGGCATGGTGCCCGTCAGAATGCTGATGTCACTCGTCTTCTGCATCACGGCAGGGCCATCGACTCCCTGGAGGCGAACCAGCGTGACCGCTCGCGCCTCGCTCACATCAGCGAATAGATACCAGGGCACATTTGCACCAGCGGTCGTGATGTAAGGATCAACGTGAACGTCGTTGCCGGTCAGGAACTGCCCCAGCACATTCCCGCCTGCGCCGCCATAATTGATGAGGTCTTGCAGGATCGACGCAGCCTGGATCTGGAGAATGGGCGGAATCACCAGGTGAAGCCGGCTCCACTCAATCGGGTTCCCCAAAGCGTCGGTACGCTGCATCATAGCATTGATACCGATAGCCAGATTCGCGGCTGTCAGTCGTCCGGTACCAGCCCAAGGCGCACCGAGGGCGGCCAGTGTAGCCTGAGTCGTCGCGTTGTCATAGAGAGCCGAGACATAGCTGTTCAGCCATCGTCCAGCAGCGCTCGCCATACGCATCGGCGTGTCTTGAATCTTAGCCAGGTCGTCATTGAGCAAGGTTCGCCAGGAGAAGTCCATCTGACGGCTCCACTCTTCGACACCGTAGTAGATCACACTATCCACAATCGAATCCGTCTCAGCCTCACCCTTCTCGCCCCTCTTATAGAGAGTACCGGGCTCGGTCATGCGGAGCCGATCAACGTCTCGGAAGTCGGGAGCCCTGTCCAGATAGACATAGGCAGGCCACGATCCGATCTTGTACTGGTAGTCGGCCAGAAACTCTTTGCTCAGCGCGTCTGCAAAGTAGTATTGGAAATGCGCTGTGGTCATGGCCTCCTGAAACTGCTCACCGGTCATAGTCCGGTAGTCCCGGGACAGGTCTCTCAGTGCCGCTACATGCGTATCTACAGCAGCCTCGTTGAGAGGCGTCCGAGAAGCGATGGCGACATCCTCAATCCATCGAATGGTTCTATACATTTTGTCCTCCTATGCACCAGCGCCGCGTTGCATCACGGGCACTTCCTGAGTAGACGCCACACCAGCTGTGCCGAGCGGGTAGGTCACGCGTCCGCTATAAACCGCCGTACCATACAAGTCGTTTGCCGCTCCCGTATTGTCCAGCGGCGATAGGCTCAGCTTCGTGCCAGCAGGCATGGTGGCCGACCCATCATAGTAAATCCGTTGGCCGATATTGATGACGCCCCAAGTGTCCTCTACTGCCGCAGCATAGGTCAGCACGTTCCGAACCTCGTGCAGGTAGACCATGCCGCAGGTAAAGTCCACGACCGCGATGCTGTCCGAAGGGTCAATGGAAAGCACTGTGCCACAGACGTTAGAGCCCGCCGTGATCCCAGTCAGTCGAGCAGGCTGGGTCGGCGTTGGCGTCACGTCCGTCATTCTGGCGTAAGGCACCGGCCAATGCCGTACTGCCCCCTCGCTAGAAACCTCGTAATCGTTTCTGATCTCTTCAGCCATTGTTATCTCCTCCTACCTAGTGCCGCCGCCCAGATGCTTCCGGTTGGCCGCTAGAATCCGCTCCGTCACTTGAGCCTCTGTTACAGGCTCGGTTACAACTGACCCGCCCCCACCATTGTCTCTCGCTGCTGGAATGAGGGCAGCCAAGTCTTCCTTCATCTGCCCAATCGCTTCCCTCAGCTCCGTCTCGTTCTCATAGTTCGCCTTGAGCAGCGTCCGCTTGATGGCCGGTGGAAGGTGCTGCTCTTCGATGATCGGCGCCCCGTCAAATGGCTCCTCTATTGGTTCTTCCACAGGTTCTACCATAGGTTCCGCCGATTCATTGACCTCGGACACTTCGACCGCATGGCCACCTGCCCCAGCCCAGGTGACCCAATCGACACTGCCTACCTCATCAATCGACTGAACAATCTCATACTCCTCACCCTCAATCTCGCCAGTCGATACCGACCCGACTGCATGAAGCGAACACTGGAGCATATTCATAATGCTGGCGTCCTTCATGTTCCGGACCTTCTCACAGAAGTCGGGATCATAGGCTACGACATTGGCAATCAGTCCGTGAGCCGGATCATAGCCCTCAATCGATTGGATGACGGATGCCTCAGAGCGAACGCCCTTCTCTTCCTGGACATGCTCTGTCATATACATCTTGGCACCCACAAATCGGTCAGCCGACGCCTCGATGGTCTCTTGAGGATACCAATGTCGGTCTCTCTTATTCCCCGCACCTGCTCGAATGAGCGCCGTGCGAATGTTGAGCGGCCCACGCCGATTTCCCTCTGTCACAGACTGCGCTTCCAGGATAGCCCCGGTATTGGCATGCTCCTCGATAGTAGCTGGTCGCGCCTCTTGCAGTACAACCTTGCGCGTCTCTGCTACCTCGGCCTCTTCTACTTCTTCCAATTCCGCCTCATCCACTTTCGCCTCATTGATCTCCATAGGCTCTTCGTCCATCTTTGCCTCCTCTACAGGAACATTGCCGATCATTGTGGCCAGCTCTTGGGCGGCGTTGATAATGGCTGGACCCTTGGCAGGCACCTCTTCCTCAGTCGCCCACAGGATGTTAGCCGCTACATCCATAAACAAATACGCCAATTCGTTGTACTGTTCTTGTAGCTCCGCGGCCTTCCTCGCATCCAAGGCATCGCCCATCGAGGTCGCCCAGCCGATTCCATACTGCTCCTTGACTCGGGTAATGTTCTCCGCGAGTGAGGATACGGGAGCCCCTCGATCCTCTTCTTCTGTCCTCATAATCGTAATATCATTCGGCATCAATCCCCCCTTAGTTGCGAGACGGGAGAGTCTGTCGCAGGGTCGCCCGCTTCGCGCTGCCCACTACGTCTTCCAAATCAACGTTGGAGGCGGCCTGAATCTTGGCAGGCGTGTCATATCCCGCATTTGTCAGGTCTTCAGCTACGTCTTGTGCTAGACCCTTCCGAACCAATTTGTCCACTTGTGCCTGGCTCATCTTATCTCCTCATCACGTCGGGTTGGTCACGGCTAGGCCGTCCATGCAGTGGTTGTTGATCCAGGCGTCTGTCGCCCCAGCCGTGTTCAGGTCGTCCCAGTCTCCGTTAGCTGGCACTGGGAGCAAGCACGAAAACGAGCAGTTCTCTACCACGTTATCGTCTCCGCCTGTAAAGTTGAATCCCTCATTCGCCGCAGCCGCAGCGCCCTGGGCGTTGGCGTTCCAAACTTGACAATCCTTGACCAGATTCTCGTCACAGCCGCCTAGCGCGCTGATCGCGCCTGTGGCAACATCGCGGAAGATGCACCGCCTAATGATGCAGTAGGAAAAGCCGCTCCCTCCCGGATCTGAATAGATGCCATAATCCGTCTCTTGGAACTGACAATCCTCAATGAGATTATTCCAGCTATATTCTAGCTGAATCGCTTCGTCCAGAGAGCCGTCAAAGAAACAGTGGTGAATGCGTGCGTTCTCTCCAAAGGTGGCCGTTCCGTCCCACTCGCAATAGATACCTCTGGCCGCACCCCAGTCAGGGTCTTGGAAGCAGAAACCTCCAACCTCCACGCCGAGCGCAGTAATCGTCAAGCACGTGCCCCCATCAGTCGCCGGTTGCCAAGGGACGCCGAGCGGGTCTGGGCTAATCCCTAGAATCGTCACGCCTTCCACGGTCACGGTAACATCCTCAGTAATCGGCGTGTTCCAGGCGGAGCCTCCGCCGTACTGCCAGGCATCATTCGACCCTACGAGGATCGTGTCCCCTCGGTTGTTCACGCATTGCGCAAGCGCAGCCGCTATCGTGATGAACGGGCATTCTGAATCTTCGCCCGTATTGCCATTGTCCACCGCAAGCGTTGAGTTGGGCTGCACGTAGAACACACGCCCATCTGTGCCTGCAATCCTAGATCCTCTGCTCGTATTCGCCACGCCCCACACGCCCATCTGTGCGGCCATTGACCCTTGTGGATAGCTCAAATTAGGCATATTTATCCTCCACGGTCTTGTACTATTCCCCCAGCCTGAACCAGATCAGCGCCAGCGCCAAGAGCATCGCCAAGATCAATCCGCCGTTTCCCATCCAGAACCTGTCAAACTTGCTCATAGTTTAGTCCATCCATAGACGCCCGGCTCCCAGCTATTCGCCCCAGAAGCATCGCCAGCGGTGCACTCCCACGTCGAGCCGTTATGCGTTACCCTGTCGCCTATGTGGTACACATCATGCGCCCCAGTCGGCTGCACCCAAGGCTGCGGCTCTTCGCTTGTCTGTACCACCTTCCACAATGCAGGGGCCGCCGAAGGGACAAATGCCGCGTCGGTCACGTGCGCCTGAACGCATTCGTACATTTTGCCATCGTAGATGCGCCGCATACCAACCGCCACCTTCTCCGCTGGTATCCACTCCAGGTTATCCGCGTCCTCTCGATACGTCACAAACAGGTTCAGCGTCTCATCAGGTGGATAGATCGTGCGCCAGTGTGATTGCCTCACCATTACCGCCGTGTCGTTCCAGGC
>CAYMWP010000007.1:0-64128 GCA_964393895.1 uncultured Anaerolineales bacterium | reverse complement strand
AAAATAACTTGCCAATACCCAATGCCGCTGAATGGGAATTGAAATGCCAAAGAGCGCAGTAGCGCTAAAGTCACCCTGTTGAAGTAGCCGCGAGAGATAGCCATTGCTGGCGAAGTTTGTCGAATTGAGCGTCGATACGCCGAGTAGATCGAGAGTGCAACAGAAATCGTTCTTGATGTCGATTCAAGCGTTCTCGTTCTTCATCCAGCTGACATTTGGGCACTTGACGCAACGCGTCCAGACGCCCAGCCTCGTTGGGTGGCCTGGGCAAGAGTTCCCATGCGCCGGTGCGTTGTAGGGCACGTCGGGTTTGGCCCTTCTGGCCGGTGGTCCGAAGCAAACGCCGTTTGGTGTCGCGGAAGAGGCTCTCCATATCATTGTTTGTGCGCGGCAGACCTTCCAGATCGTAGCAGTGAAACAGACCGGGCCAGTAACTGGTGCTGACCTTGTCCAAATGGCGACGAAAATCGTCCAAGAGAGGGGAGGGGGCGGGTAGGTCAAGCAGTTCATCCAGATAGGTTCGCAGTTGTAGGGAGATGTCCTCGCCGGTGACGGATGTATTGTCGGCAGGTGTGAGGATCTGATCAATATCTCGCAGCCAGACAGCCCCTTGCTGTAGATCTTGACACTGATTCTCGAATGAGGACAACGCTGTGCGGATGCCCTGGTTCAAATCGGCCATGCGAGGATCGTGTCGGTGGGCCAGCAAGTCATCGGTCAGGGCAACGACGCCCTGTAGCCGCTGATACATCTCTATACCGGCGAGACGAAAAGGCGGCCGTCCCTTGATGGTCAGCAGATAGCGTGTGTGGCGAAGCAGGTGGGTGACCACTTCGTCGGCTTGGATAGAGTCTGATTTTGGCTCAGATGATTCGGATTTGGCGGTTTCTGACTCTGTGACGGTAGGCAACTCATCCGGCAACAAGCCTGTCACTGTCAACACGTTTGACTGGGGTGTTTGGGACGTCTTTTCAACCCGAATCAACATGCCGACTTCTTCGCGTACGGCTTTGCGTAGCTCGACCTTGAACGTGGAATCCGCATCAGCCAATGGCTCAGCAAGATTGTCCAGGTAATGGGCGTGACAGAAGTGATGGTGTGCATCGGGCAGGATAGTAGATACAGCTGGGAGCAATCCCTTCTGTTTGTCGCTCAAGATAGCGAGAATCGGCCAAGGTAATTCGCCCAGCGGCTGGAGAAATGTCTCGAAGGTCGATTGATCGAAGCGGCTCAACCACCCGCTGCGGAGCGTCAGATCGGTCAGGAGTTCGCGAATGAACCACAGTTGGGGCTCACCGCCTTCCGGTGCTAGACCATCCAGGGCGATGATCAACCCGCCGTGTTGTTGTGCGGTCTGGGCCAGACGGTCCCAGTAGGTCCGCTCGTGGCAAGCCAAAAGGGGCAGATAGACCTGCTGATAGAGATAACGCACGTGAGACTCCGAAATCTGAATCCGGGATGCGAGATCGGCTTGAATATCGGTGTAGATATCGCGTCGTTCCTGACGCTGCCAACCGATGCGGGCTACGACGTCGTAGCCGTAGGTAAAACCTGAGGGAGCAATTTGCTGTCCCTCCGCTGAAAGGAAGCGTGCGTCGCTCCCGGTGCATGTGGGGTTGGCACAGTGACCGGGTCGGCTAGCGATGGATAGAATGCGATCCAATGTCTGCACCGTTTTGTCCCAGGCCAGATAGTTGTACATCAACAGTCGGTCTCCACAATGTGGGCAGACGAGCAATTCAGGTTTGTATATGATGCGCTCACTAGGGTATAATTCTTTCGGGGTTTTCATAGGCTCCTCTTGCTAAGGTTTTGCCTATGATACCCCACTTTTGCTACAGGGTCACTTTAGCGGTACTGCGTATAATGTTTAGGACAAGCAGAAAGCGGCGTAGCTCCGGCAGGTCCGTCGCCTACCCCCATATATTGGGCTTCGCTGAGCGGGAAATCCCGCATATAGGGGTTCAGTTTCTGTAGCTAAACGATGTCTGATTATACGTCCGAATTGCATTCGAAAAGTGCCAAATAACGAACGTCGAGACCGATTTTGCGCCTATTCTTGTCCCCTCCGTGTTACGCTCGCCTGCTTCTACCGCGAGCAAGAACCTGGATTTGACATTTAGCCGTTCGGCGGTATAATGCCGTCGCTAACGTTCCTCGGTAGCTCAATTGGCAGAGCGGCCGGCTGTAGGCTAAATTGCAGCCCTGACCAGCAATGGCCAGCGGAAAAACGGGGTGAATTCAGGGAAACCGTAACACTTTGGGTGACGGCAATCCTGAGCCAAGCCCGGTGAATGGGCATCACAGTAACCGGGAAGGTGCAGAGACTAGATGGTGAGGAGCCCGACCGATAAGCCATCCTCGAGCGCCCCGCACCCCTCTGGGGTGATGAGATAGTCCGTTCCTCGTGGAAACGCGGGGGTAGACGTAACCGGTTGGCTGTAGGTTCAAGTCCTACCCGAGGAGCCAACGTCAGAAAGGGGAAGCGCTGCTTCCCCTTTTTGCTTCATTCACCTTTCTCGGTTTGACGGCGCTGCACCCAATGCGTATGGCCGTGGGTAAACTGATGACCTCTGTCTGGGATCGAGTCTCTACCCTGTTGCGTCGCGCCCGACCGGCCCACTTGCTCCTCCTGACACTGGCGATATTCACTCTGTGGGCCGCCCGTCCCGCGCCTGTGTTGATCCCTCTCGGCCCGCCCCAGCAAGTGATAACCACCAACCCCATCGTCGGCGTCCACACCCGCCTCACCGACGAGGTGGAGGAATGGAAGATCCAACGCACACTACAGATGGTGCGCCAGATGGGCGCACCCTGGGTCGTCGAGTTCTTCCCCTGGCCCTATATCGAGGCCGAAGAGAGCAAGTTCAACTGGAGCCACAGCGACGCATTGATCGAACAGGCCGAGAACCAGGGACTGACCGTCATCGCCCGGCTGGGCTGGGTGCCCTGGTGGGTCCGCCCCGACCCCGACGAGCAAGCAACCACCCTCACCTATCTGGACCCCGACCACTATGACGACTTTGCCGCCTTTGTGGCCGCTTTCGTTGGACGCTACCGGGGCCGCGTGAACCACGTTATCCTGTGGAACGAACCCAACCTCAGCTTCGAGTGGGGCTACCGGCCAGTGGACCCCGAGGGATACGTCGAACTACTGCGGGAGGTCTACCCCCGCGCCCACGCCGCCAACCCCGACGTGGTCGTGCTGGCGGGCGCGCTGGCGCCCACGCTGGAGCCGGAGGGCAGCAGTGCCGGCTTGAGCGATCTGGCCTACCTGGAGCGCATGTACCAGGCCGGAGCCGCACCCTACTTTGACGCACTCGCCGCCCACGCCTATGGGCTGACGTCCCCACCGGATGAACCTCCCTCTCCCTACATAATCAACTTTCGCCGCGTCGAAATTTTGCGCGAGGTGATGGTCGCCCGCGGCGACGGCGATAAATCAATCTACGTCACCGAGGCCGGCTGGAACGACCACCCACGCTGGGCCAATTCCGTCAGCCCGGCAGAGCGCATCCAGTACACCACCTCCGCTTACGAGTGGGCCAGCCGGCACTGGCCCTGGTGCGAGTGCGTCGCTATGTGGGCCTTTCGCTACCCCGCCTCGACCCTCAGTTACCAGGACTATTACGCCTTTGTGACGACGGACTTTGAGCCACGGATAATCTATCTTGAGGTTCAGAACTATACGCAAGGAATTGAGGCAAATCCGTGAGCCGGTTTGGTGATTGCATCCTGTTTGTAGACGTGATACAATACCCACATCTTGGGTCATCTGGAGAGGAGGAGAAACTGAAATGACAACCCGCATCGTGCTCGTGCGTCACGGTCAAACGGCTTGGAACAAAGAGGTGCGTTTCCGAGGCCAAATAGACGTGCCCTTGAACGAGTTTGGGCTGGCGCAGGCCGGGGCGACCGGACGCTACGTGGCCTCTCGCTGGCCCGCCGCCGCCGTCTACGCCAGCCGTATGGGGCGCGCCATGCAGACCGCCGCACCCATCGCCCGCGCCCACGGGTTGACCGTCCAACCGCTGGCCGGTTTACTGGACGTCAACTGCGGCGAGTGGGGAGGACTTTCACCCGGCGAGGTCGCACAACGAGACCCGGCCCTCCTCCGGGCCTGGTACGAGGAACCTCACACAGTGCAGTTCCCCGGCGGGGAGAGCCTGGGCCTGGTGCGCGAGCGGGTGCTGACCGGCCTGGAAGAAGTAATAGTCCGCCATCCGGAGCAGACCGTCGCGCTGGTCTCTCACTCCGTCGTCAACCGCGTGCTGCTCTGCGCTGTGCTGGGCCTGGGCAACGAGCACTTTTGGCGGTTGCAGCAGGATACCTGCGCCGTGAACGTATTTGACGTAAAAGAGGGCGCCAGTTGCGACGACTGGCGCTCTTTCACCCTACTTCTGATGAACGACACCTGCCACCTGCAGAACCTTGCTTGAATAGAGGTAAGCGTTCAGGCATACCTATTTTGGAGAACCACAAAGGGCACGAAGGACACCAAGAAAGTGATTTCAAAAGTTCTGCGACTGTTTTTGGTTTTTTCCTTTGTGGTAAAACAGGCTTTCCCTTGAACAGTTACGAACAGAGTTCACGATGAATATTCCATCCACCCTCGCTGCCGCTTACGGCGGCCCAGGCTGGTCGCCGCGCTCCACGACGATGCGTGAAGAAATGGGCAATCTCTGGGGGGACTGGGGTACGGCCAGCGAATGGGCGCCCCTGCGAGCGGTGTTGTTGCACCGGCCCGGGCCAGAGATGAGCCGGATCCCAGACGATCCCAACGCGGTGCAGATGCTGGCCTCGGTGGATTTTGACCTTGTGCGGCGCGAGCACGACGCGCTGGCCGAGGCCTACCGCAGCGCGGGCGTCACCGTCCACTACCTGGAACCGGCCACCGCCCCGCCCCCCAACACTATCTTTATGCGCGACCTATTCTTCATGACGCCGGAGGGCGCTGTGCTGGCCCGTCCCGCCTCCACCGTGCGCGCCGGCGAGGAGGTGTACGTCGCCCGACGGCTCGCCGACCTGGGTGTGCCCATCCTGCGCAGCGTGCGCGGGGCGGGGACTTTTGAGGGGGCCGACGCACTGTGGCTGGACGAGAACACACTGCTGCTGACCACCGGGCTGCGCACCAACGACCAAGGCGCGGCGCAGGTGCAGGCGTTGCTCAAGGAGATGGGGGTGGAAGTGGTGAGAGTGGACCTGCCCTACGGGACGATGCACCTGCTGGGCACGGTCAACTTTGCCGACCGTGACCTGGCCGTGGCCGGGCCGGGGCGAGTGCCTCACAAAGTGATCAAACTGCTGCGCGCGCGGGGGCTGGAAGTGTTGTGGCTGCCCAACGACCAGGAGACCATGCCGGGAATGGCGCTCAACTTTGTCGCGCTGGGGCCACGACGGGTGCTGATGCCGGCCGGGTGCCCGCAAACCCGGGCCATGTACCAGGCGGCCGGAATCGAGTGCGTCGAGGTAGAGATCGGCGAACTCTGTAAAGCGGCCGGCGGGATGGGCTGCCTGACGGGGATCCTGAGCCGGGAGCCGGCTGGCAGCAATTCCTATTATGGAAAAAATACCGGCCCGTAGCTGCGATTTCATAATCTTGGGCGGTTGAAACAATGTCTTTCATACACCTTACACCTGCATCAATCAGTTACCTTACCCAGTTCATCCTGTCTCTGTCCATCACTCTTTTCCTGGCCCGTCACCTGCAGAACAGGAACACGCAACTGGTTCTGCTGACCTGCTTCTTTGCCGGGGCGACCGTTTTTATCGGGCTGATGTTCCTGGATGTGGCCCTCTCACCCTTCCCACGCCTGCTTGCCGTCTATGCCCAAAACACCGTCCTGGCGTTGGCGCTGGTCTTTTTGCTGCAGTTCGCCTACCGTTTCCCCCGCTTCTATGCCCACCACAAATGGGAAGCCCATGCCAGCCTGGTCGTCAGTCTGGCCTATCTGCTGTGGGAAGCGTCGTATATGGTTTACCGCTACGTCTCGCTGCTCCAGTGGGAGACTGTCTATTATCGCCCTGGTGTGTCAGCTTATGCGAATGCCCTCGTCTTGTTATGGGCGCCCATCGCCTTCTTACGCCAGACCATTGCGGCTGACCCGCGTCCCTTGAACGGACTGATCAAGCTTTGGAACCCGCAGGGAAAGGAAGCGCGCGGCGCGCGCAGCTTTGTTCTCGTCTTTGGGATTCTATTTGTGTTAGGCATAATCGACATTTTACGCATCTTTTACCTTCCGACCATGTTCTACAATGCTGCGCTTGCGATTGGGATATTGATAGCCTTGTGGCTGTTTGCCATCAACTATATCAACTTTATTCCCGGCGGCGTATCCGTTCTGGCGCGATTATCTATCCTCACGCTGACCCTGTTCCTGGCCTTGCTGGGCTCGGTGGGCTGGGTCATTGCCTCTCCCTACATCGCCACCTACCGCCCCGACCTGACGGATCACCAGACTCTGCGCTTTACGCCCGACGCATCCGGCGGGTACACCGTGACCACCGTTGATCCTGCCTTTGAAACCGGGCTGGGAGACAGGTTGCAGGTTCAGCCCTTAAATGAGGCCCGCAACCATAAAATCGACTTTGAATTTCCCTTTTACGGGCAATCGTATACCCAGATCTATGTCGCCAGTTCGGGCGCCATCGGCATAGGCGAGCCCTTCTGGCAGCCCAACATGCAGGCCCGCCGCGCCAATTTGCCCACCATCTTTCCGCTCCTGATCGAACTCGATCCCAACGCGGGCGGTGGATTGTATGCCCGCCAGGAACCCGACCGCCTGATCCTCACCTGGGACCATCTGCCTGCGCTATACCAGCCCGAAGCCATTTTCACCTTTCAGGCCATTCTTTACCAGGACGGCGTCTTCGATATCACCTACAACGGCCTGCCTTTACCGTTACGCTTCGACCCGGATGAAACCCCATCGGCGAATCCCTGGCTGCGCGGGGCGGCCCCGGGTCGAAGGGAGAGCCTGCACACCCACCTGGACGATCTATCTGGACCGCTCCAAGAGGCTCAAGGGGCGATCGTACAGAACTATCAACTGGATTTCAGACAGTATCTGCACGCGTTCATCCTTCCCCTGGGATGGGTAGTGATCGGGGGCAGCCTGCTGCTCATGGCAGGCCTGCCCACCTTGCTTCACTTCTCCATCGTCAGGCCGCTGGATGCCTTGTTGGCCGGGGTGCGGCAGATGGAAGCCGGCGACCTGAACGTTCAAGTCGCCATCCAGAATCAGGACGAGATCGGCTTTTTGACCAGTGCGTTCAACAAGATGGCCTCCAGACTAAGTAAGCTGGTGACAGGCCTCGAAGAGCAGGTCGCGGAGCGTACCGTCGAGCTGGAGGCACGCAACAAAGAACTGGACGCCTTCGCTCACACCGTGGCCCACGACATCAAATCCCCACTCACCCCTATAGTCGCCTACGCCGAGATGTTGGCGGAGGACTGCGCTGCTCAGGGTGATATCCAGGGCCTAGAGTCCCTGCGCAAGGTTGCGTCAAGCGGACGCAAAATAAGCCACATAGTCGACGAACTGATGTTGCTGGCCGGGCTGCGGGAGATGGAGGCGCAATTCGAGCCGCTAGACATGGCCGGAATCGTGGCCCAGGTACAGGAGCAGTTGGCTCAAATGATCAAAGATTGTCAAGCCGAGATCGTCTTGCACGCGATATGGCCGGTGGCGCTGGGCTACGGGCCGTGGGTGGAGGAGGTGTGGGTCAACTATCTCAGTAACGCGCTCAAATATGGCGGAAGGCCGGAGGAAGAGATTCTGCCCCGTATCGAGTTGGGAGCCGACCCTCTCCCGCAAGCAAAGCGGACTGAGAGGGGGTACATCCGCTTCTGGGTGCGTGATAACGGCCCCGGCCTCACACCAGAGGAACAAGCCAAGTTATTCACACCGTTCACGCGGCTCAGCCCTATGCGTATCAAAGGACACGGTCTGGGACTATCCATCGTGAAGCGCATCGTGGAAAAGCTAGGGGGGCAAGTAGGAGTAGAGAGTGAGATAGGCCAAGGCAGCCTTTTCTTCTTTACCCTGCCGGGTGTCGCAGAAGCGAATTATGACTAGCCTCAAGCGTGAAAAGTACCATCTCAATATCGTGGGGGAACTTGCGTAGCCGCGCTTCCCATAGCGCGCCAGGCCGAGAGGCATGGAAACTACATTGCCCCATTTTGTTACAACAGCCCGCCCTCGACCAGCACCTCCCGCAGCGCGTGCCGCTCCTCCTCGGTGAGGGCAAGCAGCGGCGAGCGGACCGGCCCGCCATAGTAGCCCAACATCTCCAGGGCCGCCTTCAACCCCGCGATGCCAAAGCGAGCGGTGATCGCCGCGTTGACTGGGATCATCCAGCGCTGAAGCTCGCCCGCCTCCTCCATCTTGCCCGCCTTGAACAACCGGTAGAGATTCAGACACTTTTGGGGAGCCACGTTGGATAGCGCCAGCACGCCGCCCACCGCGCCCAGCGTCAGCCCGACCAGGAAAAAGCTCGCCGACCCGGCCAACACCTGAAAGTCGGGGCCGGCCAGCCGCACGATGTCGGCCACCTTTGCCATGTTGCCCCCGGTATCCTTGATGCCAATAATGTTGGGATGGCGGGCCAGGTGGGCGACGGCGGTCGCGTCAACGTCCACGTGGGTGAACTTGGGCACGGTGTAGAGCAGCACGGGGATGGGCGCAACATCGGCCACCGATTCATAGTGCTGGATCAGGGCGCCGGACGTCATCTGGGGATCGTAGTAGTGAGGCGTGACCAGGAGCACGGCATCGGCGCCGGCCTGGGCAGCCTGGTGGGTCAGGGCGATGGTCTGGCGCGTGGATTCGCACCCCGCCCCGGCGATCATCAGCCTGTCCGGCGGGATGGCTTGCCGAGCCGCCTCCCAGACGCGCAGTTTTTCTTCCTCGGAGAGAAAGCCAGCCTCGCCGTTGGAGCCTAGAACTATGTACCCGGCCAGGTCGTACTGGTTCCAACGTTCGAGATTCTCGATCAACGATTGGATTGCCACGTCCCCCTTGGCGTCAAAGGGCGTAGTAACGGGCGGAAACACCCCACTCAAAGAAATAACAGACTTGTCCATAAACTTCTCATTACGTTTCACGATTTAGGCCTCACGGAAATATCTTGCCCGGATTCAGGATGCAGTTGGGGTCAAAGACCGCCCTGATACTCCGCATCAGCTCGATCTGGGCCTCGTCCAGCGCCAGGTGGAGATACTTGCGGCGGGTAGCGCCGATGCCGTGCTCGCCGGTGATCGTTCCCCCCAGAGATAGGCTGAGCCGGTAGATTGCCTCGGTCACCACCGGCACGAGCGCTTTCCACCGCTCGTCGGGGATTTGGTCCTTGAGGACATTGACGTGCACGTTCCCGTCGCCAGAGTGACCAAAGCAGACGACGCGCACATCGTGCCGCCGGCCAATCTCTTTGATTCCCCTCAACAGCGGCGGCAACCCGGCGCGGGGCACGACCACGTCCTCCATGTGGTTGACGGGGCTTTCGTGGTTGAGCGCATCAATGATCAAGCGGCGCGCCTCCCACAGCCGGTCGCGGGTGCGGCTATCCCTGGCCACCAGCACGTCCAGCGCCCCGTGCTCCAGGCACAACTCGCCCACCACGTCGCAGTCGCTGCCCACCGCCTCCTGGCTGTTGCCGTCGAGTTGGATCAGCAGATGGGCCGCCGCGTCGTGGTAGGGCATCTCCTTCTGGCTCAACCGCTCGACGGCCAGGACGCTATCTCGCTCCATAAACTCCATAGTGGTGGGCAGCACGCGGTGGGCGATGATGTCCAAGACCGTGTCGGCCGCCGCCTGGAAGTCGGCGAACGGCACCAACAGGTCAATCTGCACCCTGGGCAGGGGCAGCAGCCGCAGGATGATCTTGGTCACCACCGCCAGCGTGCCCTCCGAGCCGATCAGCAGTTGGATCAGGTCGTAGCCAGTGACGTTCTTGACCAGCTTGCCGCCGCAGGTGATGATCTCGCCGGAAGGCAGCACCGCCTCCAGGCCGCAGACGTAATGGCGGGTCACCCCGTACTTGACCGCCCGCGGACCGCCCGCGTTCTCGGCAATGTTCCCGCCGATGGAGCAGGAATCGAGGCTGGCCGGGTCAGGGGGATAGAACAGCCCCTCCGCCTCCACCGCGCGGTGGATGTCGCCCGTGATCGCCCCCGGCTCGACGGTGACCATCAGGTTTTCCTTGTCAATCTCCAGGATGCGGTTCATCTTTTCCGTCGAGAGGATGACACCCCCCTGAACGGCCACAGCCCCGCCGCTGAGACCGTAGCCCGCGCCGCGCGGCGTCACCGGTACCCGCTCTCGTTGGGCCAGCTTGAGAATCTCGGCCACCTGTCCCGCCGACCTGACGCGCACCGCCACCTCGGGAGCGGCCCGCAACCCCACCGTCTCGTCGTGGGTGTAAGGCTCCAGCGCCTCTGCGTCCACCAGGACGTTTTCCGAGCCTACGATCCGCTGGAGCGCCTCGATGATATCGGCGTTTACTTTTTCGTACATTCGTCACCCTTTTGTCAGTTTTCTGTTAGAGATTGGCGTGGAATCTAAAGTCCTCATTTTGGTGGAGTCGAGGCTTCAGCCGGTGTGTTTAGGCAGGGTCAACATCATAGCTGCTCGAAATCATCGTCCTTCAAAAACTCGATCACTGGGTAGCACGACCAGCAATCCATCAACCAATCCCGACCTTGGGTGCTCAAATAGTAGTGATAACTGGAAAAAGGCCAATCCCTGTTGTCTCATCCCACAAGTTGATCTGCCGTAAAGCCAAGATGAGAATCGCTGCTGTAAAGCAGTTCCTTCATCGTAAGCGTTCAGGCATACCTATTTTGGAGAACCACGAAGGGCACGAAGGACACCAAGAAAGTGATTCAAAAGTTCTGCGACTGTTTTTGGTTTTTTCCTTTGTGTACTTTGGTAAAACAGGCTTTCCCTTGAACAGTTACCCTTCATCATTCGGCGCCTCTGAAAAAAGTGCCCGGCAGTAAATCTCTATTCCAGCTCTACCTCTGTGACGACGGTGCCAGCTCGGTCGTGGCGGGCGGTCAGCCTGACCGTGCCTCCTGCGGGCGAGCGTACCACCCACTCGACTTTGGCGCGGTCGTCGGTACTGTCCTCGGCGTCGGGCACGGAGGGCTTGTAGGCCCGCCCCTCCAACTGGCTCAGTTCCTCCCTCGGCTTGCCGGTTTCGAGCGTCGCGCCGTCGGGCAGTTCGATCTCGCATATCACTCCCCGCGTCAATTTCTTCTCCAGAGCCTTTTTCGTCACATAGGTTGGCAGCCAGCCAGTGTTCTGGACCACCACGCGCACGCTGTAAGCGTCCTCCCCCAGTGGTTTGACGCTCGCCTCGTACAACTCCAGCCGGGGCGAGATCAGCAGATGCCACACCAACCAGTCGGCAAAGGGGGCAATCTCTTTCTCCAAGAATTCCGGGGGGGGATTTCTGAAAGCGTGGAACCAATCCCAGCCGCCCAACTCGATCTGGCCCAGTTGCGGATGATCGAATGGATACCAATCCACGTACCCTTTGCCCTCAAGCGCCTCGTCGCTCCAGCGGAGCATCTTCAGGTCGTCCTCCAATGGATGCTCGCGCCACCACTCGATGAACTTGTATTCCTCAATGCCCGCCTGCTTCTGCGGACTCCACAACTCTACCCCCCAGGCAAACATCCCCAGATGATCGTACATCCAATCGGAGATCCCGCCTGTGATGACCTTGTTGGGGTGATAGCGAAAGTCGTGGTAGATGGAAACGGCAGGGTAGCCCGTGATTTCGGCGCCTTTCTGCCCGATCTTTTGGTACGTCCACAGATCCTCGGCCGGGAAGGCTTCGTCGTTCTGATCGCTGTAGGGCCTGAGCAACACCCCGCTAAAGGTGTGGAAGGCAACGCCGCCGGTGATGTTGGGATGGTCAGCGATGAAATGGGAGATAGCGCGCGCCTCTGGCTCCGAGGTGGGATAAGGACCCGCGCCCGGCTGCTCGTGCTCCTGCCGCCAGTTCAGGGGAAAGTTGCGGTTCAGGTCGAGCCGTTCCTTGCGGGGTTGAATGGGGATCAGCGCCCCATCGTAATCCTCGATCGGTCCTTCGGTGAGCAGGCGGTAGTACTGTCCCCCAGTCTCGGTAGGCTCGCGGCGCACGAGCAAGCGCGGTTCTTCTGGGCAGATCTTCCAGGCCCCGTTGGGGTCTGGAAGCCGCATATTCAAAATGCGACCGTCGCCGTCCACGTCCTCCTCGACCAGGCCACCGATGGGCTCTTCGTCGTAGGGGTAGGGGCGCGTGCTGGAGCGGATGAACTTGGGTTTGTCTGCCAGCGCCAGCTCGGCCCCGTCGGGGTTGACCCGGGGGCAGACGTAAAAAGCGCGCGAATCGAGGCAGCGCGTGATGTCGGGGTCCGAGCCATATTCTGTGACCAGCCGGTTGATCAAGTAGAGACACAAGCTGGAAGGGGCCAGCTCGGCGGCGTGAATGTTGCCATCCACCCACAACGCGGGCTTTTGCCTATCCTCGCCCGTGGCGAAATTGGTCACCGCGACCAGCCAGATATCGCGCCCCTCATAGCTCTGGCCGATGCTTTCGACTCGCACCAACTGAGGATATTCCTCCGCAAAACCCTCCAAGATGCGCGTCAGATCGTCGTACCGATAGTAGGTGTCGAATTTGACCTCAGGCATATTCATTCCCCCAGCAACGCCGCCTGCGCTGCGGCAAGTCCCGCCCCAGGCTCGAACTCGTACCCCACATGAACCAGCCCGTACTCGATGGCCCCCACGGTCGCCAGGATGTCGGAGGCGCTGACCGCGCCCATATGCCCGACGCGAAAGTACTGAGCTTTGATCTCGGGGTGCAGGCCACCGGCGACGATGACGCCCGCCTGCTTGACGTGGGGCAGCATAGCGCCGTCCACACCGGCGGGGTAGTAGGGGGCGGTCAGGGTGGTGGCCGTCTTGTCGGCGCTCACCGGCACCTGGCCCATCCCCAGGGCCGTCACCGCCGCCTTGAACGCATCGCTCAACCTGCGGTGGCGGGCAAAGCGGGCCTCCATTCCCTCGTCCAAGATTTGGCCCAGGCTGACGTTGAGCGCCCATACGAGGTTGACCGCTGGCGTGCCATAGTAGCTGGGTTTGCGGGCTTTGTAAGCCTCCATGACGGGCAGCCACTGGGTCCAGTCGGCATAGTAGCTGCCCACCGGGGTCTTGCGACTGTGGAAAGCTTTGATCGCGCGCGGTCCGGCCACTACCAGCGCCAAGCCCGGCGGAACGCCGATGGCCTTCTGCGAGGCGGTGAGGGCTAAATCGATCCCCCACTCCTCCTGGCGCATTTCCTCGCCGGCCACCGCGCACACGCCGTCCACCACGACCAGCACGCCGTGCTTGCGGCCCAGCGCGGCCAATCCTTTCACGTCGGCGCAGACGGCGGTGGAGGTGTCCACGTGGGTGATGGTCATTAGCTTGTATGCGCCACCCTTCAGGGCAGCCTCCACGTCCTCCAAAGTGGGCGCATCGCCGACGGCCGGAGCGCGCGCGTGAGTCACGGTCGCGCCGTACCGCTCCAGGATCGCGCCGAAGCGGTCGCCAAAGTAGCCAGTGTTGACCACCAGCGCCTCGTCGCCCGACTCGACCAGGTTGGCGGCGGCCATGTCCATCGCCAGGCTGCCAGACCCGGCGACGACGAACGGCTGTCCACTGGGGCAGAGGAACACCTCGCGCAGCCGCTCCAGCGCCTGGCCGAATGCCTCGATAAAGTTGGGGGCCACGTGGCTGGTGGTGGGCATGCTCATCGCCCGCAGCACCTCCGGCGTGAACTCGACGGGGCCGGGGATCATGAGCAGTTTTCGATCTTTCATGATTTGCACCTCCTATGAATGGTTTGATTCTTCAACCGTACAGTTTAGATAAGGCTGCCATAAACCTGGTTTCTTCCTCTTAAACACCCCATAGCCAGATTCACCTTCCGTAAATCGTCCAGCGCGGCGCCCAGGCAAAGTAGAGCGCCAGTCACTTTCTCACTCACCAAAGAACCGCTCCAACAACTCCGCCAACTCCCCGGTGACCGCAGCCCAATCGGGCAGCATCTGTGGAGCGACCTGCCGTGCCAGGTCACGCTCCCAGTACACCTCCGCTTCATCAAGGTGCTGCGGCGCCAGGAACGCTTGAACGTTCGGCGCGTCCAGACCTTTGTGGTGGCATTTCTGTTCCATAATTGAGCGGACGAGGGAGGCATCAAAAGCTGCTTCTTTTCCCTCAGCAACCGCCACACGTCGTAGTAATCCCGCGACTTGCCGCGCTGGAGGATGCTGCGCATCTTTTCCGCCAGGATCTCCTCCAGCGCATACGTCAGGACGACCGGGCGCAGAGCGGGAAAGAATGACACGACCACCTCTCGCCGCTGCGGGGGCAGCAGCACAGGCTCATCCAGGATGACATCGAAGAGAAGACGCGCCGGGTGACGCAGCGGCCCAACGAATTGAGCACGCATCCGGGCCGCGCCATTCGCCCGATGAAAGTCCAGCAGACGTACCGTCATCCCGTGTGCAATGTCCACTTGAGCGAACCAGCGCTCGACGTGCGTTCGCAACTCCTCAGAGGGGAAGGTCGGAAGCACCGAGAAATCCAGATCGACCGAGTGCCGCCAGTCGTTAAAGTAGGTCAAGCGCAGCGCCGTGCCGCCCTTCAGACAGAAGGTGTCGGATAGGAGTGATGTCTGACCCAGGGCGTCCAGCACGCAAAGCATAGCGTACTCGTGTGCGGTCTGTCCGATGCCGAGGCCGGTCTTTCCGGCTATCTGCCGCAGTTCGCGCTCTGCGATCATCAGTGCTCCCGCCACTCCAACAATTGCCGCTCTGGCACGTTGACGATGAGTCGCCAGCGCGTGTTGCGCGCCCCCTCGCGCGGGCCCGACGGCTCCAACCGCGCATAGCTGTGTCCCTCGCCGTTCTCCAGACGTGACAATAGATCCTCGTTCCCCAGGCCCAACAGATCCATCCAAAAGCCCAACCGCCGCGCGGCGACCTGGTTTCGCAGGCGCAAGGTATACGCCACCAGCTTTTCCCAGTCCAGCTCCTGGCTCCCAAACCATAACCCCTTTGCCGGTTCCAGGACGCCGCCAACTAGCTTCGGATGATCAAACCCGTCGGCGATAGCCTTCTCCCGCTCCGCCATCTGGATATTGCCCCCCAGCAGCGAGACGGTCTCGTAGCCAAAGAACTTGTGGGGCGTGAGGGTGACAAAGCGATAGGTGAGTCCAGCAATAGTGACTGGGTTCTTTCGGCGGGTGGTGGCGACGGTAACTGGATCGGGCGAACGCTCGGTATAACCGTGGTAGTGCAGGGCGGTGGCATAGGCCAGGTAGTACGGTTCCACCAACGAGGCGGCGATCAGATACTCGTGCTCGGCCCAATGCGCCTCCGGCCCGGCCGCCAGGGGGACGATCAGATATTTGCCACGCTCCAGTCGCTTGATCCAGCGCTTGCGATTCAAGCGGTGCAGCAACTTGCGGATGTCGGTCTCGCTATCCTCCAGCACCGCACGGGCATCCTCGATGGTGAACACAGTGTACCCATCCGCCGAGAGGCTGCTCAACAGGAGAGATTCCCGCTTGCTCAGTGTTCGTGAGGGAGATTCATTGAACATTGTTATCCCTGTTTGGTGTGTAGAAATTCCATAAACTGGAACTATTATAACATAAAAAGGGATTCTTGACTTTTTACGAATCACGTTTTACGCATTACGTCTCACGTCATTATCGCGCGCAAGTCTGGCCGCGCCCGCCGTCAATCAGATGGCTGGCGCCCGTGATCCAACCGGCCTTCGGCGAGGCCAAAAAGTAGATCAGCTCCGCCACCTCCTCCGGCTGGCCCACGCGGCCCAACGGATGAGTGCTCTTGCTGTGTTCCAGGAACGCTGCATAAGCCTGCTCGTCCATCCCGCCAGCCCGGTGCAACTGGGTGACGGTGACGCCAGGGTTGACGTTGTTGATCCGCACCCCCTTGCTCGCCACCTCCAACGCGGCGCAGCGCGTCAGTTGGTCCACGGCCGCTTTACTGACGCAGTAGGCCAGGACGCCGGGAAAAGAGCGCATGCCGTTCACGCTGGAAACGTTGACCACGTTCCCCTCGCGCTCGATCAGGTACGGCATTGCGCGCTGCATCAGGTAGAAGGGGCCGCGCACGTTCACGTTCATCATATAGTCCCAGTCTTGGAGCGCGGTGGTCTCGACCGTCCCCGTGGCGATGATGCCGGCCGCGTTGACCAGCACGTCAATCCCGCCGAACGTTTCGACCGTCTCGTTGACCACGCGCTCAATGTCGGCCGCTTGAGTGACATCGGCCACGATCACTTGCGCCGCGCCTCCGTCGGCCTCGAGCGCCTGCGCCGCCTCGGTCAGCTTGCCCCCGCTGCGGGCGACCAGGGCCACGCTCGCTCCCTCTGAACCGAACTTGAGCGCCGCCGCCCGTCCGATCCCGCTGCTGGCCCCTGTGACTATCACAACCCTATCCTTCATCTCGTCCATCCCGTCACCCTCCCCTACTATACGAAAAGATTGTTGAAATACTCGGTCAACAGAGCGTCGGTCGCCGGAACGGGCAGCGCGCCCAGAACCGCGTTGACCAACGCCATATCCTCCGGCAGGTCGGTACCCTGGAGGCCGCCCAGCGCCAGGATGTTCTCGAACAGGTCATCGGGCGGATCCTGCAACATCTGCTCCAGCATCGCCTTGAGGCCGGATACATCCAGCGGGACGGCTTGTTTGACCTGCTCGACGCTCGCCCGCAGCGCGTCCAAGAACTCGTCCACGAGTGGTACGTTGGAATGGTTGACCGAAACGTGCAGATTGCAGGGCGAAGTCGCTTTCGAAAACTGCGGCTGCAAATGCCACCCCCTCCGCTTCATCTCGTCCGCCAGTTGAAAGACGTTGACCTCCTCCTGCTCCGACGCCAGCGCGAACATGCACATATCCGGCTGGCCGAGCACGTGCAGGCCGTCTATGGCGTTGACGCCCGCCATCATCCGCTGCGTGGCATCCATCACCTCCTGGACGATCTTTTTGTAACCATCCTTTCCCAGGTAGTGGAGAATCGCCCAGGCGCCGGCCGCCGGCCCGCCGGACTTGCTGCTGAGCACGGTGGGGTTGATGACCGCGTACACCGGCGTGGCCGAGCAGGAAAAGATCTGGTACCGGCGGATCTCCTTGCTGCGATAGAGGATCACCGACGCCCCCTTGGCAGAGTAGCCATATTTGTGCAGGTCGGCCGAGATGGACGTCACCCCCGGCACGGAAAAATCGAATTCGGGGGTCGAGTACCCCAGCTCCCGCATGAAGGAGAGATGTATCCCCCCCACACAGGCGTCCACGTGGAAGAGCAGGGCGTGCTCCTGCGCCAGCGCGCCGATCTCGGCGATCGGGTCCACCACCCCGTGCGAGTAACCCGGCGCCGAAGCGGCCAGCAGGACCGTGTTATCCGTGATAGCCTCCCGCATCGCTCCCACGTCGGCCCGGAACGTCTCGGAGTCGAACGGCGTTGTCACCACCCTGAGGCCGAGATAGTGGGCCGCCTTGTGGAACGCGGGATGAGCCGTCAGCGGAATCACCATCTCCGGAGCCGTGATCTCGGGCCGCTCGGCCCGCGCCTTGTCGCGCGCCGTCTTGACCGCCAGCATGATGCTCTCCGTCCCGCCGCTGGTCAGGTTCCCCACCGCTTGCTCGTCGCCCCGCAGCAGGTTGGCGACCATGCGCACCACCTCCGTCTCCAGCTTTAACAGGCTGGGGAAACTGGTCGGATCCAACCCATTCTCGGTCATGAACGCCGTGTACGCGGCGTTGACCGTCTCTCGGGCCTCCTGGCCCGGGTCGTAGACCAGCGCCAGCGCCCTGCCGGATTTCCACTCGACGTCGCCCTGCTTGTAACCCTCCAAAGCGCCCAGTATCTCTTCTTTCGAAAGACCGTGTTCGGGGATATTCATCGCATACTCCTTGCATACGCTGATGTGGAACGATTGATTGAAACAGACGGCACATATTCTACTCTGCTTGGAGTGGTATTGTCAAGTATAACAGGGTATAATAATGCCTGGCGATGGTCGAGCTTTGGCAGCAACCGTCGCGAGAATCCAGTATCCCAGCATGGAGGTGTTCCAATGTCTCTCATCCAAACTATCCTCGGCCCCATCCTGCGAGCCGGGCTTACCTGGCTCAGTCGCCGCCGGTTGCCCCAGACCGATGGCACGCTGCGGCTGCCGGAGCTTGAGGCTCCCGTGGAGGTCATTCGCGACCGCTGGGGCGTGCCCCACATCTATGCCGAGACCGCCCACGACCTGATGTTTGCCCAGGGATTCGTCCACGCCCAGGACCGGCTGTGGCAGATGGATTTTCAACGACGGTTGGTCACCGGCAGGCTCTCGGAGGTAATGGGCGCTGAAACGGTGCCCGTTGATCGTTGGTTCCGCATCCTCGGTATGAGACGAGTAGCGGAGCAAGAAGTGGCCCTGCTTGCCCCCGACAACCGCGCCAACCTGGAAGCCTACGGCGCCGGCGTCAGCGCCCGCATCGCTCGAGGCCGCTTGCCAATCGAGTTCACTCTGCTGCGCTACCGGCCGGAGCCGTGGCAGGTGGCCGACACCCTCACGTGGATCAAAATGATGTCCTGGACCCTCTCGGTCAACTGGGAGACCGAGATTCTGCGCGCCCAGTTGATCGCCCTCCTGGGAGCGGAGCGGGCGGCAGAGCTGGAGCCAGACTACTTTGATCGCTGGCCGCGAATCGTGCCCCCCGGCGTGGACTATTCCGCCATCGGCGGCGCGGCGTTGGAACGCGCACGAGAAGCGCGCCCGCTCACCGGCTCCCGCGCTGGTCTGGGCAGCAACAACTGGGTGCTCTCCGGCGCGCGCACGACCAGCGGTGCGCCGTTGCTGGCCAACGATATGCACCTACAGATGGGGCTGCCCTGCATCTGGTACGAGAACCACCTGGTTGGAGGCGACTGGAACGTCACCGGCGTCACCTTCCCCGGCATACCCGGCGTGGTCTCCGGGCACAACGGTCACGTCGCCTGGGGCTTTACCAATGGCTTCCCCGACGTACAAGACCTCTATATGGAACGGCTGCGCCGCACCGACGATGGGCGCGTTCAATACGAGTACCGGGGCGAGTGGTCAGATGCCGACGTCATCCCTGAGGAGATTCACGTCAAGGGCGGCGAGACCGTCGTCGAAAAAGTCGTCGTCACCCGCCACGGCCCGATCATCAACGGCCTGGCCCCCGATTTTGCCGGAGAGCAGCCGTTGGCCCTGCGCTGGACGTCGCTGGAGCCAGACACGATGATCGAGGCACTGCAAGCTATGAACCTCGCCCGCAACTGCCTCGAGCTCCGTGAGGCGCTGCGTCACTGGGCGGCGCCCATCCAGAACACGGTCTATGCCGACACAGAGGGCAACATCGCCTACAGCTTTCCCGGCAAAGTGCCCATCCGCGCCAAAGGGAACGGCCAGGTGCCGGTGCCCGGCTGGACAGGCGAGTACGAGTGGACGGACTATATCCCCTTTGAAGAACTGCCCCACCTCTACAACCCACCCCAGGGCTACGTCGCCACCGCCAACAACCGCGTCACCGACGACGACTACCCACATTACATCGGTCGCGAGCACTGCATAGGCGACCGGTCGCAGCGCATCGTCGAGCTGATCGAGGCGCAAGATAAAGTAGACATCGCCTACATTCAGAGGATGCACTTTGACCAGGTATCACCCACGGCGCGAATCGTGGGCCGACTCGTGGGACAGTTGGAAACGGACGATTCCGAGTTGGCCGCCTTGACCGAGGTGATGCGCGGATGGGATGGCGCTCTGGCAGCCGAAAGCCCCGCCGCCGCCGTGCACCAGGTCTTTGTACGCCGACTGGTCGCGCTGCTGCTCTCAGACAAGCTGGGCGACCTCGCCATCCGCTATGCGGGCGAGGGGCCTACGCCGGTATTGGCCGAGGGAAGTCTCTTTGGAGAACGATCGTGGGAGTGGGTACAAGAGGCACTGACCGATCCAGATTCCGACCCGAGCCACTGGTTCGACCTGGGCCACGGCGAGACCCGCGACGACTGCATACACCTGGCCCTGCGCGAGACGGTGGATTTCTTGAAGGCGGAACTCGGCCCCAACGTCAACGACTGGGCCTGGGGCAAACTCCACACGCTGACCTACGGCCACGTGATGGGACGTGTTCGACCACTGGATCAACTCTTCAATCGAGGGCCCTATCCCGTGGGGGGCGATGGCACCACCGTATGGGCCGCCCATACCACCTGGCACGACCTGAGCAGCGACGTGGTCGTCGGGCCGCCCTTCCGCTTTATCGCCGACCTGGGCGACCTGCGGAACTCGTTGGGCCTGCTGACGCCCGGCCAGTCGGGGCAGCCGGGCAGCAAACACTATGACGATCAGGTGGAGGCATGGTTCACCGGCGAGTACCACCCCATGCTATACGCCCGCGAGGACGTGGAGCGGGAGGCCGAGGCCAAGCTTCTCCTGGAGCCATAGTCTGCCGGCAATCGGAGCTACAACACGGCCTCAAGCGCCTCGACCAGCCGGGCGTTCTGCGCCTCGCTGCCTACCGAGATGCGGACAAAGTCGGGCAGGTCATAGTTGGTGCAGGGCCGCACGATGACGCCTCGTGCCAACAGTTGTTCTTGCACCTCCGCCGCCTGCGGGCCAATCTCGACCAGGACAAAGTTGCCGTACCCCTCGACATAGTGCAACCCCAGCCGGTTAAACTCGCCGTACAGAAATTGAAGCCCGGCGCGGTTGGCCGCCACCGACCTGTGGAGAAATTCCTCGTCCTCCAGAGCGGCGATGCCAGCGGCCTGGGCCAGCAGGTTGACGTTAAAGATCTCTTTGACCTGGTACAGCGGGGCCAGTATTTCGGGAGTGGAGATCGCATACCCCAGCCGCAGGCCAGCCAGGCCGTAGGCTTTAGAAAGGGTGCGAATGGTCAACACGTTGGGCCGACCCTCCCGAATGTACCGGAGCGAGTCCGGGTACTCGGCGGCGTCAACGTACTCGTAATACGCCTCGTCAAAGACCACCAGTACGTGGTCGGGGACCTGCCCCATAAAGGCCTCCACCTCGCCCGCCGTGACGATGGTCCCGGTTGGGTTGTTGGGATTGCAGACAAAGACGAGCCTGGTCCGGTCGGTGATCGCCCGCGCCATCGCTTCCAGATCCAGACGATAATCCTTCAGGGGCGTCTTGACCAGTGTTGCTCTCATGACGTGAGTGAAGCGGTCGTAGACAGGAAAAGACGAGCGGCTGACGATGACCTCGCCCTCCTCATCCAAATAGGCCAGGCAGAGCTGCGTGATGATGCCATCGGCCCCGTTGCCCACGATCACCTGTTCCAGTTCAAACCCCAACCGTCCCGCAATCGCCTGGCGCAGACTGTAGCTCTGCGCGTCAGGATAAAAATTCAACCGGGTAAGCGCCCGCTCTATGGCCGCCAGCGCCCTGGGGGAGGGGCCGAGGGGGTTCTCGTTGGAGGCCAGCTTGACCACGTCCGTGAGACCGTACTCCCGCTGCACCTCTTCGATGGGCTTGCCGGGCGCGTAGGGCCCCATCGCCGCCAGGCCACGCTGCGGTTCAATCTGCATCGTCATTAGCAAACTCCTCACGTTTCACGTTTGACGTTTCACGTTTTACGCTTTACGTATCACCCTCACGTCCCCCACCACCAACCCCTCCGAGAACAAGAACACCGGGTTAAGGTCTATCTCATCAATCTCGGGATAGCGGAAGGGGAGTTGGGAGAAGCTGACCAGCACGTCCGCCAAAGCGCCCAGGTCGCAGGGCTTTTGCCCGCGCACGCCCTCAAGCAGCGGGAAGGACTTGATCTCCCGAATCATTGCCTCGGCCTCGGCGCGATTGACCGGGGCCACGCGCAGGGCGACGTCGCGCCAGACCTCGGTGTAGACGCCGCCCAGTCCAAAGGCGACCACCGGCCCGAACTGGGGATCGCGCGAAAGCCCCAGCAGCACCTCCTGCCCGTCCCCACCGACCGCTGCGGTCGGCATCATCGGGTAGATGACCACGCCGCGCAGGTCCTTGCCCTCGGCGGCTTGTTTGATCCTCTCGAAAGCATCCCTCGCTGCCCGGTCATCGCCAATGTTCACGATCACCCCGCCCACGTCCGACTTGTGCACAATCTCGGGCGAGACGACCTTCATCACCACCGGATAGCCGATCTCGCGGCAGCCCCGCACCGCCTCGTCCTGGGTCGCCGCAAAGCGGAACTCGGGTACCGGGATGTCGTTCTCCCGCAGCCAGGCCATCGCCTCGGGTTCCAGCATCTGCTCCTCACCAGGCAACCGCTCTTGCTCGCCAAGAAACCAGGTTTTTTCCGCAAAACCTGGTTTCTGCTCATACGCTGCTACTCTCGCCAGCGCTGCCACAGCCCGCTCGCCAGTGCCAAAGTTGGGGATGCCGCGCTCTTCCAGGTAGGGAACCGCTTCGGCCACGATCTGCCGGGGTAGGAAAGCAGCCACTATCGGCGTGCCGCTCTGCTCCGCCGCATCGCAGACCCCGCGTGCCAGGGGCAGCGAGTCGAGATAGGCCGGAGCGATGTTCAGGGCCAGGATCGCGTCGTACTCATCCGCCACGGTCAGCAGCGTCTTGCGGTATCCCTCTTCCGTGCCTTCCACCGTCAGGTCGATGGGATTCTTGAACGCGCACTGTGGGGGCAGGAACTCGGCCAGTCTCTCTTTCGTCGCCGGGCCAGGCTCGACCACGTCCAACCCGACCTCCTCCGCCCGGTCGGCGGCCAGGACGCCCGGCCCGCCCGAGTTGGTCACGATGGCGACCCGTCGCCCCTGCAAACGTGGCACGTGGACGAAAGCCTTGCACAGGTCGAACATCTCCTCTATAGTGTGCACGCGAATCGCGCCACACTGCCGCAGGGCCGCGTCGTAGACAGCGTCGGCGCCGGCCAGCGAGCCGGTGTGCGAAAGCGTCGCCCGCCGGCCCGATCGAGTCCGGCCGGCCTTGATGACGACCACGGGCTTTTGGGCAGCGCACTCCCGCACCGCTTGCATAAACTCTCTCCCGCCCGATGCGCTCTCGATGTACAGCGCCACCACCCTGGTCTCGGCGTCGCCGGACAGGTAGCGCAAAAAATCAATCTCGTTCAGGTCGGCCCCGTTGCCGTAACTGACGAACTTGGAGATGCCCAGCCCGAACTCTTTGGCCCAGGCGGTCAGCACGCCCCCCACCGCGCCGCTCTGGGCAACGATGGCCACGCTCCCGGCCGGCGGGTGGGTCTCTAACGTGGGGTAGAGTTGGTGGGCGGTGTTGATGAGGCCAGCGCAGTTGGGACCGATGAAGCGGATCCTGTGTTGATCGGCCACCCGCTTGATTTCGGCCTCGCCCGCGTCGTTGCCGGCTTCGGAAAAGCCAGCCGTGATGACCACCGCCGCGCGGACGTCAGCTCGACCGCAATCCTCCAACACGGACGGCACCGTCGCGGGCGGCGAGACGACGACGATCACATCAACCGGCCGCTCAATCTCGGTCACAGACCCGTAGCCCGGCACGCCGAACGCGCCCTGTGCTTTGGGGTTGACGGCAAAGATGCGCTCGTAGCCGCCATCTAGCATCTGGCGGATCAGCTCCCAGCCAATTCTGCCTTCAGACGTGGAGCCGACGATGACGACGCCGCGCGGGTAAAAGAGGCTCTCGATACTCACCGTGGCTCGGCCTCCAGCCCCGCCTGGAACGCAAAACTGTTGCGCACGGCGCCCTTCTTCCAGCGGTTCTGGACCAGGCGCGCCACCTCGGATGAATCCAGCACCTCGCCCAGCCCTGTATGGCCCAGCGCCGCGCCGAGCACAAAGATGTTGGCTGGTACAGGAGCGCCTTCGTGGAGGGGCAGATTTGCGGGATCAAGATATTGCATCCTGCCCCCTGCCTCCTGCACCTGCCCCCGCACCTGCTCCAGTGTGGGATAATCCGCCTTGCCGGACGGATGTTGTCGACCGCTGCGGTCGGTGTTATACGCCATCACCGCCGCCGGCGCCCAGACGCGCCCAAACAGGACAAAGTCCCCTCCGGGCTTGATGAACCGCACCGCCTTGAGCGCTTCCGAGCGCTCCATCGCTATCACCAGGTCGGCCCCGTGTTCAGGGATGTTCGGCCCGACGGCCTCGCGGCCCAGTCGCAGCCGGGCTTTGACCGCCCCGCCCCGCTGGGCCATGCCTTTCGTGGGGTAGAAAATGACCGGAACGCTTTGCCGGGCGGCCGCTTCGGTGATTAGA
Organism: uncultured Anaerolineales bacterium; assembly: GCA_964393895.1. GTDB lineage: Bacteria > Chloroflexota > Anaerolineae > B4-G1 > B4-G1 > B4-G1. The sequence continues at coordinate 39,833 of CAYMWP010000007.1, read as the reverse complement.
TTGCCAATGGTCAGAACTCCCTGACCGCCGACACCTACCAGGTAAACGTCGAACGTGAAACGTGAAACGTCAAACGTCAAGCGTGATTCGTGATTATTCATTTCGCTCACTCGCTGACCCTTCGGCTGTGCTCAGGACAGGTTCGCTGACTCGCTCAATCGCCCCAAACTTGCACACCTGCGCGCACAGGCCGCAGCCGTAACACTGGGCAGGGTCAATAATGATGCTCTTTTCTCCCAGCGTGATGGCCGGGCAGCCGGTGACGACGACGCATTGCTTGCACAGGGTACAGTTTTCGGGGATCACTTTGATCTTTCCCGCCTCGAGTCCCCGCCGCCGGGCCTGGATGGCGCACTCCTGGCGGGCGAGCACCACCTTGACTCCCGGCAATGTCAGACACTTTTGGATGATCCCGGTGGCCGCTTCTAACTCGAAGGGATCAATGACGAAAAAGTGCTCCACCCCCAGCGCGGGGATGAGCCTGGCGAGGTCCACCCTCTGGCTGCCGGGCGGCTGGAACGATTCGTCGGTGCCGGGGTTGACTTGCATGCCGGTCATGCTGGTCCAGCCGTTATCCATGACGATCAGCGTCATGGGGGCCTGGTGTTGGATGGCGTTGATCAGGCCGGGGATGCCGCCGTGAAAAAAAGTGGAATCGCCGATGGTGGCGACGACGGGCGTCTGGATGCCAGCGTGGACGTACCCCTGGGCCAGGCTGACGCTGGTGCCCATCGAGACCTCGTTCCAGACGGTGTGGAACGGCGGGTTCATTCCCAGGATGGTGCAGCCGATGTCGCCCGTTACCATCACCTCGTCTTTCTTGAGTTTCAGCCTCTTGAGGGCCTGGTTGATCGCCATGAACGTCCCCCGGTGAGGGCAGCCCGCGCAGACGGTGATGGGGCGCGCGGCCGCCAGTTCTTCTGCCGCATCAGAGACTAGGTTTCTTTCAGGAAACCTGGTCTCTCCCTGGCCCAGCGCCTCGCCGATGCCCTGTATCACCTGCCGCACGCCGTACTCGCCGATCCGGTCAAAGGTGCCATCCAGTTTGCCGATGATACGCCCCTCGAAACCGAGCCGCTGCGCTTCGACGTAAATGCTCTTCTCCAGATGCGGCTCCAATTCCTCCAGCACCAGGATCGTGCCGCAGTGACGCAGCAGCGCCCGCACCTCCTCCGCCGGAAACGGGTGGGTCGCCACGACGCGCAGCACGGAAACCGTCGCTTCGCTTACAGCAAAAACCTGGTTTCTCTCCAAAATCTCGAACCCTTCCTCCAGGTAAGCAGCCGCCATCCCCGACGCGATGATCCCCAGTCCGCCTGATGGAGAAACCAGATCGAGTTCGTTCAGTCTCATCTCGCGGATGGCCTGCCCCGCCTCCTCCAGCCGGGCGATCACGTCGCGGTGCTGGTCCATACAGATGGCCGAACCCGCCTTGGTGTATCTGGCAATGTCTCGTTCCAGGACCACGTCGCGCTTGGCGGGCGGCGCCGGCTCCTCGATCTCCACCGCGGCGTGGGCGTTGGAGATGCCCGCCACCAGCCGGACAAAGACAGGGCTGCCGGCCTGTTCGGAGAGATCAAAGGCGACCTGGATCAGCTTGTACGTCTCGGCTACCGAGGCGGGCTCCAGCATCGGCAGGTCGAACATGGCGGCGTAGAGGCGCGAATCCTGCTCGCACATTCCCGCGCTGACGCCCGAATCGTCCGCCACATAGATCACCAGACCGCCGTTGACGCCAGAGTAGGCGATGGAATAGATGGCGTCCGAAGCGACGTTGAGACCAGACATTTTCATCGTGCACAGCGCCCGCTGGCCGGCCCAGGCGGCGCCAGCCGCAATCTCAAAGGCGACCTTCTCGTTGGCGCCCCACTCGACGTGCCGGTCGTCGCCCAGGCTCATCCTCAGGAGGCTGCCCAGCGCCCCCGACGAGGGCGTGCCAGGGTAGCCAGCGGCGACCTTGACCCCGGCCCGCAGCGCGCCCAGGACGAGAGCTTCATTTCCGGTTACGATTCTCTTCCCCAATCCACACCCTCCTATATTCAGCCACCCTCCGCAGGTTAGAAACCGGCGGGAGGGTCACTCGACGATGCCAAGTTTGGTTCATAGTTAGCCACGGAGCGCGAGCGGAGTGGCGTTTGCGCCGTTTATGACGGGCACTCCACTTCGTTTCGTGCCTTACTACGAACACTAACCCACCGTTTGATGGAAGTTAACATTGTCGAGGTAATATCAAGTCGTCAGCGGATCCACCCGCGATTCGAGCGTGGGCAGGAACTGCGCCCGCCCCGGCCCGGCCACGATCTCTCCCCGCCACAGGACGCGCTGCCCTCGTTGGAAGGACATCTCCGGCCAGCCCAGCACGGTGCGCCCCTCGTACAGCGTGTACCCGGCGTTGGAATGTTGGTTCTCGGCGCGGATAGTGAACGTGCGGGTGGGGTCAAAGACCACCAGGTCGGCGTCGGAGCCAATGGCGATGGTGCCTTTCTTGGGATAGAGCCCAAAGATGCGGGCCGGGTTCTCACACAGCACCTGCACCAAACGCACCACGCTGATGCGCCCCGTGTTCACGCCGCCGTCATAGACCAGCGGGAGCAGCGTCTCGATCTGGGGAGCGCCAAATGGCTGCTCGATAAAGTCGCCGTTCACGTCCTTGCGTTTCGGCGCGTGGTCGGTGGCGACTGTCTGGATCACACCCTCGGCCAGCGCGTCCCACAGCCCGGCCCGATCCTCGGCAGTGCGGATGGGCGGGCCGATCTTGGCCAAGGCTCCGCGCTCTTCAAGTATGTCTTTGGTCAGCGTGAGGTATTGAGGGCAGGTCTCGGCATAGACCGGCAGCCCCGCCTCCTGCGCGTCGCGGATGTGGCGGATGGCGCGGGCGGTCGTGTTGTGCGCAATGTAGAGCGGGCACCCCATCACCTCGGCCATGCGGATGGCGCGGAAGACGGCCTCCTCCTCCATCGCCGCCGGGCGGGTGACGTTGTAGTATCTGGCCGAAGCATCAGGCCGCGTGAGATATTTGTCCTCCAGGTAGTCAATCGCGCCGCCGTTCTCGGCATGGACCATCGCCATACCGCCCAGGCCGGCCAGTATGTCCATCGCTCTGACCAGGTGGTAGTCGTCGGTGGTCCACCCTTGTTTGACGTAGGGCATAAAGAACTTGAAAGTGCGGACCCCCATCTCGAACACCTGGGGCACGTCCTGCAACTGCCTGGGAGCCTCGAACATCCCCCCGTGCAGGCCAAAGTCGAGCAGCGAGTTCGCCAGCCCGTCCGCCAGCATCTCTTCGACCTTTTGCAGCAGGCTGTCGCCGGTGCGGGCGTAGGCATAGTGCAAGAGCGTGGTCGTGCCGCCGTAGGCCGCGACGCGCGAGCAATCCTCCACGCTGTCCAGATAAACAGGGTGGACGTGCACGTCAATGATGCCAGGGAAGACGTACCGGCCGCTGGCGTCCACCACCTCGCGGGCCGCCTCGCGGGGCAGGTCTGGCTCGACGGCGGCGATGATTTCGCCCTGCACGCCCACGTCGGCGCGGCGGATGTGCTCCCCAGTGACGACCGTGCCGCCGGTCAAGAGTAGATCAAATTGTTGTTCCATAGCTTGCTCTCCTCACATTTAGGACGCGAGGCGCTTTTGCAAGCACAGCGGCAAGCGCATCGCATCCTGCAATTACGGCAGCATCAGCGCTTTTGTGTACTTTCCGACAAAGCGCGGATTGGTGGTCAGCTCGACGTACTCCACCCGGCGAGCGATCTCCTCCGCCTGCTCGCGGCAGCGGCGCGAAAGCAACGTCAGCTTGGCCCCCATTCCGGCCGCGTTGCCCACCTGCGTGAATCGCTCGCGCTCCAGCGGCGGGAACATGCCCACCGCCAGCGCACTCTCCACGTCCAGGTAGGTGCCAAAGGCTCCCGCCACCACAACCTGCTCCACCTGCTCCGCTTTCAACCCGGCCTCGTCCAGCAATACCTCTATCCCAGCGCGAATGGCGGCCTTGGCCAGTTGAATCTCGTTGATGTCCTTGCGGGTGACGGTGATGTCACGCGCCGCGGAGCGCTCGCCGGCCGGCACGAGCAGGAACTCGATCCCCCTACCATCCCCACGAACGCGAGGATGGTTCTCTGGCTGCATCGCGCCGTTGGCCCGCAACACGCCGGCCCGACGCAGTTCGGCCACGACGTCCAGGATGCCAGAGCCGCAGATGCCCACCGGCGGCGCGCCGTCAATCGTCTGGTACTTGATCCGCCCATCCACGAGCCGCACCCGCTCAATAGCGCCCGGCGCGGCCCGCATACCGTCGTGGATGTGGGCCCCCTCGAAGGCCGGGCCGGAGGCGCAAGAACAGCTCAACAGCCGCCCCTCGACTGCCAGGCTGATCTCGGTATTGGTGCCAATGTCCAGGCCCACGGTGATGGCGTCCGTATCGTAGATGGATGTCGCCAGGAGCATGGCTACGTGGTCCGCGCCAACGAATCCGGCAATGTTGGGCAAGAGGTGCACGCTGGCGCCGGGGGAGAGGCTCAACCCCAAATCGCGCGCCTTGACGTCGTAAGAATAGGCCATGACCGCCACGTAAGGAGCCAGTCCCAGCGAGTCCGTTGGCAGCCCAAGCGCCATGTGGTGCATACAGGTGTTACCCACCAGCACTGCCTCGACGATCTCTTCGCTCCCGTGTCCGATTTGGGCGCACAACTCGCCGGTCAGGCCGTTCAGTCCATCGGCGAGCGCGCTCTGGAGTTCCCGCGCCCGATCCTGGCCTTTCATCGCATAGGTGATGCGGGCCATCACGTCCTCACCGTAGGCGATCTGGGGGTTCATCACGCCGGCCGAGCCTAACGTCTCGCCGCTCGCCAGGTCCACCAGGTAAGCGGCCACCTTGGTCGTGCCAATATCTACCGCCAGCCCCAGCGGTGAAACGTCGGACGGCGCGACGGCCAGGAGCTCGTCTCCCTTGATGACTGTGCGAACGCGCCACTCGTTCTCGCGCAGCAGGGCGGGAAGCTGGCGCAACACCTCGTGATCGCATCGCTCAACGGCGACATCGTGCTGCTGGGCAAGGGCCTCGCGCAAGCGTGTGGCGTCGGCCCGCAGGTCGTCCAGGCTGGCTGGAACCAGGGTCACGTCCAAGCTGCGCGCGGCGGGGTCGAGTTCGACCGACCGCTCGCGCCCTTCGACCTGCGCCCGCTGCGGAGCGGTGATGGAATCCGGCGGCACATCCACCCGCACGTCGCCCCACACGCGAACCTGGCAGGCCAGCCGCAGCCCCTCGGTCACACTCTCGCGCTCGGCCTCGGTGGGGGGAGAGACTTCCCCGGCGACGACGCGCACGCGGCAGGTCCCGCAAGCGCCCGTGCCGCCGCAGAGGGCGTTCAAGCCCACGCCGGCCTGGCGGGCGGCCTCCAGCAACGTCACACCAGAAGCGACGCGCGCCCGGCGGCCCAGGGGTTCAAAGTCTACGATGAGTTCAGCGGCCATAGAGTCTCTTCTCCCTTACAGGGTTGCGTGCAGTAATCCCCGCTTTGAAGCCGCACCGCCGTAAAACAGACGGTGCTGGCTAGTTTTTTCCTAGCATCGGCTCTTTTAGGCCGATGCACCCAAGCTAGAATTGCCAAAACGGGAATTGCTGGGTTGCGTGGAGGGGTAAGCGCGTCCCGCCCTCCCAGAAGCAACTCTAGCGCGCCAAAATGATGCTCCTCATCAAGCCAGCAATTCTCATTTTATCGGATTCGAGGCTTCAGCCGGTGCTTTTTGACGTTCCAAATCCGGCTGAAGCCTCCAATTCCAGGGCCGCGCGCGCTTCCTCGGCTCACTCGTACCGCAGCGCGTCAATCGGGTTCAGGAGCGAGGCCCGCCTGGCCGGGTAGATACCAAAGAAGAGGCCCACGGCCGCCGAAAAGGTCGTCGCCAGCACCACCGCCTGCGGCGTGACGACAGAACGGAAATCGTCAATCAGCGCCGAGACAATGCTCGCCCCCAGCGCCCCCAGGCCAATACCCAGGAGGCCGCCGATCAGCGAGAGCATCATCGCCTCGACGAGAAACTGCCACAGGATGTCGCGCCGCCGCGCGCCCACCGCCTTGCGCAGCCCGATCTCGCGCGTGCGCTCCGTCACCGAGACCAGCATTATGTTCATGATCCCGATGCCGCCCACCAGCAGGCTGATGCCAGCGATAGCGCCCAAGAAGGTCGTCAGTACCCCCGTGATCTGGCCAAAGACGCTGATGATATCGGCCTGGCTGATGATGGAGAAATCATCCTCGTCGCTGAAATCAATATCGTGCCGCTCGCGCAGGATGACGGCGACCTGTTCCGAGGCCGCCTCGATGCGATCCTCACTCACCGCCTGGATCATGATAGCAGAGACCATATACTCACCAGAGCGGCTACGAGATGGGAACAGGCGCGTCTGAGCGGTCGTTAGGGGCACCAAAACAGTGCTGTCCTGGTCGTTCATCCCCGAGCCGCCTTTTTCCTCCAGCACGCCGATGACGTGGAAGGGAATCCCGTTGATCTTTACCGTCTGCTCCAGCGGATATGGGTTATCGGGGAAAAGCTCCTCGACGACGGACTTGCCCAAGAGGGCGACCCGCGCGCGGCTATTCATATTCTCCTGGTCAATGAACACACCTACCTCCGGGAGCCAGTTGCGCACCTCGGAAAAATCGGGCGTGACGCCCTCCACCTGAACGAACGTATCGCGCTTGCCCGTGGCGACAATAGCCATCTGCATCACTTCCGGCGAGACGGCGGCCACGTCTGGAGCCCGCACTGGGTCGCGCAGAGCCTCAACGTCCCCGCTGGTCAACTCGGCGGTACTATTCCCCGTACCAGGCGGCCCCGATTGCTCCTCCATCGAACCAGGTATGACGAAGAGCAAGTTAGAGCCGATGCCCTGGAACCGCTCTTCGATGTAAACCGAGACCCCCTCGCCCGCCGACATCAGTGTGATGACCGCGCCGACGCCGATGATGATCCCCAGCATGGTGAGGACAGCCCGCAATTTGTTGGCCGTCAGGGCGCGCAGGGCCAGGCGCACACTCTCCAGAATACTCACTCTTCCCCTCCTGCCACAGCTACCAGCGGCTCTGCCACTATCTCATTGTGGGTAATAAGCCCATCGTACAGATGTATGACCCGCTCAGTGTGCTCCGCGATCTTGGGGTCGTGCGTCACCAACACCACCGTGATGCCCTGATACCGATTGAGCCACTGCAAGATGGACATGATCTCGGCCCCTGACTTGCTGTCCAGGTTCCCCGTCGGCTCGTCGGCCAGGATGATGGCCGGGTCGTTGACCAGCGCCCGCGCAATCGCCACCCGTTGCTGCTGGCCGCCGGAAAGCTCGTTCGGCGTGTGTTCCATCCGCTCCGCCAGCCCCACCGACTCTAAGGCCCGCCGCGCCTTCTCCCGCCGCTTTGCCCCCCCCACCCCGGCATAGACCAGCGGCAGCATCACGTTCTCCAGCGCCGTCGTGCGCGCCAGCAGGTTAAAGGTCTGGAACACAAAGCCGATCTTGCGGTTGCGAATCTGCGCCAGTTGATCGTCGTCTAAATGGCTGACGTCTTTCCCCTCCACCAGGTACGTGCCCGACGTAGGCTGATCAAGGCAGCCCACGATGTTCATCATGGTGGACTTGCCAGAGCCAGAGGGTCCCATAATAGACACGATCTCCCCTGCCTCTATCTCTAGCGAGACGCCGCGCAGGGCGCGCACTTCAACCTCGCCCATCTGGTATATTTTGGTGATGTCGCATAGTTCAATTACCGAAGACGTCATAGTTGATCCTCGTAATGCGTGGTCTACCGAGCGCCAAACCGAAAAGCAGACTCTTCCACCCAGACGGCCACGTCACCCTCGGAGAGGCCGGAGAGCACTTGGGCAACACCCTGGTGACGCACGCCCAGCTCCACGTCCGTCCGCACGATCTCTCCTTCCACCTGCTGGTTCACGTAGGTCTGGCCTGTATAACTGTCCACCCGCACCACCCAGGTAGGGATCAGCAACACGTCGCTCAGTTCCTCCACCACGATGGTCACGTTGGCCGTCATATCGGCGCGAATGGGCGCAGTGGTGGGGTCCAGCTCAACGACGACGTCGTAGTAAACCACGCCATCCCGAATCCTGGCCGCCGGCGCGACCCGCTCAACGCTACCAACGACGACAACGTCCGGGAGCGCGTCCAACGTCACCTGGGCGGCTTGCCCCGGAGCCAGGCGACCCACGTCCATCTCATCCACACCGAGCGTTATATGAAAACCGGAAACATCGAGCAAGGTGACGGCGGGTAACTGGGCTGGCGCCATCTCGTTGACGGTGGCATTGACCTGGGCCACGACGCCAGCGAAGGGAGCGCGCAGGGTGGCCTCGGCCAACAGTAACTCGGCCGATTCCAGCGCAGCCCGCGCCTGTTCCACTCCCGCTTCGGCGGCCGCGATCTGTCCCTCGGTCGCGCCGTTCAGCAGCAGCTCTAGTTGAGCCTGGGCCGCGTCTCGCTGGGCGGCGGCAGCCCAGACGTTGGCCTGGGAGAGGCGCAGCTCGTCAGCGCCCGCTCCGGCCAAAGTCTCTTCCAGGCTCGCCTGGGCCGCGGCCAGGGCCACGTCGGCGGCGTTCAGGTTGTAGCGCGCCTGCTCCTCCGGCACGCCCAGCGCGGGGCAGATGTTGCGCTTTTTCCCGCCCCACGAGAACTCGAAGCATTTCATCGTCATGTCGTGCGCGTCCTGGGCACTCTTTTGCTGGGTGATGGCCGAGGCGAGTTCGGCTTCGGCGGCCGCGATCTGCGCGTCGCCGGGGCCGCCGGCGAGTTGGTCCAGATTGGCGGACGCGGCGCTCGCTTGCGCTTCTAGAGCGCGCAGGTTGGCCTCCGCCGCCGCGATCTCCTCCGGCCTGGCCCCGCGAGTCAGTTGGGCCAGTTGCGCCTCGGCCGAAGCCAGCGCCGCCTGGGCCTGCTGCACCTGTAACGCCAACCGCTCGCTATCCAGCCGCGCCAGCGCGTCGCCAGCCTCGACCAGATCCCCCATCTCCACCAACACCTCTGCGACCCGGCCGGTGGATTGGAAGAACAGGTCCACGCGAGCCTGCGGTTCAATGTTGCCGCTGGCCGAGACTGCCACCAGCATCGCGCCGCGCTCGACGACGGCAGAGCGACTTTCGTCCTCAGTCTGTTCCGCCTGTCGCGGACGCCAGACAAACGCATAACCAAGCGTCGCTGCAACCACGATGACGGCGGCGACCAAGACCACGTACCACGTTGTACGTTTCATCGTTTTCTCCCGACTACTGCCCCATACCGAGGAGGCCCGATCCCTGAACCCATACCACCTCGTCCCCTTCAGCGAGACCGCTGAGCAGTTGAACAACTCCCGCGTGCCGCACGCCCAACTCTACGTCGGTGCGCACAATTTCTCCACCCACCCGCCGGTCTACGTAGGTCTGGCCCGTGTCATCGTCCACGCGCACCACCCAGGTGGGCAGCAGCAACACGTCACCTAGCTCCTCCACTACGACGGTCGCATTGGCCGTCATGTCGGCGCGGATGGGCGCAGTGGTGGGGTCCAGTTCGATGACGACCTGGTAGTAAACCACGCCCCCCGATATCGTGGCCGCCGGCGCGATCCGTTCGACGCTGCCGGTGACCACCGATTGCTCCAATCCTTTAGCCTCAAGGAGTGCATCCAGCGTCACCTCCACTGCCTGCCCCGGCGACAAGCTCCCCACGTCCATCTCGTCCACGCTGACGGTGAGGCGAAAGCGGGAAGGGTCAATGAGCGTGACGGCCGGCAGCGCGGCCGAGTCCATCTCGCCTTCCGTGACGTTGACGGCCGCCACGAGGCCATCGAAAGGGGCGCGCAACGTGGCGCGTTCTAGCGCCAGCTCGGCCAGCGCCAGCGCGGCCCGCGCCTGCTCCACCTGCGCCTCGACGTCGGTCACCTGCTCCGAGACTGCGCCCGCCAGGAGCAGATCGAGTTGGGCCTGGACCGCGTCCCGTTGCGCCTGGGCGGCGACGACGTTGAACTGGGCGGCGCGAATCGCGTCGGCGTCCGCCCCGGCCTGCACCTCTTCGAGTTGGGCCTGGGCCGCGGTCAGGTTCTTTTCGGCGGCGTAGAGGTCATAGCGGGCCTGCTCTTTCCCGGCCTCGTTGTACTCTTCCCTCATCTCCATATCGTAGGCGATCTGGGCCGCTTTCCACTGTAGCTCGGCCGCAGCGACCTGGGCCTCGACTGCGCCAACCTGCGCGTCGTCAGGGCCGGTCGCGAGTTGGCTGTAGCTGGCGGCGGCCGCGCTCACGTTCGCCTCCGCCGCGCGCACGTTCGCCTCCGCCGATGCAATCTCCTCCGGCCGGGCGCCATCTTGGAGTTGAACCAGTTGCGCCTCGGCCATAGCGAGAGCCGCTTCGGCCTGCCGCACCTGCAACTCCAACTGGGCAGTGTCCAGCCGCGCCAGGACGTCCCCCACCGCGACTCTATCCCCCACCGCCACCGCCACCTCGACGACCTCGCCCGGCGACTCGAAGGACAGAGCCGCGCGGGCCTGGGGTTCGATGCCGCCGCTGGCCGAGATTGCCACGAGCATCGCTCCCCGCTCCACGACTACGGAGCGGGTTTCTAGTTGCTCCAACTGCCGCGCCTGTCGGGCTCGCCACACGACACCGCCAACCAGCGCAACGACAACGAGAATCCCCAGGATCACGTAAATCCTAGTTCGTTTCATCGTTCATCCATCTCCAATTGTGACCCAAGTTCAAATATGACCAGGGTCATATTATAGGCAATGTGAGGTAATTGTCAAGCAAGAGGGCAGAGGGCAAGGGGGCAGGTGGTTCAGATGACCGTTCCAGCGGGAATGACGGCGTTCTTGGGCACGACGACGACGCCATCCCGAATGACATAGTTTTCGGGTTCTATCATCTCTTCATCGGGCGCGTGGGGGCGAATGACGACCCCCTCTCCGATGCGCGCGTTCTTGTCAATGATGGCCCGCTCGATAGTGCAACCGCGCCCAATGCCCACGTCGGGCCGGTTCAACCGACGGTTCTCTGCCCTGCGTTCGGGCGTCTCGAAAAAGTCGGCCCCCATCATCACCGCCTGTGTGATCCGCACGTCCGGCCCAATGATGCTGCGTAAGCCGATCACCGATTCGCGGATGTCCGCGTCCTGGATCAGGCATCCTTCGGCCAGCACCGTCCGTTCCAGATCACAGCCATCAGTGCGCGAGGAAGGCAGGAAGCGAGGGCGAGTGTAGATGGGATGGTCGGGGTCGTAGAAATCAAAGGGCGGATCGGGGAGCGTGAGGGCCAGGTTAGCCTCGTAAAAGGCTTGAATGGTGCCGATGTCGGCCCAGTAGCCATCGAAAGAAAAGGCGTACACGCGCAGGTTCTCAATAGCGGCTGGGATGATCTGCTTGCCAAAGTCCTCGGCGTCCGATTCTTCCAGCACCTGCCGCAGCACGTCCTGGCGAAAGATGTAGATGCCCATCGAGGCCAGGTAGGGTTTATCGGTATCCGGGAGGCTCTCCAGGCCATCCAATGCATCGGGCCGAGGTTTTTCGTGGAAGAGGGTGACGCGCCCGTCTTGCTCGGTCTTGAGTATGCCAAAGCGAGAAGCATCGGCGCCGGCCACCGGCTGCACGGCGATGGTGACGTCGGCCCGCGTCTCGCGGTGCAACTTGGCAAAGCCGGCATAGTCCATGCGGTAGAGATGATCTCCGGAGAGGATCATGACGTCATCTACGCGGGCGTGGGTGAAGCGCGACAGTTGCTTGCGCGCCGCGTCCGCCGTGCCCTGGTACCAGTCCATACCACTGGGGGTCTCCTCGGCCGCCAGGATGTACACGAACCCGTCGGAAAAGAGGTCGAACTTGTAGGTCTGGTAGATGTGGCGGTGGAGCGAGGCGGAGAGGAATTGAGTCAACACATAGATCTTGTGAACTCCAGAGTTGAGGCAGTTGCTGATCGGGATGTCAATCAGGCGGTATTTGCCGCCAATCGGCACGGCCGGCTTGGCCCGCAGCCTGGTGAGCGGGTAGAGGCGCGTCCCTTGTCCACCACCCAGAATCACGGCCAGTATGTCTTGCATCGCTTCACTCCTTTCCCAACACTCCAAGTGGGCTGCACATTCCGCACAGAGGCGCGGGAGGGGGGCAGGCCAGCGTAAAACAGAGATGGGGACTGTCTACATCTCTAGTTGAAATCTGATGGTATTATACCGTGCCGCCAGACAAGCTGCAAGTTTGCATCGCGCGAGGGGTTCAAGCAGCAGCCGTCAACTGCCCAGCCTCCTCCTACCGCCTACTCCCCACGTCATTGGACGCAGGCGCGCTGGCAACAACTGCGCGAGCGTGCCCCACTCTTGCGGCGTGAGGGCGCGCAGGAGGATCAGCGCCGCCAGGTAAACGAGGGCGCAGACCAGAGCCGCCAGCGGGCGGCCAAGAGGGGCCAACGTCCAGGCCGTCGCTCCCATCACCAGCCCGGACAGCGCGGCCCGGCCCAACGTCCGTCCCCATCCCAACGGCCCCAAATGACGGCGCAGGTCGGCGTAGAACAGCAGTACCAGCAGCAGTTCCCCGCCAAAGATGATCCAGGCCGACGCGAGGTAGCCAAAGCGACCCACAAACAATAGATTCGCCGCCACCGCAAAGATCACGCGCGCGCCGGAGGCCAGCAGTACGTAACGCTGGCGGTCGAGGGCGATGAGCACATAGTTGGTCAGGCTGTTCAGCCAGCCAAAGATGATGGACCAGATCAATATCTGCAAAGCCACTGCGCCGTGAGGCAAAAATCGCTCGCCGCTGAGCAAGCCTACCAGGGGCGTCGCCAGCAACGTGACGAGCACGGCCGCCGGCAGCGCGATCATCGTCAGCAGTTTGACGGACAAGCGATAAGACCGGCGTAGCCCAGACCGATCCTGGGCCGCTTGGCGCGACATCAACGGGAAGACGGCAAAGGTAAAGATGGAGGGGATGAGATTGAGCGCGTCCACCCACTTGCGCGCGGCGTCGTACCAACCTGCCACCTCGTCTCCTTGCCAGAACTGCAAGAGCACGCCGTTGACACCGGTGAAGAGCATTTGCAAGAGCAGCGAGGCCATCAGCGGCCAACTCGTGATCAGCATCTCTCGCAGCAAGGGCCACGAAAGGCGGCGCCGCTCCGGCGGCAGATTGGCCCAGATCAGTCTCTGCGCCAGGACTGCCAGGATCGTCATCGTCGCCAGGTTGGTCAGAATGGAGGCTCCCGCCAACCCGACGATCCCCAGCCCACCCACCAGCGCCAGCACACCCAAGGTGACTTTGACGATGGTGGTCACGGTCTGAACGGCAGCCGGATATTCGTGTTTCTCGCAGCCACGGAAGAGGCCGGTCAGGTTGTTGGATATAGTGCCCGGCAACAGGCCGGCGTAGAGCAGGGCTACCGCCCAGACCGTTTCGACCGCCAGGGGCTCGCCCAGGGCCTGTCGCCCGGCCAGAAAGCCAATCAGCGCCGGTATCACCGCCAGGAAGAGCAACAGGCGCAAAGCGGTCGTATTGGCAAAGAGCCGCCGCGCGTTAACCTGGTCGCGGGCCACCTCGCGCATCAGGTACATTTCTAGCCCAAAGTTGGCGACGATGTCGAACCAGCCGTAGACGATGGCGGCGGTGAAATAGCGCCCAGTGCCGACCGGGCCCAGGATGCGGGCCATCAGCGCGGCGAAGGACATGTCGAGCACCCGATTGAAGAGATTGAGCACGATGGGGGCGATAGAGTTCTTGGCCACGCGCCGGACGGCGCTGGCGTCGTCCTCCTCGCGGTAGAAAAAGCGCCACAGGTACAGTCCGGTCAGGAAGAGCAGCACCATCGCGGCGATAAAGCTGACAAAGGCGCCGATCTTGACGCTATCGGGGGTATACTTGAAGCGCACTGTCCACGCGCCCGGCTCTTCCAATAGAACGGTTCGAAAAGCGCCGTTCGCCCGGTAAATGCGCGTTTCCTCCTCGGCATCCTCGCCCGTTCCCCGTGGGCGCACGAACGCCTTCCAACCGGGGAAATAAGAGTCGGCCAGCACCAGCCAACCGGGCTCGTCAATCTGGACGTCAACTTGGACCTCGTTGATGGCGTAGCGCACCACATTCTGTGCTGCGGCGGTCGCCGGCTGCGTGATGTAGGAATCGAGCGGGTACGCGCCAGAGTCGAGAATGACATAGTTGCGCGGGTCGTGGTCCTGCACCAGGCCCGCCAGGTCGTCAGTCTCCAGCGCCGCCAGAAGCGGCATCGTGTAGGCCCGAGGCATCACGGCCAGATTCTCGTACACCCGCACCGCGTCGTCCTGGTAGACCAGGCGGTACTTGGGGTTGGGGATCTCGACCTCGGTGACGACGTACTTGACGTTGAGTAGGTCGGTGAGGGGGCTATCGAGGCTCGACCAGTGGTGGAAAGAGGCGATGCGGTTGTACTGGGTCTCCTCCTGCGGCTCGATGAGGGCCATATAGTCGCGATATTGGCCGGTAAAGAGCGAGTCGTAGCCGTCCACTGCCTGTAGGCCATAGAACATGCCTACGTTGGCGTTCATCGTCTTGGTGGTACCGGGCGGGGTAAAAGTGGCGTAACGCCAGAGCGAGGCATCCCGCCGCAGGAACTCGACCACCGGCGGGACATAGTCCAGCAACGCCGGGTCTACGGCCGGGGCAAAGCCCGCGCCGAAGGCAACGAAATCCAGCACCAGCAGTCCCACCGCCAGGAGCTCCCACACGGGCCTGCCCTGAGTGTGGTCGAAGGGGCGGCGGCGCAGGTAGATGGGGCAGCGGCTCACGCGCAGGACGATGCCGCTTCCCGCCAGCAGCAGCCCAAAGAGCGCCACCCACTTGAACTCGTAGGAATAGAAAGCGCGATGGTCGGGAAAAGCGGCGGGAGCCTTGGCCAGCGAAAGGAAAACCCGTTCCACCAACGGCTCGATTCGGGCGAAAAAGATACGGCTGAGGAGCAATCCAACCAGCGTCACCGCTCCACCCCAAAAGGCAAGCGCGGCGCTCCAGGCCACCGGCGAGGGAGAAGTAGCGAGCAAAAGAAGGTTGGAGATTGGAGATCGGGGATTGGGGTCAGCGTGTCGCGCGTCGCGTGTCGCGTGTTGCGTCCTGCTCCTCTGCACGGCCTCAACGCCAAAGCCCGCCAGAACTGCGACCGAGAGCGAGAGCGGAAAGACCCAGCGGAAAGGGGAGTGAGATTGCTCGATCCCCGGCAGCACGTAGACGAGGGCATAGAGCGGCGTGCCGAAAATGCAACCGAGTGAAAAGATGGAGAGGAGGGTAAAGAATGGGGTGGCGTGAAACGTGAAACGTGAAAGGTGAGACGTGAGGCGCGAGACACGAGGGGCGAGCCAGTGGAGGATTGCGATGAGCGCCAGGAATAGCGGCAGCAAGCCCAGGTAAGCCGCGCCTTCGACATAGTTCTTCATCCCCCAGTCAATATACTGTCCATCGGGGAACGCCTGCGCCCCCGTCCAGTGCCCGGAGAAAAGGTCAAAGTAGCCGTGATGGGCCGGATTGCCAAAGAAATTGGGGATACCAAAGGCGATCAGCCGCCGGGGAGGATAGGCCCAGCCCCGCACCTGCTCGAGACTCGCCGCCGCCTCCCCGCTGCGAAAGCTGCCGCTGACCACTTCGTAGAGCGGCGCGAACTGGACCGCTCCCAGCGCCAGGCCCAGCGCGAGCATCAAGGCCAGCCACATCACCGCCCGGCTGGAAGCAGCAACCCGTTCACTGGTGCGCCAATGGGCCGATTCACTGACTCGCTGATTCGCAAATTTGCCGATCAGCCGCCACAACGCATAGGCTCCCATCACCAGCAGCGTGAAATAGGTGTTCTCGACGTGCCCGGCCAACACCTGGCAGCCCAGGCCCAACGATCCCAGCAACACCCAGGGCAACGTCGCCGGCCCTTGGCCCAAAATGGGCCGCTGCTGCAGAACCAACTCGACCATGGCCAGGATAAAGGGCAGCCACGAGGCCCCGGCGACTATCATCGGATGAGGAACCGACGACACGAGCATAAAGCCGCTGAACTGAAAGGTGATGCCGGCGATCAGTCCCGCCAGCCGGCGGACGCCCAACACGCGGGCGAACAGGTACGCAAACATCCCCGCCAGGCCCAATTGCAGCCAGGCAAAGACGCCATAGGCCCGCCACAGGGAAAGGACGTAAAATACGACGCTCAGGGGATAGAGCGCCGAGTGTTGGCCGTTGGCCAGGAAGGGATGACCGGCAAAGATGTAGGGGTCCCAAAGCGGCAGTTCCCCATCGCGGGCCGCCTCCACGATAAAGTTTTTCCAGGCATAGTTCTCCAGGATGAGGTCGGCGACCAGGTGATTGTGGGGAAAAGCCACTCCCAGATCGGCGGCTGCCGCCCGGTACGGCTCGAACGAGAAAAATCCGTCGGCCGGCAGGAGCGTCCGGGAACCCAGCGCCACTGGCGCAAACAGCAGCAGGGGCAGCAGGAACAGAATAACGATGATGCCCAGTTCAGGCAGCAAGCCATCCAGTTTGCGGCGGATCATACGGCCAACCGGTCGCTCGGCCGCAGGCGGCGATGGCGCCATCGCACCTCCCACACCCGCAGCGCCGCTTCGATCTTGACCGGGATCGTCATCTTGGACTGACCGATGCGGCGATCCTCAAAATAGATGGGAATTTCCAGCGCGCGGTAGCCCAGCCGCTCGGCCACGTAGGCCATCTCGACCTGGAAGACATAGCCCTGCGAGTGAATGGAATCGAGGTCTATACCCAAAAGCGTCTCACGGCGCCAGCACTTGAAACCGGCGGTGGCGTCCCTGACCTGGCAGCCCAAGATCAGACGGGTATAGATACTGTTGGCCCACCAGGAAAGCAGCCAGCGTCCAAACTCCCACTCCTCGTCCGTCTTTCCTCCCTGGACGTAGCGGGAGCCTACGACCAAGTCATAGTCTGAGACATGTTCCAGGAATTGAGGGATGTACTTGGGGGAGTGGGAAAAGTCACAGTCCATCTGGACGATAAAATCGGCGCCGCGCTCCAGGGCCCAGCGGAATCCATCTACGTAGGCCAGGCCCAGGCCGCGCGGGCCTGTACGGTGCAACACGTGTAGCCGGTCTTGGCGGCGAGCCGCCAGATCGTCGGCGAGGCGGCCGGTACCGTCCGGTGACTCGTCGTCCACGATCAATATATCCAGGCCGGGAATGCCCAGAGCTAACAACGCTTCGGTCATAGGCGCGACGTTTTCGGCCTCGTTATAAGTGGGGATGACGACCGTTAGTTTCACCGCAACACCTCACCTGCATCAAAATCCCCGGCCAGAGAGTGCGGGTCACAGCTCTGCCAGCCGGGGTTATGCTCGTACAAGTCCAGCTATTTCACGCTCTTGACCTCGACGAGAGCTTGCTTCAAATCAGTCAAATGGTCAAACGAGCGCGCCGACGGCTCGAGTATCCCTATGGCAAAGTCTAAATTCGGCACTTGGGATGCACCACCTGCTCGCTTGGCGTCCCAATCTGCGCGGGGATAAAAGAAGGATATAGCCTCATCCAGCCGCGCTTCGAGGGCGCGTTGAACGCTTCCCAAGTCGCCCGGCTTCATTACAATGCAAAAGTCGGTGTCGTCCAGGTGCCCCACAAAGGCATCGGGGTCGTGGCTCTCCCCTACGACGTGACCAAGCATGAGGGCCACAGCACGCACCACGTCGTCTCGCGCCACAAAGCCATAAGCTTCGGCAAACTCGTCCAACCCACACAAGCCTATGGAGAGCACTCCCCAGTCGGAGCAGCCTAACAGTTCTCGCAACCGCTCGTCTACCAGTAACACAGACGGCAGGCCGGTGATAGGGTGAGAAAGTCGTCCAAGTTTGGAGCGGCGCAACACGTTACGTACCCTCAAGCGAAGCTCCTGGACATCGAATGGCTTGGTGATGTAATCCGCAGCACCCAGGCCCAACCCCATCAACTTGTCCCCACGCTTGCGCCTCTCTGTCAGAAAGATGACGGGAACGTGCTCGGTGCTCCTGTGGTCTCGCAGATGGCGATACACTTCATAGCCGTCAATGTCCGGCAGGTGAATGTCCAACATGACGAGATCAGGAGCGACCTTTTCGGTAAAGTTCAATGCGTCCTTTCCCCATCCCACCGCAGTGACTTCGTAGCCCTGGGCCTCAAAGTACGACGTCAACATTTCGGCAGTGTCCACCTGGTCTTCTACGACGAGAATACGAGGAACTTTGACCACACCACACCCTCCCCTGTCCTGCCTAGAAAGAGACTGTCACGTCTACCCTATCGGTTCTTTGTAGATGGCATACGTGCACATCTCTCCGCCCATGGCTACACATTCTATCTCTTCTACACGGAACTTTGATCCACCGCTGAGCCAGTGCAGCCCCTCTTCTATCACACCCTTGCCGGCAAAGCAAATCGGGCGGTCAGCGGTGCGTCCCCAGCAATTTGGACACGGGGACATGGTATAAGTGTAATATTCACCCTGGTCTTTGACCGTGCTCTTCTGATCGCTGACCTGGGAGAATACTTTTGCCAGGGCCGGAAGACCGACCTTTAACTTGGCGGGGAGCGGGAGCACTTTGAAGGCCAGATCGCTGGCGCCAGAAAGAGCGCCCAGCCCCTGGAGGCCCAACGTGAAGACGGCCCGACCTGCCCGCAGTTCCAGCCCACGTCCTCCACGCGGCCCGTACATTTCCTCCAAAGCCCAATTCAAAGAGGAAAAATCTGCAAACTCGAACTCTTTCTTCAAGTCGGCAGGCGGGTAATTGTCAATCAAGTGTGAAAGACCGGCCAGGTTCAGAATGGCGTTCAAGCCATTTCTCCCCATGACCTCTTCCATCGCCTGGAGGTAAATACGACCCATTAGATTGGGATAATAATAACCACTTACTTCGATCCGCGACACTTTATGGCCTCCTTCTGGTATCTCGTCTACTAGGCTTCCAGAACATCGGTCAGGTCTTCGGATGCGCGGCGCATATCCAGAAAAAGCAAGCCCAGCTTGGTCTGCTGGCGGGCCAATACAGTCAGAACTGCCTCCTCACCAACAGCACGCAGGACGACGTATCCATTTTCTCCCTTCACGTACACCTCGTCCAACATACCGCGACCCAGCTCGCTGGCTATGCGCTCGCCCAGAGAAAGCATCGCGGCGGACATTGCGGCAACCCGGTCCTCTTCGATGCCCGCCGGTAGAGAGGATGCCATTGTAAGCCCATCCACACTCACAACGGAGGTAGCCTCGACGTCTGGCGTGTTCATCTGCAATTCCTGCAACCGCTTCACTAGACGTTCAGTACGGGATCCCTCTGCCATTATGCCTCCTTACCATTTACTCTCGATGTCAATATCCTTGGTTCCGTACGATTTGGAGAGTACCACACATAACACAGATTGTCAAGCGAACGGCCATATTTTATGGCGATTCCAGAAAAATGGCAAACTTGCCCTCCCACCCCATCGCTGATATACTCAACTGGCGTTTGTATGGCGCGTCGCCGGAAACCATGGCCTTGCTGGCCAAACCACCGACCGGGGCAGGCGCCTCGGAAAAACCGCTTCCTTCGATGGAGGGCGTTATGAAGGCAATGTTATTGCGTGAAATCAAATCAATCGAAGAGCGGCCCCTAAAGTTAGCCGACATCCCTCTGCCTGAACCCGGCCCCGGCGAGATTCGCCTGACCGTGCGGGTCTGTGGAGTCTGCCGCACCGACCTGCACACAGTAGAGGGGGACTTGAAACTGCCCAGACTGCCGTTGGTTCCCGGCCACCAGATCGTGGGAGTGGTAGAAGCGCGTGGCGAGGGAGCGACTCGCTTCGAGATAGGCCAGCGGGTGGGAGTGCCCTGGCTCTACCACACCTGCGGCGCGTGCGAGTTCTGCCGACGGGGGCTGGAGAATCTGTGCGCGGACGCCCAGTTCACCGGTCTCCACGCCGACGGCGGATACGCTCGAGGCATGGTGGTCCCCCAGGATTTTGCCTACCCCATCCCGGAGGGCTTTTCCGACGTGGAGGCGGCCCCGCTCCTCTGCGCCGGCATCATCGGCTACCGGGCGCTGCGGCTGAGCGAGGTGCAGCCCGGTCAGCGGCTGGGGCTCTATGGTTTTGGCGGCTCGGCCCACGTCACCATCCAGGTGGCCCGCCACTGGGGCTGCCAGGTCTATGTCTTTACCCGCAGCGAGGGACACCGCCGGCTGGCGCGGGAATTGGGGGCGGTGTGGGTCGGCGGCGCGGAGGATACTCCCCCGGCCAAGATGCACTCTAGCATCATCTTTGCCCCGGCGGGCGGATTGGTGCCGGAGGCGTTGCGGGTGCTGGAGCGAGGCGGCACGCTATCGCTGGCGGGGGTAACGATGACGCCCATCCCCGAACTGGACTATGACAACCTGCTCTACTGGGAGCGGACGGTGCGCAGCGTGGCCAACTTTACGCGGCAGGACGCGGAAGAGTTGCTGCAAGTGGCGGCCGAGATCCCCATTCACAGCACGGTGCAGACCTTTGCGCTGGAGGCGGCCAACGAGGCGCTGCTGGCACTCAAGCGGAGCGAGATTGATGGGACGGGGGTGCTGGTGGTGGAATAGCAGGTTCAACAAATGCGCGGCAGCAACTCGCCCAGCGGCATATCCACCACCCGCCGCCCGCCGATGGGAGTGCGGGCCAGCACCATCCCCGCGTGCTCCTCCGTGACGACGCCGATGCGGGCCGCCTCCCGCCCCAGGGGATGGTCCCGTAGCGCGGCCAACGCCTCCTCCGCCTCCTCCGGCGGGACGAAGGCGATCAGTTTTCCCTCGTTGGCGACGGTCAGCGGGTCAAAGCCCAGCATCTCGCAGGCAGCCGCCACCGCCGGGCGGACGGGCAGCGCCGTTTCTTCGATCTCGATCCCCACGCCCGACGCGCCCGCCAGTTCGTTCAACGCCGCCGCCAGCCCGCCCCGGGTGGGGTCGCGCAGGCAATGGGTGCGAGGGACAGTCGTTAGCAGTGCCTCGACCAGCCCGTTCAACGCGGCGCTATCGGAAAGCAGTTCGGTCTCGAACTCGAGCCCCTCCCGCTTGCTCAGAACGGCGATGCCGTGGTCGCCGAGGGCGCCGCTGAGAAGCACCGCGTCGCCAGAGCGCGCCCGGTCCGGGCCAATCTCCACTCCCTCCATCACCACACCGACGCCGGCCGTGTTGACATAGACACCGTCCCCGTGTCCCCGTTCGACCACCTTGGTGTCGCCCGCCACGACCTGCACACCCGCCGCGTGGGCCGCTTCCGCCATCGAGCGCACCACGCGCTCCAGCACATCCAGCTCCAGCCCTTCCTCCAGAATGAACCCGGCCGTGAGCCAGAGCGGGCGCGCGCCACTCATGGCCACGTCGTTGACGGTGCCGTGGACGGCCAGCGAGCCGATGTCGCCGCCGGGGAAAAAGAGGGGCCGGACGGTGAAGGAATCGGTGGAAATCGCCAGCCGGATATCAGAGACTGGATATTGGGTAACGGCCGAGTCGGCCATCTGGCGCAGGTAGGGGTTATCCAAAGGAGTAGCAAAGACGTCGCGGATGAGATCGTTCATCATCTTGCCGCCCGCGCCGTGGGCCATACGGATCACGTGCTCTTTCATATATGTGTCACTCCTGATGCTCTATACGCCTGGGCGAGACCATCAATTCCAACGGGGCCGCGCCGCCGGCGCTTCCCTCCCAGGCAAATACCCAACGAGCCACAAGTGTATCTTTACAACAAACCGGGTCTGGGCTGATTAGAAAACCGGTTTCTTTCGATGATACCCACGGGCCTACTCTCCACCTTCGCTTTCCAACTACCTGGGAGCCGCGTCCGCCAGCGACTCGTTTTGCAACGCAACCCCCTCCTTGATCGTCATCGGCCGGTAGACTCGCTGGGAGAGACTTGCGTAAAATCTCTCAATGATTTCGGCCAACTCTGCACGCGCTACCTCCCATTGGTCGGGGTCAGTGGACCAACTGATGTCGGTAAGCAACCAGGTCGGGTCCTCGGGGTCGCTCACACCGTACTCCCACAGCACTCGAGGGATCATCGCACTGACGATTTCGGCGGTGCGCGTCGGGCTGATGACCGCCGCCAGTGTGAGATAGTCCACGTCCTGGATGCCGCGCCGCCAATGCTTTAGACGCAGCGAGGCGAACGGCCCCATCACGCCATAGTCGTCCTCGGGGTAGCGCGTGTCGCTGCCGGGGTAAAGCAACACTCCGTCGCCGTTGAGATAGTTCCAGCCGGTCTCGCCCAACACACTGTCTACCTGGTCAAAGTCGCCATACGTCTGCGCCTGTTGAAAAACGTTGGTCTGGCCGGTGTTGCCCTGATAGTTGTCATAGTACGTGGCTTCCCAATAGAACCAGCGGTCAATCTTTTTCTTGTACTGGGCCCAGGCGAGAACTCGCAAGGCCACCCCATCGTCCTCGATAGCGAAGGAACCGGTGGCGGGCCGGGTGCCATTGTACAGGTAAAAGCGCTTGTCGGGGTCTGCCTGGTAGCTCTCGGCGGCGCTTTGCCATTCATCGGTGATGCCGAACGTCGCCCAAGACGTGGGAACGTCGAGCGCAGGCGTGCTCGACACTGCCGTGGGGAGATCAATCGTCGCCATAGACATCAAGCGCCCACCAGGCCCTGGATTGTCATTGATCCAGTCGGCCCATTGCTCAATCTGGGGGTAGTCGTCGGATTCATCAATGAGATAGAGGAAATAATCGGTGGGGGTGTTGAATGCCTGAGCATCAAACCAATTCACCCACGCATCGGCGTTGGCCCACATATCCGCCTGCGTGCCCCCTTGCCACGACCAGTCCCCATAAGTGCCAATCGAATACACGTTAGCGCCCACTCCAACACCAACGCCGTGATAGCCCCTGGCAGGGGTGAAGAGTTCTCCGCTCAGGCGAGAGATCCAAGCCTCGTCCATTTGCTCAGTGTCGTCAAAGCCGTCAATGAGCGAGATCTTGTGGCGGTGAGCGAGCTGGAAGTGGCGGTCAACCAGTTCAAGGGATTGGGTATAGGCAGCGGTTCCCGGTTCGAGATATATGTTGGACTCACCCAGGTAGCGGTCATTGATATTCTCGGAACTGTAGACAAGCATTGTCCTGGCACTGGGCAGGTCGGGTAGTGTGAAATTGCGCACGTGCAGACTGACGGGAATCTGCCAGGTGAGCGTACTGTCTTCGGTGATGGCGATGGTGCCGCTGTAGACCCCGGCGGGCACCGTTTTGGGGATGTAGACGTCGCCCCAGATAGACTGGTTGGTGCCGGCCGCAACGGTAAAGGGTGAATGGAGTTCGAGTGGCACGGCGATTTCGGGATAGAACTTGTCGTGGCAAGGCCGATCCTCCCAAGTGCCCGTGCCCTCACCGGTTTCTTCATCGTAAGGGCGACGGCAGCGCTCCGGGATGTGCCGCTCGTCGTAATCATAGCCGGCGTAGAACAGATCGGTACTGAGCCCCTTGATCTCTAGGTAACGCACGTAGAACAACTCGATGTTGCGTCCAACATAGTCGAACACGCCCTCGCCGCTCGCCGGGACGGTGGCGATGCTGGCGCCACCAGGACCGGTCAGTGACATCAGACTCACGTTGACGTCTGCGGCGTCGGTCGTGGGAGCTTCGAGCACCAGGTTGAAGGCCACCACTTCGTTGCGGGCGCCAAACAGGGAGATGGTGACGCCGTCCCACACCGAGTTGTACACTGCACCCGGATCATTGGTAGCACGCAGTTCGTCGCGCGTTACCTTGTCGCCGCCGTCGTTGGCCCACACCTGCGCGACACTACCATAAGCAAGTTGACCGGCCGGTGAAAGACCGGTTGGTTGTGGCATCACAGCAGGGGTGGACGTGCCAGGGGACTGATGTGTCCTCGTAGATTCCAACGCCACGGGTGACTGGCCGCCTACACAATCAGCGAAAAAAGACAAAAGAAGGAGCATTGCGAAAACACCAGCCAGGTTTTTCATTTCGCCTCCCTTTCATCTATGAACTGGATACCGGCAAATTACGATTTTCGGAACCAGGACGCAGATGCAGACAAAACCCGTAGGTTGCACCTGAATTCCGCTACGAAAGACGTTGTGCTAGCGCGTGCAGGCTCGGAGTACGAGCGGCAGATACACCCGATGGATAAGGGTGGTTCTTCGATACACACCACCGCCCATCAATCCTCCCAGGCCGGGAACCTGTTCGTCGGCCAGCCCCAGTGGCCCAGCACGCTGTGTTTCGGGTGGCATCACCCCCGCCGAGGAGCCAATGTACACAACCATACGTTCGCCGTCCCTGCCGGCTGCGAGTGAGGGAACATCTGCCTCACGCGGCACACCAGGGACTTGGTGCCACGTCTGCCCATCTGCGCTCCGGTAGACGCCGCCGTTGCCTGCGGCGTACAGGGCAGGTGGGCTGCTCGGTGCAAAGAGCAAGCTCTGGACGTATGCCGGCACTTCCCTGCCCCCCCACGTCATTCCGGCGTCGTCGGAAACATATACTGTACCCGATTCGCTGACGTATATCTCGTCAGGATTCTCCGGGTGGATTGCTATAGCGCCAATACTCTGCTCCGACCAAAGCGTAGACGTGATGATGCCCCAGTCCTCGCCGCTATTGACGCTTCTCAACAGGCCCGTGCCGCCGGTGCCAGCGTAGATGACGTTTGGGTTGGAGGGCGCGTATGCCAGCCCAGTCACCCCGCTGATGGGCAGGTTGAGGTCCAGCTCCGTCCACTCTTCACCACAAGTAGTGCTGGAATATAGACCGCCCAGCGCCAATCCTGCCCCACTGGGTGGGAAGAAAGAAACGCCAGCCAGGATTTGGCCGGAGAGCGTGGGGTGCGGAGCTACTGCGAGCGTTTCACCACTCCATCCGGCGGGCATACCCGGCACGGTCCAGGTGACCACACTCCACGATGCGCCGCTATCCTCGCTGATCTGCACGCTGGGAAGCGTCCGGCTATACGTGACGCTCCAGGCATCGCCGAGGTAAACGCGCGTCGGCGTGAAGGGATCAACGACCAACGGGTCCTGCGCCCCGCCGCCAACACTCCTGAGCAGATCCAGAGATCGCCAGGAGCCACCACCATTGCTGCTCTTGAGCAGGCCCATCGAGTGCGCATAGGCGTACATCTCGTAGAAGTCGTCGGGGGAAAGCGCCATGTAATCCGGGACGACACCCGCCAGGCCCTGGTTCGATCCCACCCACGTGTCGCCGCCATCGGTGCTCTTGAATACCCCATAGTGGCGCGTCCCCGCATAGAGCACCGTCGGACTGACGGGGTCTACCGCCAGGCCCATCACCTCGCCCGGCGGCCCCGCCGCCAACGCCGACCAGTTGTCGCCGCCATCTGTGCTGACGTAGCCGCTGCCGCCGGATGCCCACAGCGTGCCCGAGAGAGTGGGGTGGAAGACGAGCGAGTACATTTTGGCGTCGGTGATCGGCTCCCAACTCCCCAAATCTGCGTCCATGCTCCGATACAATAAAGGTGGGTCAACGTGCGCCACCGGCGACGCTGTAACCGCCCAGGCCTCGTGGGTTCCGGTGGGGTTGAAATACAGTCTTTCGACGTGAGAGCTCGGTTGCGCCGCCCAACTCCAACTATCACCCCCATTGGTGCTGGTAAAGATGTGACCATTCCGCGTCCCTGCCAGCATGACGTTGGGATCGTCTGGATGGAACGCCAGGGCAGTGACGTGGGTACCGGTCAGACCGGTCGTGATGGTGATCCAGTCGTCGCCCCAGTTCGTAGAGCGGTAGATGCCACCATCCTCGCCTGGCTCTATGGGGTTTGCCATAGAGGCATTGGCCGTAGCATAGACGACGCCAGACGTGATGGGATGCGCTACCAGGTTGAACTCGTGCAGGAAGGGATTGGGAACCGGGACATGCTCCCAACTGACACCGCCATCCTGAGTGCGGAGCATGGCCGCGCCCCCGGTGAAGGCAAAGTACATCACACCGTCCAGGGAGGCGTCGAAGGAGACAGAGGCCCGATGGACGGGGGAAGCGAGCAATGTGAGCTGCCATTGATCGGCTGCATCGGCGCTGAAAAAGAGACCGCTGCTCTGAGCCGCGGCATAGACACGGGTAGGCGTCACTGGGTGCAACGTCACGCTCCAAATCTCGCCGCCATACGGCCCGCCCGTCGTCCATACGTTGAATGCCTGAGTCACGGTAAAGGCGTTCGGCAGTTTGTCCCATTCCCCGCCGGGATTAGCGATGGTGACAGTGTAGATGTCGGGGCCCATTCCCCAGGGCACGGATGCCTCCAACGTCGTGCTGCTCACCCAACTCACGTCACCCAGCGACGTATCCCCCAAGTAAACCGCTGGCGTGGAGACAAAGTCGCCGCCGGTGATGACAATGAGGGTGTCGAGGTCATTGGGAGCGGACGACGGATCAACCAAGGACACCGTCGGGGTGATCTGCGGTGGAGCGGCCAGCGCCGGGCTGGAACCACCAAAGCCGACCTTCCCCAACAGGCAGAAAAGGACAAGTAACATAGTTGTCGAGATCAGAACAGTTGCCACTATTGCGAACATCCGCTTTTTCACTTCAATTCCCCTTTCTGTTGCGATCTGCATAACGGTTGGCTTCACCCGCGCCGCGACTGCGTGGAAGACACCTTCGCTAACCAACCAACCACAAAGCGCGTAATGCCGCCGCTAACCAGCCGCGCAAGCGGCGTCGGGTGAAGCCCTTGTTATGCGGCCTCCCTCGACGGAGGAACGCTCACTTATACTACGGTTGATAGCTGCGTGAGATCAGCGGAAGGTAGATACTGTGCCAAATCTCATCCGCGCCGAGATCATAACCCACACTAGCGGGGCGCGGTTCATCATCAATGTCCGTCACCACCCCAGCATCCACGCCATTGTCAATAGCTGCCGAACCAATCGTCAGATGGTAACCGTCAGCAGCGAAGGCTGGATCGCCAGTGCGCTGATTCTGCACGCTGACAGTCGCCGTTGTGGACTGCGAAACAGTGATGGGCGTGTTGTGCCAAAGGACACTATTGACCGTCACGGTGTTGCCGCCCGTGATACTGATGGCAACACTGTGACTCACCAAGATAGTATTGGTCAGCGCCACAGAGGCGTACATAGGGGTTCCCCACAAGTCAATGTAGTGTGTCACGTACATCCCAATACCGTCCGTTCCGTTGTCGGCAACGGTGTTGTGCAACAAGTGGAGATCTGAGCGTCCTTCAATTTGTATCCCGCCGCTTTGGTTGCCCACGATTACATTATTAGTCAGTGCTGGAGAACTGGAAAAAACGTGTATTCCGCCGTTAATATTCCAGGGCGATGTATTGGAAATGATTCGATTTCCAGTCAGAACAGCGTCGCTCCACCATAAGAACAGGCCTCCGCCACCGCGCCCCGTAGACACGTTGGCAGTGATGATATTATCAATGAGTGCTGCCGGGCTGGAGTGCAGGTAAAGCCCACCTCCCCAGGAAGATGTATTGTGACTGATGAGATTGTTATCAAGCAAGGCGGTGCTTTCATACAGGCCCACCCCGCCTCCCTCACCGGAAGCAAAGTTCTCGCTAATTGTATTCTCGCTTACTTTGCCTGCACCCAAACTCTGGTATATCCCACCGCCATATTCAGCAGTATTGCTGAACACATAGTTATCCTTGATGATAGCCGTCGCGCTGATGATATAGATGCCGCCACCAGCATCTTGTCCAAAGAACGACCCATCGCCACCCAGCCCGGATGCATCACCGCCAGTAATGCGCAATCCTTCAATCGTGGGACTGATGTCTCCAGTAATATAGATCACACGGCCTTGGCTTCCTGCATCCAACGTGGTAGGGTTAGCCTCAGGGTCTGGTGTAGTCCAGTTATTGGTAGTGTAGCCGCCTTGGATGGTCACCGTTTTACTGATGTAAACTACTTGTGTGACGAGTCCAGTCGCGGCAATATCGTTGCGGGGACGCACATGCACATCGGTGTAGATGCCAGCCACTACCTTTATGACATCGCCACTGCTGGCATCATCTACGGCAGCCTGTATAGATGAGTAAGAACATCCATTGAGACAGACTCGCAGTTCTTCAGCTGGCGCAGCGTTGGCGGACAATCTGCCACTCAGCAACCATAGCAGAGTCAAAGACAATCCTAATCCTAGAGTGAGCGCTACAAGCAAATGTCTGCTTTTCATTTGAATTCTCCCGTGTTTTGTATTTGCCGCATAACGGCTAGCATCACCCGCTTGGCGGCTGCGGCGTGAACACCTCCGCCTGTCAGCCAACCCCAATGCGGGTGAAAAACTTGGAAAGCGCGCCGCTCAGCCAAGTCGGGTGGATGCGGGGTTAGCACCTCACTCACTACTTTATCCGGCCTACTTGTGGGTGATTCCAAGAATGAGTACTGGAATGTCAATGTCAGAAACCCCGCGTTGCTCCAGATCCCACACAAACTGCTCAAAGTACGAAACGCCCGTTGACATTTCGTTCGCAAACTCTTTGACTGGTACAACCTCGATTCCGACATCAATCACGTCGAGCTTATGAAATATCGTCATCTTGGCACAGACATTGTAAACCATAAAGGCATACTTGCCGAATTGCACTTCTACGCCTACACGATTCTTTACAAAGTCCATCTCACGAAAGGCTCCTGAAAACGAGTCGTCTGATTGATAGTCACCAACATAGTATTGTGTTGGGTAATCGCACGCGACTCTACGAGTATGCCATTCCCTTTCTTCAAACTCTGCTTCGAAAGCCTTGTTGAGCGCACGAGGACTGTACAACTTTCTCCCAGGCATAGTCTTTTCACGGCTGGTCTTTGTCTTGTGTCTCTTGCTGTCTACGGCTGCAATGACTTGCTTTACGTCATGCAACTCGGCTGCGAACTTGGCCTCGATGATTTCTCTGCCGTTATTGAACGAGTATATGCCTGTGATTTTCATTCATATTTTCCTTTTTCTTCTAGTAGCCGTCCCTGAGTTGCGTTTTGCCATTCTTCTGGCATTTGCGACACTTTTTCCCTTCCTGTGGGCTGGTAAACAGGCTTACCAAGAGGACGATAAGGTAGCGCGCCATTGAAGTACGCTTGAAGACGTTCACGGGCAATATCAATATACTTGGACTCTTGCTCACTACCCATCACACGACGATTGTGCATTGTGCCAGCAATCAGTGAGGTTCCTACTCCTACGTAAGGGTCAAACACCCAATCGCCTTCGTTAGTCAGCGCCAGAACACACCTTTCAATTAGTGCAATAGGATATTGACAAGGATGAATCGTTTTTTCTGGGTGATTTGATTTCACATTTGGAATGTCCCAAAAAGCAGCTTCCCATTCCTGGGCCAGAAATTCCCAAACATCTGAGGGATTCTTGCCCAAAGGATTGCCCGATAACTTGCCTTTCTTAGGGCCTTTATAGTGTCGCTTGCCTGGATATTTGGAAGGCACACGTACTGTATCAAGATTGAAGACATAATCATCGCTTTTGGTAAACCACAACATTGTTTCATAACGTCCTGAGAAACGTTTGGAGGCGTGCAGCCCATGTCCAAAATGCCAGACGATCCGATTCCTCAACTGCAAGCCTAGCGTCTTGAAAATATCATAGTAAAGAATATCCAAAGGATATACTTCCCCATTTTCCACAAAGTTACCTACTTGCCAGCAAACACTACCATCTGCTCTGAGTACACGGTAGAGTTCAGCTATCACCTGCGCTTGTGTATCCAAATATTTTCCTATGGAAACACGGTCTTCGTACTCTTTACCTAGATTATAAGGGGGTGAGGTAATAATCAGACTCACTGAGTTATCAGGAACGGTTGCAACAAAATCGCTTACGTCTCCCTGATAAAGTACAATATCAGCCTGTGGATTAAAGTGGTCTTCGAGTTTCTTAGGTGTATCAAAAAGAGGTAAATTCATTAATTCTAACCGCCTGTCTGTGTCTGTGATTATCAAATGGATTTTTGGGTCCACACACAGACTATTTTACCGCAACAGGCTATAATTGGCGAGTATTGCAATGGTTGAGACGACGGTGCTAACGGCGCGGGACGCGAAGCGTTCCGCGCTAACGGTCGCCCATAACCCGCGACGCGGCTTGGCCCCGAAACGCTCGAAAATTCAGCAAGTATCTTCCGCGACGCCCCGCCCGGTATGCGCCGCGATAGCGGCGTCGGGTTCATGGGCTGGTTAGGTGGCGTTGACCAAATCACTCTCAGCCTTTCTATGCGAGGCTGAAAACCACAAAATGGCTAATCCCGTCACAATAGCGTACACCAGAGTTACAAGTATGATGGAGAGTATCCCGTGATCGATCAGGTTTGTGGCTAATACCAGACCGGTTCCCAGTCCCAGTCCAACTCCATCGCCCAACACCCAAACCCACGACTTGCTGAAGTGACCACGTAGGAACAACCACTGAATCAATCCCACGAGCAGGCCGATAATCGTGTAATCTGCTGTCAATACGAGAACAGACTCATCGTCAAGAAACTCCATAGTTCCAGCAGGTATCAGTTGATTAAGAGTCACTAACCCCAAGAGCAGACCAGCAGTAATAGTGAGAACCCATAGAAGACTTTCCTGAAAAAAGGTGTTGGTTTGTTCGTCGGTGGGGATAAAATGCCCAAAAACCAGGTTTTTTGGTGAGATATTCCCACAAACACGTCAATTTTGAGCCAAAAGTGGGACGCTGTCCCATAAAACCATTGAAAAACCTGGTTTTTTCAGTGGAGTCATAGAATCGAAACCGGAGCAACACGTCGAAGAACTATCCATTGAGCAACCCCGATTGGCAAGCCCAGCATCAGAGATGCCAATAGCCAGCCAGGAATGGGAATGAGCAGTAGAAGCGGAAAGAAAAGAGTTGACACACCAATCGCTGCAACGCCCAGAAAATTCGCGATGACCCATACAAGCATCACTCCTCCTAATCCATCGAACTTCCTCGTCATTGCCATTGGAGCCTCCTTTTATTGAGTGTTTGCTCCACAAACCATTAACGCCACCTAACGGCGCGGGACGCGAAGCGTTCCGCGCTAACGACAAAGCTCATCCGCCGGGCGGGTCTGGCGTGTGACGGTTGCCTTTTACCACTTTCTCAGGCGTGGAGCAGTTAAAGTTGCCGCTGATTAGCCCGGTCGGGTGCGCAGCGGGTGTTAGCTGGTACTGGATTGGGATAAGAACTTGTCTAAATCGTAGTTGCCGCTATTAAACTCTACGAGCTTTACCCAATCTATTGCTCCGTTCGGAGCACAAAAATCATCAATGAATTGCTTGGTGAACCGATTTACAACTTTAGCGCGCTCGGTATAGAACGTATCATTGCGTTCTTTGGCGCGATAGCCAATTGGCTCAATGATGTCGGTATAGAGGTCCTGATTCTCGCTAATGAGATACCAAAAGTTTTGCCCTACGACTTTCAGATACCCTGCTTTCATATAATTCGTGCGAGTTTTTCCATAGCAAATACCCAACACAGGTTGTACATTCAACGCAGTTCGCGACTGTTTGACACGAATAACAGCATCTCTCAGGTCTTGGGCGAGTTTCTTGTGTTGAGAGCTATTTCCCCAGTTCGGCCCCGACTTGATCGAAACTATAAAGTGCGTTTTTCTGCTAATGAATTCCAAGTCAACACCTTGTGCTGTTGACTTGTGCCCTCCACTTGTTTTTCCTGCGATGAAAATTGCCAAATCTTCCAGAAAATCCCCAAAGTGTTTTTCTTCAGATGAAGACAGGAAAGCCTCTAACAGGCTTTCCATTAACTCTCCGGCAGTTGTGATGTGTTTGGCCTTGAACAAGTAGGGGTTTTTCTTCTTGAGTAGCTTGTTGAGTGTGAGTTGCTCCAGTGAAGTGATTCGGTGTTGATGAAAAGACACGATGTTGACGTTAACAAATTGACGAACCTCATCTAAATCCAGTGGATTCATTCCAAGCTCCCCATCGTATAGTTTCAAGTTCTTTCGAGCAAACGAGATTGTACTTGTATTGTGCTTTCTTGTTTCGCGTTGTCGTATTGGATTGTTTCAAATAGGCTTGGTTGCACTTGCAGAACCCTGTTTTCCGCTAGGCGGCAATACTCCTCGTTAATGTCAATCCCCACATAACTGCGTCCAAGCTGTTTAGCTGCTGCTGCCGTTGTTCCTGAACCAATAAACGGGTCCAACACTACATCGCCTTCAGCCGTGAACAGTTTGATAAACCAAATTGGCAAGTCAATCGGAAAAGCCGCACTATGATTACGATTTGAACACTCTGTAGCCATATGAACAACATTATCTGGATAAACCTTGTCACGCCCAACCCAGTTTGATATGTTTTTACCAAAGCCGCTTTCCACTTTGGATTCATCTCTGATTTTGTCTGTTTCACTAAGGTTAGCCAAACGATCTTGAGCCCAATCTCCAACGGGAACCATAACGGATTCCTGATACATATTGAACTTGCGATGTTTATTGAATTGTATCAATCTTTCCCATCCATCTCTAAATCTATTGGGCCACTTGCCAGGATAAGAGTTTTTCTTATGCCAGACAAACTCTTCCGTCCACAACCACCCTTGCTCTCTTAGCCGGAGTATTAGCTGAATAACGTAAGTATGCCGCTCTCCGTTTACAACTCTTTCTTTGATGTTTAGGATGAACGTTCCCGTGGGCTTGAGCACACGCAAGAATTGTTTCGCCTTTGGTAAAAACCAACCTACATATTCACTTGGTTTTATACCACCATATGTGTTCTTTCTCTGGTCTGCGTAGGGTGGCGAAGTAAAAATCAAGCCAATCGAGTTATCCGGAAACTCTTTTAACACTTGTTCACAGTCACCATGAATAATCTGGTTCAAGAAATTCATCAATTTTCCTCTTGTCAGAACGTTTATTCTATTATACTACAAACAGTGACTGAACTCAAGGAAATTTTCGGATGAGGAAACGCGAACGACCAGCTAACGGTGCGGCGGATGAGCCACCAGGCCGACGGCTGGCGGAGCGCAGCGGAGCCAGACAGGCGGGCTGGACGGCTCGATCCGCTGGTTAGCCGGAGGCTAGCCAGCGGACGCCAGTCCGCCGCGCCGTTAGCGCGGGACGCGAAGCGTTCCGCGCTAACGGTTTACATCACCCGCCTGCGGGTTTGCAGTTTGTCCCCCTGTTCAAAACAACCCTCTACAACGAAACCGACGTCGATTTGGTCGCGCGATTAGCAGGTCGGGTGCATGTGGTGTTGGGCGGCAACGTTTGATAGATTTACCCCCTACCTGCTGTTGCAACCCTCTGGGCAAAGACTATCAAGCCGAATAGCCTGTGGCCTTCTTCGCGAACCCACGATTCGTAGTAAGGCATCGTTTCATCAGGTATATCACGAAGGTACAAATCGATCACATCAAGCAGCGTGAAGCCAGCCGCTTCCACAGCCTCAAGATAATCATCCCGTGTGTGTCTGATGTTGGGCAGCAGGTACCACGCTTCTGCCTGAGCGAACACAGTCCGCCAGTCTGCTGCCACAGCATTAGGATGAAGATCGGTAATCAAGAGATGTCCTCCTGCTCTCGTGACTCGCGAGAACTCGCCTATCGTCTGCATCAGATTGGGGATATGACACAGCACCAGTCCGCAAACCAGCAATTCGAAGTAGTTTGACCTGAAGGGGAGGGCGCTCAATGACCCGCGCAGGAAGTCTATCCTCAGCATGTTCTCTTGAGCACGGCGCTGCGCCACGTTTAGCATCTCAGAGCATCGATCAACGGCAAAAACCTTGATCCCACGCTGTGCAAGTTTACGTGCGTATCGACCGGTGCCGGTGCCAACATCCAAGGCCACCGTGGCAGCCAATTGGTCCAGCATCAAGTCAACATGTGGCTCCTCCAAGGCTATCAAGGGATTCCGCTCTTGGTCATAAGATGTAGCCCAGAGCGCATAACCTTCCTGAATGCTGACCTCCTTACCTTGATACTCCGTCTCAAGCATAGCCCAAGTACAGGATCGGGTAGTGGCAGTGCTTACCAGGAGCAAGGCACCGTTTGGTAACTCATACATTGAGCGGATGAGTCCATTGTGTTCCACGGCCCACTCGTTTCGCAGGCGCTGGGCATTATCCACATTGCCCCAATCCCCATCCTGGTGCCTGGTAAGTAGGGTTTCTAGCTCAAGACAGGTTTCTGTCAGAGCATTCGCTGCAGCAGTGCTGACTTTGATTGCGCCCAGTTCGAACTTTCCCATAGTCTGGATCCTTGAGTGAAACGAGTTCATATGAGCGAGCGAAAGTTGCCGCCCAACGGAAAAGCTGAGGCGCAGCGCCGGATTTGCAGAACCAACTTGCTGAACAAGTTTACCAGCAAAGCGAAAAAGCCGCGATTCAAAAAGCGCCGATAGGCGCTGTCGCCTCCAGCGTGGGTTGGGCGGCCAGCAACACACCATCTTGCTTCGCGAGCATTACCTGTCCGTATGCACACCCCAGGCTAGGTCATCGTGCTGCGCGACGAAATCCTTCGAGAAGTACCAAGCCAGGTCTTCACGCCCCTGCAAGTGGTAGCCGAAAAAGGCCGCCGCGAAATGCGCCATGCGGGCGATCATCTTTGACTCGTACACCATCATGTGGCCTCGACCGACGAACGAGATCAGCGCCTTGTCGGGTGTCCCCAGGTGCTCGAAGATCAGTGTGTTTTCCGGGTAGAGTTCATCCTCGGTGCCAACGATGATTAAGGTAGGCCGGTCGACTGCCGCCAATCCCCTTTCACCGAACAACCACCACCCTTCCCCGGCCAGCGGCATTACAGCGCGAATCCGCTCATCCGTCATCGGTTGCCACATTCCATCTTCACTGGTGGTGATGGCCTCGCCCGCATGGACGGCGAATTCATCCCATGCGCGAGATGGAGCGCAGTCAAAGGCGGAAAGACGCGACAGAATCGCTTCGGTCGTGGCGTCAGGGTTCGGACATTGAGCCAGGTAGTGTTCGGGGTTGATGCGTGCTCCGCTCAAGGCCAGCGCATTGTAGCCGTCAAAGGAATAGCCGATGGCTCCGGCATGTTCGGCGTCGATCATGCCCTTCAGACCCTCTGGCGGACTGGAGGCAACCTGGCCCAACGCAAACAGGATGTCGAGTGGTTGTTCAAACATCTGGTCATTCATCTGACGGTACGTATCGATTCTATCGACGCTCGCCCAGGCGAAACCGTGACTGATCAGATAGGGGGCGAGTATCCTGGCCACTTTGGTCGATGATAGGATCAAAGGATAGGGTGCACCGCTGAGGTCCGGAGCCGCATCTTCGATGGGGCCGCTGTAGGTTGATTCTTGGGGCCGTAGGGCTGGATACCACACCGTAATGCCGACTTGGCGATTATCGCGGCTGGCATCCCCGCGCGTAAACGTGTGCGTGCCTACGTGGTACGGGCCGAGTTCTGACAGTGGAAGGGGAGCTAGCTCCTGGGTGGCCTGGGGCATTGTCGCAGTAGCTTGCGGCATTGTTGTTATAGGGGGGCAACAGGCGACCAGGGCAAACATCGCCGGAGCAAGAATTGCACAAACGTATTGAGCTGAACTTTTGAGTTTCATCGTGTTTTCACAAAAGATAGGCGCTGACGGAACGTGGATACTGGCCGCCCAACGGCGCGGCGGATGAGCCGCCAGGCCGACGGCTGGCGGAGCACAGCGGAGCCAGACAGGCGGGCTGGACGGCTCAATCCGCTGGTTAGCCGGAGGCGAGCGTCAGCGAGCCATAGGCTAGCCAGCGGATGCTGCATCCGCCGCGCCGTTAGCGCGGGACGCGAAGCGTTCCGCGCTAACGGCTGCGAGCTAACCCGCCTGCGGGTTTCACAGTGACATCACCTGCGAACCGAAACGCTGCAAAACTAAGGCGGGCAACAATTGGAGCCTCGATTAGCAGGTCAGGTTCAGCGATTGGTTAGGCCGTGCGGTTTCCACGCGATAGAGTTATGGTCATAGAGTCACCTGATAGCCTTCAACCAATTGCGCCATCAGCCTGTCTCGCACATCGTCCGAGATAAACGCCGCTTCCAGAGCATTCCTATTGCAGTTGAAAAAGTCCTCAACACCCCATCCAAACGTCTCGTGTAACTTTTCGTACTCCTCACTCAACGTGATATTCGAGATGGTACGTGTATCGGTGTTCACGCCCACCGATATACCCGCCCGATAGAGTTCGTCGATGGGATGATTGGCGTAAGTCTCAAAGGTATTCGTTTGTATGTTGGAGGTCGGGCACACCTCGAGATGGATCCGGTGTTTCCGAATGTGTTCAACCAGTTCAGGACGTTCGAGACACGGTACACCGTGGCCGAGGCGTGACGGAGCAAAGTGCCGTACTGTGTCCCAGACATTGTCTGGGCCGCGTGTCTCTCCGGCGTGTGCCGTATAGGGAATATCCTTGTCGCGCGCGTATTGAAATGCAGCCAGGTGCTCATCAAAGACATTCCCCGGTTTGTCGGCCGCAACGTCGAACCCGGCTACATATGTGCCACGGAAATCTTCAACCAGACGCACGGTTTCGAGGCTTTGCGCTCTTGAATAGTAGCGCAACGTACAGAGAATGATGCGCGCCTCAACGCCGGTGTCGCGCACAGCCTGAGCCGTTGTCGTCTCTACACTGGCGACGACCTGACGAGGTGAAAGCCCTCTTTCGGTGTGCAGCAGGGGAGCAAACCGAATCTCGGCGTATAGGATGTTGTCCTTCCGCAGTTGTTCAAACAGGTCTAACGTCACCAGGCGAAGCTGTTCTTGTGTCTGCATAAGGGGATAGCTACTGGGAGCACGCTTGAGATACTCTGTTAGATCCGACTTGGCTGGGGCAATAAAGTCCATACGGTACTGCTCAAGTGTGATCGATGGGTCGATCTGTGAGATAACCTCATAACTGAGCGAGCAATCTAGATGAAGGTGCAATTCAACTTTGGGGAATCTGGTCCAATCCATCGTTTTGCCTCCTTTTAGATTAGATAGGAATGGCCGAAACATATCATCGCGACATCCGATTACCTTTGCTCCGTTGACCTAGCGTGACGGTGAAATCCGAGCAAGCGCGGCCCAACGGCGCGGGACGCGAAGCGTTCCGCGCTAACGGCTCGCGTCAGCCGCCGCGCGGCTGCGCGGCAACTAACCTCGTTAGAAATCCAGCTCCAAAGCGCGGTCTACCACCGCTTACACGCGCGCCAGCGCGGTCAGGTTGACGCCCTTGTTGGGCCGCCACCTTGATTCCTTGCTAGTCATCGCTCCAAAACGGTATATCCGAATCCAGCAGGCCGTCTCGATCAATGATCATCACCTGAACGAAGCGTATTCGCAGTATCACAGGCGTACCATCGGGTGAGGATGGCAATTGATCTTCCAGGGCCGCGACCTGTTTGGCGGAAGGCGAATTCGGGCCGCGCACCACCGCTCTCACAATGATTTTCCCCGATACTCTCTCAAAGCGCACTCCCGTCACGTGGCTCCCCAAAGAAGGATTGATTTCCTGTTGCAGGATGAATCGGGTTTTCGTCTCGAAGAGTTGCTCGGCAATGGCATCCCGGGAATTAACTGACAGCGAGACGCCAAGCACCACCAGAATGACAATGCTCAGTATATTTTGTTTTAGGAACTTTGCAATGGGCTGCCCGGAGGTGCGGGTAACGCGACGAAACCCTGTTAACCACAGAACGACAGAGGCGGAAAACTGGATCGCGACCAGGTTGACAACGGCCAGCTCAAGGGCTCCCATCGCCAGGTTGATTTCGCCGTGCGCGAGCAGAATACTCGCTGACGCCAACGGCGGCACCAATGCAGTCGCGATGGCAACGCCCACCAGGGCCAAGCTCTGGCGGAAAGAAACAGTTGCATAGGCGCCTGCCGCACCGCCTGCCAATGCAATCATTAGATCCAGGAAATTGGGGGCGGTCCGTGCCATGATCTCGCTGGTAATGGGAATATCATTATGGACGGCACCAATGATAAACGCGGTCGCAAGGACCGTGACTGCTCCCGAAAGCAGCGATAACAGGCTCTTCAGCAGAATCTTTGCATCGCTGTCCACCAACGCCAATGAGACGCCTACTATAGGCCCCAACAACATAGCCACGATCATGGCACCAATGACGACGGCCGGACTATTGGCAAACAATCCATAACTGGCAATCGTGCCAGCCAGGGCGTTCATCAACAGGTACTCCTTGCTGAACGAGGCGTCCTCGCGGATGTTCTCGCGTACAGTTTCCTGCCACTGGCTTTGTGGAGCTGTTATAATGGACATCGCTTCTTCCCCTCCTTTCTTCACTCGTCTACATTACCCAGGCTAGTGCTTAAGCAAGCGAACGATAAATAACACGACAACTGCGCCAAGGAACGCAACAACGATCGTGGTGAGGTTAAATCCGTTGATAGCATCCGGCACATTGAAGAGCGCGCTAGCAAGCCAGCCACCCACCAGTGCGCCAATAACGCCGATCACGATATCGCCAATCAGGCCAAAGCCCGAACCTTTCATGACCTGGCCTGCCAACCAACCGGCAATTGCACCGACAACAATCCACGTTAGTAATCCCATCTTGGTTGCCTCCTTTTGTGATAGTTTGGTTGATCCGAAGAGTTCGGGGGACGATGAAATGGAGTATTGGTAAGCCTCCTCTCTATGCTTTATATGGGGAAGGGCGGCCCAACGCTTGAAATCACGCGATTGCGGGTGGGCAATAGTCGCCACAATTCCCCATTTCTTTGCTGGCAAATAACCCTTGAAAAAACGGGCGTTAGCAATTCGCGTGCATTGATTTGTTAGCTTGCACTTGGTCTTTACAACTGTGTAGCCAAAGTGTGGACGTGGGCCAATGCTGCCGAAACTGTAACAGGAACATTGTAACCACCTCCGTGAACCGATAGAATAGGACATGCTGCTTTCCTGGCCATTTCTAAAACATAAATGGTCAGTTTCTCAAAATCTTCATTCACCCACTCTTGAATATCTCGACCACAATCTTCCCGATGAGCATCGTAACCCGAAAATATCATCACGATGTCCGGCACCCAAGGTAATTCCTCTAGCTTTGCTTGAAATTCTGTTAGACTTTGCTCGGCTCGGTAGTATTTCCCTTCCAGTCCCATCTGTTTCCAAAAGTCATCATCAAAGGTCTTGTTGAGTATCGGAATATTACACTGCCCTACTTCCTCTGCCGCAGTGGTGGTTCCTTGTCGTAAAACTTTTTGGAAGGACATATACAAATCAAGCACGCTATGAATGCTTATGCAATAGACCGTTTTATCATTGGCAAAAATCGCTTGAGTTCCATCTCCGTGATGGTGGTCCCAGTCAATAACAAGTACGTTTTCAAATCCCTGTTCTTGTGCATACCGGGCTGTCACCGCCAAAGGATTGAGCATACAATATCCGTGCCCCCAATCAGGGTGAGCGTGATGTCCGCCGATACTGAAACAATAGGCTCGTTCCAAAGTGCCGGCTTTCATTTGCTTAACAGCTTCAAACATTCCGCCTAAAGCGTATTGATAGCCAGGAATGCCATATTCTAAGCCGGTACATTCAATACTCAGTTTGGGCAACTCTGCCACTTCTTCATCACGGGCCATTTTTTGCAGTTTATTGAGGTACAGTTGATCGTGAACCCGATAGAATTCGTTGAAATCCGCTTGGGTTGGCGGAATTGAAGGATAATCAGCCAAAGCCTCGACTAACCCCTTACGAACTGCATCAAAGTGTGGGAGAGACTGACCAACAAACTCGATTTGGTCAACTGGTTTAGAGGTGGAAAACACATGGGGATGAAGGTAAGTGGCAAATCTTGGCATATCGATTTTTTAAACTCCAGAGGTTTTTTACAATCCAGCAAGCTAACGGCGCGGCGGATGAGCCGCCAGGCCGACGGCTGGCGGAGCGCAGCGGAG
>CAYMWP010000006.1:61612-68148 GCA_964393895.1 uncultured Anaerolineales bacterium | reverse complement strand
TTTCGTTTCAGTAGAGACCCTATAGACCTCGGAGGTCTTACCCAGATCATTTTAAACACACCCTATTCGAATCAATCCAGTCGAACAGCGAGAGACCTATCCCACGCCCTGATGCAC
This sequence comes from uncultured Anaerolineales bacterium, assembly GCA_964393895.1. GTDB lineage: Bacteria > Chloroflexota > Anaerolineae > B4-G1 > B4-G1 > B4-G1. Next base: position 68,031 of record CAYMWP010000006.1, on the reverse strand, counting down.
AAGTTGGCGCGTTCGCGCTATGTGTGATAAAATCCCCCCTGTGCAAAAAACCGGGTTTTCACACCTCAACAAAACCAACCAGTTCCACGTTTAACCGTGGTCGCCTGCGGCAATCCCCAACTGTGGGAGTAGGTATGGAAACCTGCCCACGATTGCCCCACGGTCAAGTTGAGGCCCACCAACCAACACAGAAAGGCAACTAATGGCTACAATCGAAAAAACAGCGAAACTCGACGCACCTGTGGACAGGATATTCAACCTGCTCGCCGATCTCGGCCGGTGGCCCGAGTGGGTCCCACCCCTGACCAACGTCGCTAACGTATCCGGGGCGGGCGTGGGCGCCACGTATGATTGGAAATTCAAGCTCGGCCCCCTGCCCACGTTCAGTGGCACAGGAGAGGTCATAGAATTCGCCCCCAACGAACGTTTTGGAGTACAGACGCAAGGCGTCCCCAGCACCTGGCTGTTCACCCTGTCCGAACAGGGCAATCAAGTGGACATCAGTATGACCGTCGAATACGACATCCCCGGCGGTGGAGCGGTGTCTGGGCTGGTTGCCAAGCAAGTCGAAGAGGGCCTCAACCTGCTGAGAGGGATCATAGAATCGTAAAAGGATACCAGCCGCCCGGTAAGCGGACGAACAAGCAAACGGCGCTCAACGTCGCCGGCGGCAGAAGCGATGAACGATCCTGACCGCATCGCCTTCTTTCTACTAAAATCCGTCGCCCGAGCCTGCAAAGAGTTCGACTTGCTGACCGAGGGAGACCGGGTAGCGGTGGCCGTCTCCGGCGGGAAAGATAGCCGCGCCCTGCTCCAACTGCTGCTCCGCTACCGGCTCAAGGCAGGCTGCCACTACGAACTGCTGGCCCTCCACGTCGGCGGCGCGCCGGCCGGCTTTCCCGATCTGCGTCCCGAACTGGAGCCCTGGTTCCGCGAGCTGGGCGTCGAGTATCACTTTGCCCCGCTGGAACTGGAGCCGGATGAGCCGTTGCCGCTCGACTGCTTCCGCTGCTCCTGGAACCGGCGCAAGGCGCTCTTTACCGCCGCCGTTGGTCTGGGTTGCAACAAGCTGGCCCTGGGCCACAACGCCGACGACGCCGCCGCCACGACGCTCCTCAACCTGCTGTTCACCGGACGAGTGGAGACGATGGCTCCCCGGGTCAGGTTCTTTGACGGGGCCGTGACCGTCATCCGCCCCCTGATCTATGTCCCGGAGAAAGAGTTGGCCCGCTATGGACGGGCGGCCGGCTTCCCTGAGGAGGCCCCCTGCCCCCAGGGGTTCACCTCCAAGCGGGCACAGATAAAGGCGCTCCTGCGCCAGTTTGGCCGCGACCAGAAGCAGATCCGCGCCAACCTGTGGCGCGCGGCCCGAGAGGGGATGGGGTTCTAGCATGCCACGGCCACAATCTTTATGACCGTTGAAAGTATAGCATGCCAACACGTCTGCCAGAAGCACAAGCGCCCAGAGCTGGCGCTACTCTGGGCGCATCTTGGCGAGGTCTGTACAGTTCTCAGTTCTCGCTCATCCACAACGCCACCCTACAACCCCCGATGCAACATCCCTATTGCCCGGCAGGTGGTGGAGACAACCGTGTACCGCAGCGGATGCAGAACGTGGCCATTCTTCGGTTTGCCGTGCCACAATTAGGGCACGTGGGTAGAGATGAGGAGAGCTCGAGTTCTGCTTTTTCGATTTGAATCTCTTGAAGCCTCCTCTGTTGCTCCAATGCCGTTGCCTCTCTTTTGTCTTTTCTCCACGCAAGAAGTGTTGTTGAGACAAACCCAATGAACGCGGTGACAGATGTAAGACACGAAGTGACTGCAGCTATTACTACAGCCAAGGCTTCACCGCGAGAAGCGGAAGGAACATCGGGCGATTCCGCCACTGCAGAGGAGTACAAAGGGATCCCAAGGAGCAGGAGCACGAAAGTGGATAGCAGAAACAGCGCCAGGAAAACCCATCGAGCCTTGTCATAGCGTGATTTCTGTTTAACCATATTCACCTTCTTTCAGCGTTTTGCCCGGCCTGTCACCGCACTGACGACGACCACTCCCATGTTCAATTCTCACTTCCCCGCAGCTGCCGCTTGTAGGCTGCCAACCACAGACCGGCTATAGCCCGCTCAAACCAGCCTGACGGTTCGATGGCGCCCAGCGCCCCAATTGCACGGACGAGGGCCTGCCTAGGCCATGATGCGGAAGGTTCGGCCAGGATCATTCACGGCAAAGACTCAAGGCTATACCGTCATCGTCTCCGCCGAGACTATGTTGGTATATCGTAACTGCTCAGGCCAGACCTCCGAGGTCTTTGACAACCGTTTCGCCCACTGCAAATGTTTAAACCGGCCAATGTTTTGCGCTCGAATAAGCTGCAATGAGACCTCGGAGGTCTAAATAGCTACCAAGCTGAGCAGTTACAGTATATCCGCATCTTGCGTACAAGTCAAAAGCAAAACCGTCCTTTGCTACCGTGCACTTCTTGCCAAGCAACCAAACTGTGATCACGAATTGCGCGAATATACGAATGTCACGAATGTTTTTTATCCAATTTTGACGAAATTCGTGTCATTCGTCCATTTGTGACATTCGTGATGAAAAAGTGTACGGTAGTGAAAATCGTCCAACCATTGCAGCCATGGCGGTCTCGTTTTGGCGTCAGCACCAGCTCCCGCCCGCGCCCCGCCGAGTGCGCGGCGACTTGCACGGGTTGAGATTGTGGAGTAGAATCGAGCCAAGAGCGGGCGGGCAGGGCAAACACTGTTTGTCTATTGTGTCTCCCGCTTCTTGTGGTATACTATCCCCAAACACACCCGGAGGTAAAAATGGATCACTTTCTCAACCTGGCAGACCTGACGCCCGACGAATTGCGCGGCCTGCTAAATCTGGCACTCGAACTGAAAGAAGATTGGAAAGCTGGCGGCAACTCGCCCCTGCTCAAAGGGAAGACGTTGGGGCTGCTCTTTCAAAAGCCCTCCCTGCGCACCCGCGTCTCCTTCGAGATGGGAATGATCCACCTGGGCGGACAGGCGCTCTACCTCTCCCCCTTTGAGATCAAACTGGGCGAGCGGGAGAGCGTGCCCGACGTGGCCCGCGTCCTCTCCCGCTACGTGGACGGCATCATGGCGCGCGTCTTTGCCCACGCCGACATACTCACCCTGGCCGAGTACTCGCGCGTGCCCGTCATCAACGGCCTCTCCGACTATAACCATCCCTGCCAGGGGCTGGCCGATCTCCTCACCATCGTCGAGAACAAGGGGCAGGATTTGAAGGGACGTAAACTGGCCTTTATCGGCGACGGCAACAACGTGGCCACCTCGCTCCTCTTTGGCGCCAGCCTGCTGGGGATGGATTTCGCCATCGCCGGGCCGCCAGGGTACGAGATGCCGGGCGACGTGTGGAAATTGGGGCAAAAGTTTGCCCAGAGCAGCGGCAGCCAACTGCTGGCGACCAACGATCCCTGGGAAGCGGTCGCCGGGGCCGACGCCGTCTACACCGACGTGTGGGCTTCGATGGGCCAGGAGGAGGAGGCCCAGGAACGGGCGCGCACCTTTCAGCCCTACCAGGTCAACGAGGAACTGATAGCGCAGGCCAAAGCGGACGTCATCGCCATGCACTGCCTGCCGGCCCATCGCGGGCAAGAGATCACCGACGGGGTTTGCGATGGCCCACACTCGGTGCTGTGGGACCAGGCCGAAAACCGCATGCACGCCCAAAAAGGCATTCTGGTAAAATTGATGGGGTAGGGGAAAGGGAATAACCGTGGCAGGTAACCGCAAAGCCTTCACAGAGGCTATGCAGGCTGGGGCCAGAGCCGCCTGGGACAATGACTGGGACAGAGCCGCCGCCGCTTACCAGCGCGCGCTGGATGAGCTTCCCCACGACGTCGGGGCCTTGACTGGCATTGCGGCAGCTCTCTTCAACACCGGGCAGCTTGAAGATGCCCTGGATGCGTACCGCCAGGCCAGCGAACTCTCACCCGATGACCCAGCGCTTTTGGAACGCATAGGCGAGATACAGAAACAGTTGGGTCGGGGAGAAGAGGCCGCCGAAGCCTATATGGCCTCTGCCGAGCAATATCAGAGTCAAGGAGCTGCTCAGTTGGCACTGGAGCGCTGGCAGGATGCGGCCTGCGCCTGGCCCGATTGCCTGCCGGCTCACGTGCAATTGCTCCAACACTACCAGCGCCGGGGCCAGACGAACGAGGCAATCGAGAAATGTCTGATCCTGGCACGCCTCTACCAGAAGCAGGGCCAGATGAGCTATGCCATTCAAGTGTGTGAATACGCCCTTCAACTGGCTCCACACAGCCCCCAAGTGTTGGCCGTTCTCGAAAGCCTGCGCTACGACGAGCGAGTCGCCGTCGAGCCAGAGACCGAGACCGCCGAAGGAGACGCCGGGCTACTCACCGCGATGCTGGAAGAGCCGCTCAGTCCTGATATACTGGACTTTGAGAGTATGTCGGAGGGTGAAGCCGCCGAGGAGCGAGGCAGCCCCATAGAACTCGCTCGCCAGAAAGCACTGACGGATCTGGCCGAGAGCTTTTTTGCGGAAGAGATAGAAACCAGACCGACCGCAGCCCCCCGGCTCAGCAAGATGGAGATTGACACCCTCATCGGCCGAGCAATTGACCTCCAGACTCGGGGGAAAATCGAGGAAACAATTGACGCCTACGAGCAAGTGATCCAGGCGGGAGTGGACCGACCGGCCGTGCACTTTAACCTGGGTCTGCTATACCAGGACAAATTGCGCTTTGATGCCGCTATTTCTCAATTCGAGCACACAGTCTCTCATCCCGACTATGCTTTGGGCAGCCACTTTGCGCTGGGCGAGTGTTACCGCGCCAAGGGGCGCGTAGACGAGGCATTGGAACACTTTGTCGAAGGACTAAAGATCGTAGACCTGGCCACAGTCCGGCGCGAGCACGCCGACGACCTGATCCAACTCTACGAACACCTGGCCGATGGCTATATCGCCAAAGGAGATAGGGATAGAGCACTCGAGTTCACCAATTCCCTGGTCACCTTCCTGAGCGAGCAAGGATGGGAAGACAAAGTCATCCAGGCCCGCCAGAGACTGAACACACTGACGGAAGAAGGGCCCGTCCTGAGCCTGGCTGAAATGCTGACCATACCCGGCTCGGACAGAATCCTGGAATCAATGGCACTTTCACAAGAATACACCAAACGCGGCCTATTCTACGCCGCACTGGAGGAGTGTTATTACGTCCTGGATCAAGCCCCCACCTACATACCCATCCACCGGCAACTGGCCCAAATCCTGCTGGCGATGGGAAAGGGGAATGGCGCCGTCTCCAAACTGATCGTCATCGCCGATGCCTATCTAACCCAGGGCAATGCCCGCCAGGCGATGGCCGTATACCAGCGAGCTCTAAAGTTGGCGCCGATGAACATCGCAGTGCGAACCAAATTGATAAGTATGCTCATCAGCCACGGAGAAATTGACAAGGCACTGACCCATTACCTGAACCTGGCCGACAGTTACTACCAAATGGCACAGATGGATCAGGCGCGTGAGACATACCAAGAAGCCCTGCGGCTGGCCCCGCGTGGCAATCCCGAACACAGATGGAAAGTTCGCATATTGCACAAAATAGGCGATATTTATATGCAGCGCGTAGAGTGGCGACGCGCAATCGAAGTGTACGAACAAATTCGCGACCTCGCCTCTGGCGACGAACGAGCACGATTGACGCTGATGGAACTTCACTACCGTCTCAACCAGCCCCAACTGGCAATTGCCGAACTCGACGCTCTCTTGAAAATCTACCGGGGCGAGGGCAAAACGGAGCGCATCCTTGCCATCCTGGAAGACGCAGTCCGCGAGCGGCCTGACGACATCCCCCTGCGAGCGCGACTGGCGCAGACACACCTCGACTCTGGAAACGTCGAACAGGCCATGGAACACTTGGACAAGCTGGGCGACCTGCAAATTGAGGCCAAGCAGTACAAAGAAGCCCAAGCAACTATCCGAGCCATAATCATGCTCCGTCCTCCCAACATTGAGGCTTACCAGCAATTACTCGACCAACTCGATGGCGACCAGTAAACAAATTGCAGATGCGCAAATGCACAGAATATAGACCGAGACTCCCCGGAAAAAAGCCATCTAACCACAGAAACACAGAGGACGCGAAGAAAATTAGATGGTATCTGTTTACCGCAGAGCCGCAGAGACCGCCGAGATTCTGTACGCTCTTCCTACAGACCCAGGCCACGTCTGCGAAGGCCTTGCTTCAGGGCAGGTACGTTAAAGTTGATGAGCAACCCAACTGACTTGATCAACCTTCATTTGATTCGGATGTGTTTTCATTTCAGTAGAGACCCTAGACCTCGGAGGTCTTGCCCAACTTACATTTGATTCCTCTGCGGTGCATTCCAGATGCGGTAAACGGGTACATT